>JAKFDW010000348.1:0-7298 GCA_036675955.1 Orrella sp. | reverse complement strand
CTACGGCATGGGCACCTTCGGCCTGGCCAAGTCGCTGGGCATCGACAACACGGCGGCCAAGACCTACATCGACCGCTACTTCGCGCGCTTCTCGGGCGTCAAACAGTACATGGACGAAACCCGCGCCCTGGCCAAACAGAACGGCTTCGTCGAAACCGTGTTCGGCCGCAAGCTGGTGCTGCCCGAGATCAAGAACGCCAAGGGCGCCAAGCTCGCCGCGCTGAAGCGCCAGGCCATCAACGCCCCCATGCAAGGCACCGCGGCCGACCTCATCAAGCTGGCCATGGTGGCGGTGCAGCACGCGCTGGACAAGCAGGGCCGGGCCACCAAGATGATCATGCAGGTGCACGACGAACTGGTGTTCGAAGTGCCCGAGGTGGAAGTGGACTGGCTCAAGACCGAAATCCCGCGCCTGATGGCCGGCGTGGCCGAACTCAAGGTGCCGCTGCTGGCGGAGGTGGGGATGGGGGCGAACTGGGATCAGGCGCACTGAGCGAGGCAGTCGCCTTTTTCAGGCGGGCTGAACCCCATCTTCTGAACGGGTCGTTTGGGGTGGATATGACGCCTGCCGACCAGGATCGGTAGCTCATTCGGACGCAACCAGGGTCAGGTGACGGCTGATTGCTGGCGCTCGACCCGCCTGCGCGAGTGGGTACCATCGGCCAACCAGCGGACCTTCATTTCCCTAGGTCGCCCACCTCATCTTGTGCACTCCGCAATGTCTTTCTTTCTCGTATCGAACGGTTCGCCAGTGCAGCACAAGGAGCATGAGGCGATTGTTCCCTGGTGGAGCTTTACGAAGACAGTGATATCGGCAGCAGCACTGTCATTGGTGCGTGACGCTTTGGTCAGGCTTGATGACGTGGTCCCTGATGGTCCGTTCACATTGCGTCAACTGCTTAGACACGAGGCAGGGCTTGCAGACTATGGCGAGCTGGCTGAATACCACACTGCGGTCGCTCAAGGCGAAGCGCCCTGGACAGCGGATGAAATGCTAGACCGCCTCAATGCCTCACAGCTGCGCTCTGTGCCCGGAGTCGACTGGCGATACTCGAATGTCGGCTACATGTACGTAGTGAGACTTATCGAACGCGTGACCAATCTGAGCCTTGAAGAAGCGCTGATGCAGCAACTTGCGCCTCTCAGTTTGTCGGGAGCTCGTGTTGCAAGGGTGCGAGCTGACTTGGCCGATGTATGCCTTTGTGCCGCATCCACCTATGACCCGGGATGGGTTTATCACGGCCTGCTTGTTGGCCCACTTTCAACCGCGGCTCTTTTTCTGGACCACTTGCTGGCCGGGCATGTCCTGCCTGAATCGCTGCTTCAGGAGATGCAAACAGCGCGCGCCCTCGGCGGACCAATTCCTGGGCGCCCCTGGGCATCTCCTGGGTATGCACTCGGTCTGATGCAAGGTGCAGTCGACGGGGGAATGACATTGTGTGGACATACCGGTGCTGGGCCGGGCAGTGTTGTAGCTGTCTACCGCAGTGTCTCTGGCGCCAACACGGCAAGTTGCGCCGTCTTTCGTGAGGGCTCCGACGAAGGCTCTGCAGAAGCAGAGGTCGTCAATCGCCTGTTGGCAGCCTTGAAATCTGAAAAGAACGATGACTGATGGTGCCCACCATCTGGATAGGGTCCGCAGTGACCATCTGTAGCGCGATGCCGGTCCAGGCTGATCTGAGTCACACGGGGGCGGCGGTGACGAACAGTAGCGAGGGTCGTCAGCGGTCATTCAGTGATCGACCACGCAAGCGACCGCTTCACTACCAAGACCGGGTACTCGCAAATGGATGGCACCAAGCCCTGGGTGAAGTACCGGTTTCGCACGGGGCGAAGTAGCGCTCCCGACCCGTTGCTGACGGTCCCGAGGGAAGACGGCGCTACAGCCAGCGCAACGGCACGGTCGAGCCGGTGTTTGGCAACATACGGCACAACAAGCGTTTGAGCCGGTTCACGCTGCGCGGGAGCAAGAAGGTGGGCACACAGTGGAGGTTGTGTTGCATGGTGCACAACATCGAAAAACTGGCCAGGTGCGACCTGAAGAAATAGCGGGCGGGATAGGGGTCGTGTTCGGTGCCAGAATGAGCGCCAGAGGCCTGATCAGATGGGTCTATCAATCGAGAACGACATTAGGAGGGACCCACACCATGGCGATCCAGAAAACTGAACCCATGCGCCAGCCTGCGGCTGGACTTGGGGTTTTTGCACAGCCTCGTTAAACCGCAATGGCAAAGTTCGAGGTCCGCGAAGTGTTCCGGCTGCCCCAGCGTGGCGAACTCGTGATCGCTGGAAAGATCGCAGAGGGGACAGTGCAAGCCGGAATGTCCGCACTTGTCTGGCTTGATGGCGGATTGTTTTGGGATTTGCCTGTTCGATCCATTGAATACCTTGATCGCGTTTCGGTCGGCGAGTCCCTTGTCGCTCTTGTTTGCGGGGAGCACAACGAGGAAGACGCGGAAATCTGCTCGGAGCTTTGCCCGATAGGTTCGATCATTGAGGTAAAGGAGGCTTCGAGTGCTGTTTAACCTTTCGCTCCAGCGGACGCCTTCGGCATTCGCTGAGCTTCCTCGTTAACCCACATGCTGACACTGGCCGAAGTTCTAGATGACGCCGCTGCGCTGACCGAATTCAGCGGAGTTCAAGTAATGAGCGTTACGAGTCGCGGAGCCTCTGGGCGGACGCCGTTGCATTGGATGGCTGCGCTGGGTGATGTCGCTGGAATCGACGTGCTTCTTGCCGCTGGAGCTGATATAGACGCTGCGGATTTCCAAGGCGCCACGCCGCTTCACGAGGCAGTCTCCTCGCGGCAACATGCAGCAGTCCGGACCTTGTTGCAGCGCGGAGCCCGAGCCGACATTCAAAACTCTACCGGCAGAACCCCCTGTGACGTGGCAGAGGCGGAAGGGTACGCTCCGGTACTGAATGCCTTCAACGATGCAGGTTAACTTTTCAATCGATACGGACCCACAACTGCAGGAGGCGCCTTCGCCGCGAGTGTTGGTGGTTCCCAGAGCATGCGCTTGTGAGGCTCCGGAATATTGTGCTGAGTCAACTTCAAAAAGCGCAGTCCACGTGCACGGGTGACTGCGATTGAGCGCGGCGGCCAACCTGCGCTTTCGGCCATGAACAGTCGCTGCTCAAGCGGTGAAGCAGACAGTCAACGTTGGCGCTGTCCGGCGCGCAGCAAGCGCCGCGAAGCGGCATTCTGCTGCTGCACGTCCGTGACGCGCAGCCTGTTATGTGGCTGCTTGGTCATTCAGCACTTCCATACTCTTGGCTATGAATGTTAGCCCAGGGTCCTGCTCTAAATTGCCGACTTCGACGCCAATGCCGCCCCATTGTCTCGAAGTAATATCCTTGATCACCATTCCAGAAAGACACCCCTCAAAGCCTTCGTCTACTTTGAGTCTGCGAGGCTGTGCAAACCTGAGATGGCGAGTATTCCCTGAACTTGAGGCAATCATTTCGATGAAGCTCTCGTCGTAGGGATCGACAGAAACGTGGTAACGAAACTCTGTCAGTCTGAAATTTGAGAAACCACCCAATAGAATTGGCTCATCCATGCAAAACCACATCTGCCATATTACGCGAAGATGACCGGACCACAACAACTTGCGGCGAAACCGCCTCCTGCTGCTGTTGTGGGTACGTGTCGATTGTCATGTTAAATCCCATTGGTAACGCCTCGGATACTTGGGAATACTTCAACTCCCAACGACACACCAAGTGCTGCCGCACGGGACATGGCTCCTGCATTCCAAGAGTCGCCAATGTTCCTGTCCCCGGGCAACTGTACGATCACCTCAATTGATCCTTTGGAGTCCAAAACTTCACGGATAAAGGCGTTCTTGCCTTCCAGCCACGAAATGACGTCTGTGACCTCGGAGAAGAACCCACGTTCTCCGCTCGTCTCACTAACTCGCGACCAGAATGCAACCTTGCCATCAATGGGTTCGCCTGAGTAGTCAGGTTCCTCGCCAAGTCCACGTGTCAGGTCAGTTACGCACTTAGCAGGGTGGCGTACGAGAACTCGGATGGAGAAGTAATACCCGTCCAGCATGATGATATTTAACGCCGCCACTCAGCCGACGCCGAAGGCGGTCGAATGCAGCAGTCTGTTAACCATCACATTCATTTCTTCGCCCACGCTCTGAATTTTTCGTACATGGTCCAACTGGGGTCGCTTTCTAGATGAATGTCGATTGGGAATGCAGGCTGACCAGCGAGCGCCGTGTTTAGCTTTGTCATGAACTCTGTTTCTGACTTCGCATAGTAAGTCCACTCACGTAGATTCTCACCCGTCGACACCAGCGCCAAAGTCGCGAAGCCATCCGTTTCAATCACGGGCCCTAGCAAGTCTTCCATAGCATCCATGCGCTGACGCTCCGACGGAATTGGCATTCCGTTTTCAGATCGGTACTTCCAAGCCAAGATGATCCTAACCGGTTGGCTCGAACGCTGAAATCCAGCTTCGAACGTGTCTACGTAGCGGAAGACTATCTGCCTGCCATTGGTTGGGTGTGTTGAGGTTGCTAGGCCCCAGGTCTGAGCGAAGCTGCTCAGGCTCAGGCCAACCAACACCAATGCGAAAACGAACAAGCGTGTCATTGATGGTTAACGGAGGTCAGCGGAGGTCGAAGGCCGTCCGCACTGGGCCGACTTGTTATGCAGTGCACGCGTCATGGAACGTAAACCATGTAAACGCTGAACTTGTATCCGCCGTCGCCTGCTTCGTAGATATTGAGTTCGAGCACGAGATCACTCCTGCCTTCAGCCACCGTCCAAAGATCTACCAGCGCATCCCACCGATTGCCCATCCAGATGCATACCGAAGACTTCCAAGTGTCTTCCGACAACTCGGTTAACTCTTCTCCGTAGTTAGCTATGTACCTGCGAATTCTTTCTGCGGTATCGGAAGGCACAGCATCAACACCCGAAATACCATTCCCAAGCTGATAATCATGGCACGCAAAAGCACTTGCGATTTGGCGGATCGTCGGCCGCCATATGGCTGGAATAGATCGCTCCGATTCCTCATCCTTAACAGGATATTCTGCTGAATCCATAGCTTCAGATGTCATCGGTGTCAGGCTATGCATAACGTGCTAGCTCAGGGGCGCGAGCCGCTCTGCGGCGAAGCGTCCCTCTGGAGCGGTGGGTTAGCCCAATGCACGTGTTACTCACCGTAAATCTCCCGCAGGGCCTTTGCTTGCTCTTGCGCAATCAGTTCTCTTGAAGAGCCGATACTGACAAAATACTCAGTCAATAGATTGTGAAACAACTCAATTAATTGTTCGCACTCGCTCTCAAACCGAGACACACGATCCATAACGCTCAAAAAACCCGACTCATCTCTAAGCGAAAGGTAATCTGTTCGACGCAGCTTATGTACGAGCCAAGCCCTTTCATCGACAAACGCAGATAAACGCGTGGCAACTGGATCTTCAGCGCCTCGCGCAGTTCGCAGTAACCCAACTAGACGGCCTGCGGTATGTGAAAAGTTTCGCTCAAATTCCTCATTGATTTCTTCGAGTGTTGGCGATTGAGAAAGCTTGAAGGCAATTGAATAGTACTTGGCAAGAATCTCTTCGACTCCCTGCGCTTGGTAAAGAGCCTGTCCCATCTGGACGCAAAGACGCTCAACTCTTTCGGCAATGATCGGGCGCAAACTCATAGGGCTAACTTTGATGTAGTTCGTGTTTCACCAGATATCCACAGTAGCCACGAGATAACATGGCACCTCAAATCTGAAATTTGTGTTTTCATTCATGGGGTTACATCGCCATGCTGGATACATAAACAGGTATAACGGATATGACAAAGTTCGTGAGGGTGTTGCTACGCCCCTGCAGTCCAAACGTTTGCTGGATCAGGTTCGCGAACGAATCAGGTATTTGCACTATAGCTTGCAGACTGAGAAAGCTTATATGCACGGGACGCGCTTTTTTGTGTTCACTGGATACCGTGGCTCTGGCGCATGGAGTGACCGGTTTGTGGACTGTGTGCGACCGTCAGCAACGGGTCGACAGTGTGAGTTCAGCCCTCCGCGCAGCTGACATTTGACCGCCATTTGAACGGGTACCTGCAGCCTGCCAAGCTGGATGACTGCAGCCCCATCGATACGGGTCATCGATGCTGCCGCGCTGCCAGGCAAGCCGATGACTGCTTCGTGCCAGGCACCGTGAACCCAGCTCCCGGCCGCGACTGACGGAAATCGCTGCAGAACGGCCTTTCACCGGCGTAAGGCAATAGGCGTGAATGGGTCGACAGGCGTCCCCAGCCTGTTGCCCGCGCGCCGGGCGTTCGCTGCGCGTGTCAGGCCGGTGCTGCCGAAGCGGAAGGGGCAGTTGTGTGCCCCCAAGCGCCGTCCTGGCACCCAAGAAACCGCAGAATGACCCCGGTCTGGTTCACGCCGCCCTTCCTGTTGGTTGGTATTTTTCAGGCGTCGGCGAACCAAAAGCCCTTCGCCTTGATCCAGACCATGCCGTCCCTGACGGCTTTGTTGTCCCACCCTCACTCAGGAGACCCTCATGCTCAACACCGATCTGATCACCGATAGCCAGGCCTTGCTCGATGTCAGCGATGAACGTGGCCAGCCTTCGCGCCGCGCCGCCCTCAAGGTCGCCCTGGGCGTGGGTTACGCCGCGGCGACCATGCCCATCATGGCGCAGACGGCGGTGAAGACGCCCACCGACGGCCTGACGGCGGGCGAGGTGACGATCGACGTGAACGGCTTCAAGATGCCCGCCTACCGTGCCGCGCCCGCGGGCAAGACGGGTTTGCCGGTGGTGCTGGTGCTGTCCGAGATTTTTGGGGTGCACGAATACATCGCCGACACGGCGCGGCGCTTTGCCCAGGCCGGGTATCTGGCGATCGCGCCCGAGCTGTTCGTGCGACAGGGCGACGCGCAGAGCTACGGTGAAATCGCCAAGCTGATTGCGGAGGTGGTGTCCAAGGTGCCTGACGCGCAGGTGATGGGCGACTTGGACGCGGCGGTGAAATGGGCGGCGGCCAATGGCGGCGACACTCGCAAACTGGGTGTGACCGGCTTTTGCTGGGGCGGGCGCCATGTCTGGCTGTATGCGGCGCACAACCCGGCGGTGAAGGCCGGCGTGGCCTGGTACGGCCGGCTGGTGGGGCAGGCCAGCGAGCTCAGCCCGAAACACCCGGTGGACGTGGCCGCCGGGCTGCATGGGCCGGTGCTGGGGCTGTACGGCGGGGCCGACACCGGCATTCCCCTTGACACGATTGATAAGATGAAGGCCGCCTTGGCCATCGGGAACGCGGCGACCAAGGCC
>JAKFDW010000347.1:0-2639 GCA_036675955.1 Orrella sp. | reverse complement strand
AGCTCTTCCCGGGTTTCGATGCCGTACAGGCGGGACTGGTCTTTCAGTTGCTTGAAGAACAGGTCGTACAGAATGAAACCCAGGTACGATTTCCCCGAACCATGATCCACCAGCGTGATCCCTTCGCGGCCTTGCTTCAAGTCCGCGAGCAAAGGTTCGATGAACTGGAACAAGTGATACACCTGCTTGAGCTTGCGGCGGCTGTCCTGGTTCATCTTGCCGTCGCGCGTAAGAATATGCAGCGCCTTGAGCAGTTCGATGGATTGTTCGGGGCGAATTTCGTGTGTTGAAGGCATGGGTTGCGGCAGGACCGAGTCTTTCTGAGGAGTACCCTCTAGTTTACTCATTATCGGGCCATACCGGCCCGGGTTGCGTCCTGGCGCAGAGCCCGCGGCTTAAGCCCCGTTGCCTGTGGCGGCCGGAGTGGCAGCCACTAACTGGTTAGCGCAGAGTTCTGCGGCACCATCGACCGGCTCTTCCATGTTGGCGAATGTTACCCAGCCACCTTCCTCGATGAAAGTGTCCTGTTTCCAGGAATCCGTTTCCTTGAGTGCAGCGAGCTTGGCATCGGCATCGGCGGCAGCCAGAAACCGGTTAGTGCAAATATTGGCAGCCAATGTCGCGACCGCCAGTTCGGTAGAGGCCTCGGTCCGCTCTGCTGCCGTGCCGCTGGTCACCCAGCCGCCGGCGGTAAAGCCCACTACCATGGTCAGAGCCGCAGCGCCTACTCCGGACCAGAACCACACCGTCTTGGTCGGTTTGTATTCGTTCCAGTTCTTCATCATTTCGTTGGACATAGTCTTCTCCTTGTGTTGACCCGGCACAAACCATTTATGCCGTTCATTTATATCTGGTCACGATATATCTCTAAATTGTACATAGTCATATCTCGATAACCAGCGTTTGTTACGATTTTGGGACCCCGGATTACCCTGTCAGGGATAACCACGTAAGATGGCAGGCTCTGGGGAAATCACGGGAAGTTCAGGGATGGCCAACACCACACCGCAGCAATCGCAAGCCTTGCATAACAGTTTCTTTCTCGTGGCCTGCGCCGGGTTCGCGAGCATGGTCGGAATGCGAATTTGCGATGCCTTGCTGCCGGATCTGGCGGAATCGTTCCAGGTGTCCACCGGTGTGGCTGCGGGGTCGATATCGCTTTTCGTGATTGCTTACGGCGTACTCCAACTGGTGTACGGACCGCTGGGCGACCGCTATGGTAAACAACGCGTCATCAGTTTCGCCGTGGCGGCCTCCGCGCTTTTGAATCTGGCTTTGGTGTTCGCGCCGTCCATGTCGGCCATCGTTATCTTGCGCGGCATGGCCGGCGCGGCGACGGCCGGGATCATCCCGCTGAGCATGGCCTACATAGGCGATTCTGTCCCTTACGCCGAACGCCAGGGCGTACTGGCGAAATTCATGTCGGCGACCATTCTTGGCATGATCTGCGGGCAATGGGCGGGGGGACTATTTGCGGATCTGCTGAACTGGCAAGCCGCTTTCGGCGTCCTGGCCCTGCTTTTTGGCGCCGTGGCATTCATGCTTTTGCGATCTCTTCCGCCCAGAGAGCCGGTCAATCCAGACAGGCAAAGCTTTCTCAAGCAAATGGGCAATGTGCTGCAAATCCCTTGGGCGCGCCGCATATTGCTGATCGCGCTGATCGAGGGAGGTCTTGTATTCAGCGCTTTGGTTTTCATACCGACTTATCTTCATAATCGCTTCGCGCTGTCGCTGACGGCCGCCGGGGCCATCGTAGCCCTGTATGGAGCCGGCGGCCTGGCATACACCTTCTTCGCGCGCCGGCTGCTGGCCCGTTTCGGCGAACGAGGACTGGCGCTGAATGGCGGCGCGCTGATGGGTATCGGATTCGCCATGCTGGCTTTCGGCTCCCACTGGGCATGGGCGATACCCTCGTGCCTGATATCCGGCCTGGGCTTTTACATGATGCACAACACCTTGCAGGCCAACGCCACGCAAATGGCGCCAGCCACGCGCGGAACCGCTGTGTCCCTGTTTGCCTGCAGCCTGTTCCTGGGTCAATCGCTGGGCATCGGCGCGATTTCAGTGCTGATCGACGAGTACGGCGTTACTGCGGCATTCATTGCCAGCATGATCGCCCTGCCCGCGTTGGGCGTCTGGTTTGCAAGAAGCATTTCACGTCGGCCGTAAAGCGCGTCGATGCCGGAATGGTCTAGCGGCCGCCCGAACGCTTGACGGTCCAGCGCGCGGCGAGTTTTTGTTCCACCAGTTCGCGGTGATCGCCTTGTATCTCGATTACGCCATCTTTGGCCGTACCACCTGAACCGCAAGACGCCTTCAGCTGCTTGGCAAGGGCGGCCATTTCGACCGCCCCCAATGGGATGCCCTTGATCACCGTGACGCCTTTGCCTCGGCGTCCTTTGGTTTCGAATGAAACGCGCACAATACCGTCAGAGACGGGAATGGCGTCCTGAGCCTTGCATGAACACTGCGCCACCGGCTTTGAACATGCCGGGCACATCCTTCCTGACTCGGTGGAATAGACCAGCGTGCCACTTTGCCTGGGGCTCAATTGAGCGCTTCCCGGGCGGCCTCTTCGGGCGTCAAGCCGTTATAGAACATATCCGTGAACCACTCCGCCTGTTCTTCGATGTGTTCCT
>JAKFDW010000346.1:0-1872 GCA_036675955.1 Orrella sp. | reverse complement strand
TCAAGTGGCTGCGACCCGGCCTGCCGGGCTGATCGGCGTGGTGTTGTGTGCCACGTTTGCGCGAAACCCCAGGCCGATCCTCAGACCATTGCTGGGGCTCACACGTGTGGCGCCGGTGCGCGCCGCGCCGATGGGCCTTCTTTCGCGCTGCTTGCTGGGGGCTGAGGCCAATGCTCCGTGGGTTGAGCGCATCCGGCAGGCCATGGACAAGTGTTCAGTTTCCGTTCTGAGGAAGCGTGCCCGTGAGGTGTTGTTGGTGGATGTGCACAGCCAGTTGGCCGAGATTCGGATGCCTGTGCTGTACCTTCAAGCGACCCGCGATCGGGTGGTGCCGGCTGCGGCACTGGCCGATATGCAGCGCGTGTTGCCTGAAATTCAGGTCGCCAGAATCGATGGGCCGCACTTCCTGCTTCAAGCTCGGCCTGGGGTTTGTGCAGAGCGGATCGTCATGTTTGCCGAACGCTCGGCATTTTTATACGACTCCAGTACCTTCGCTTGACCGGTCGCCCTATCATGCAAACCGTTTTCAAATAAAGGCTTGGCTGGGCAAAAGGCAGGACCTGACTCAATGCCCTGTGCCCTTGGCACCGGGCAAGGTTTGAAGCAGAACTTACATTCGCAAAAATGTCCACTTAACTTTCGGTTCTTAAAAGATCAAGTTGATCGCTGACCTAATCGCTGAGGAGTTTTTATGCGCGTTGCTCTTGTGTATGCCGTCTTTTTTCTATCGAGTCAATGCTGGGCATTTGACTTCAAGGGTGTGGTTGTCGGCGCTTTTGCAACACCAGATGATATTTATAGGCGCTTGGGTGTTAGTTGTGGGGAGGGATATGAGGGTGTGCAGGTTTGTAATGGGGAGGTGACAATAGCCCATGAACCAGCCTCGATGAACTTGGTTATAAGTCCCAAAGGGATCGTTCAGCGAATCGCGCTTACTCTGTCGCCCGATGCGTTTGATGATGTCGCACCTGAGTTGATCCAAAAGTTCGGGGAACCGACCAGGGTTACTCATTCAATTGTGCAAAATAGAATGGGAGCTAAATACCCGCAAACTGTTTACCTCTGGTCCGGAAAGGGTGGTATCCAAATGCTATACATGAAGTATTCTGGTACGCTTGATCGCTCAACATTGGACTTCAGTACCAAGGCTGATCGCGTCTTGTTGCAGGGCGATAAAAGAGGTCGTGGCAAAGATCTTTGAGGTAATAGGGACCCCAAGATTTTTGAGTTCAATACCAACAAGAAGGGCTGCCAATGGCAGCCCTTCTTGTTGATGATCGCAAACCCAATCAATTCGCAAACGCCGCAATCCCAGTAATCGCCCGCCCCAGAATCAGCGCATGCACATCGTGCGTGCCTTCGTAGGTGTTCACCACCTCCAGGTTCACCAGGTGGCGCGCCACGCCGAATTCGTCGCTGATGCCGTTGCCGCCCATCATGTCGCGCGCCATGCGGGCAATGTCGAGCGCCTTGCCGCAGCTGTTGCGCTTGAGGATGCTGGTGATCTCCACGGCGGCAGTCCCTTCGTCTTTCATGCGGCCCAGGCGCAGGCAGCCCTGCAGGCCGAGGCTGATTTCGGTGAGCATGTCGGCCAGTTTTTTCTGGATCAGCTGGTTGGCGGCCAGCGGGCGGCCGAACTGCTGGCGGTCCAGCACGTACTGGCGGGCGCGGAAGTAGCAGTCTTCGGCCGCGCCGAGCGCGCCCCAGGCGATGCCGTAGCGTGCGCTGTTCAGGCAGGTGAACGGGCCTTTGAGGCCGCGCACGTCGGGGAAGGTGTTTTCTTCGGGGCAGAACACTTCGTCGAGCACGATCTCGCCGGTGATGCTGGCGCGCAGGCCGACCTTGCTGTGGATGGCCGGGGCGCTCAGGCCT
>JAKFDW010000345.1:0-2289 GCA_036675955.1 Orrella sp. | reverse complement strand
CAGGTGAGGAGACAAAGCCCTGCATGGGCAAGCCGATAAATCGGTACATAAGAAAGTTGCAGGTCCCATAAAAAATATAAAAGTACAAAGGTCGACAACATAATTGTCGACCTTTGTCGTTTTTCGAGACGCGGCGATCAACGCATGGCCGCGTCAGTGCATGGCCGATTTCGAGAAAATGTTCAGCACCAGTACGCCGGCTACGATCAACCCTATGCCGACCAAGGCAGCCGTGTCCAGTGTCTGCTTGAACATGACATAACCAATAAGCGAAATCGCGACGATGCCCGCTCCCGACCATATTGCGTACGCCACGCCCACGGGGATTACCCGCAAGGTCAATGCCAGAAAATAAAAGGACACCAGGTATCCCGCGACAGTAAGCAACGCCGGATACAGGCGCGAGAAGCCGTCCGACGCTTTCAAGGCGGTGGTCGCGACAATTTCTGCGCTGATTGCAATAGCAAGGTAAAGCCAGCTCATGTTCTATTCCAATGGTTTCTTATGGCGAAGGCGCTTGCGTGCCGCGCAATAAAACTTGTACCGCGCCAGCGCCGCCGTCCTGCTCGGCACATTCAATGTAAGCCAGCACATCGGTCATCTGGCTAAGCCAGCGCCTGACGGTCTGCCGCAGGACGGGTTCACCGTCTTTGGAGCCATAGCCTTTGCCATGCACGATGCGCACACATCTTATATGGTGTTCCAGGCACGATTGCAGAAAGCGGTCCAGCCTCTCGTGGGCCTCGGTTGTGGTATTGCCGTGCAGATCCAGGCTGGCGTCTATCATCCACTTGCCCCGCTTCAAGCCGATGATCAGGTCGGGTCCGTAGCCGCGCCGTACAAAACTGGTGTCTCCCTGGTCTATCCCGGCGGGGCTGTAGTGGTCGGATTCCCGGGGCAGTCGCACTGGGTCTTCACCCGTGGCACGCTGTCGGCGCTCGCGCAATATTGCGACCGAAGCCGCGGCGACCGGAGGCAGAATGGCCCGCTGGGTATCTTTTATTGCCTGTACGCTTTTGACGGCGCGCCGGAAGAGGGCCTTGTCTTGTTCATCCAGGCCGAAGGCTGCGGCGCCGCCACTGTGCTTCGCGGCGCGGGCACCTGTTTTTGCAGGCGTGGATGTTTTTCCGCGCGCGGACTTGTCAACGCGAGCCGCTTCCTTTCTGCTTGCAGCGGTAACGGCTTGAGCCGCGGCGGCTTCGGCTTCTTTGCGCAGGCGCTTCAAGTCGGCGAGCGTTTGCGGGTGCCCGCCTTTGCGCCCGCCTTTAGTCGCCCGCATTCTCCAGCCATCGTTGTGCATCCAGGGCGGCCATGCAGCCGGTGCCGGCACTGGTGATGGCTTGGCGATAAACATGATCTTGCACGTCGCCGGCGGCGAATACGCCCGGGACGGAGGTCATTGTTGCCATTCCGTTCAGGCCGCCTTTGGTGATGATGTATCCGTTTTCCATCGCGAGCTGGCCTTCGAACAGGCCGGTGTTGGGCTTGTGGCCAATGGCGATGAATACGCCGGTAACGGCGAGTTCTTCGGTGGTATTGGCTTGATTATTCCGCAGCCGGACACCGGTTACGCCCGATTGATCGCCCAGGACCTCGTCAAGTTCGTAAAAAAGCTTGAGTTTCATGTTACCGGTGGCAACCTTCTCCATCAGTTTGTCGAGGAGAATGGGCTCGGAGCGGAACTTGTCGCGACGGTGAACCAAGGTTACAGTACGGCAGATATTCGACAGATACAAGGCCTCTTCGACCGCTGTATTGCCGCCGCCGACAACGATAACATCTTGGTTTTTATAGAAAAAGCCGTCGCACGTGGCGCAGCCGGATACGCCGCGGCCCATGAAGCTTTGCTCGGTGGGCAGGCCCAGATACTGCGCCGAAGCCCCCGTGGCGATGATCAAGGCGTCGCAGGTATACTGCGCATCGGTGTCGCCAGTAAGGGTGAAAGGGCGCTTTGAAAGATCGACGCTGGCGATATGATCGAATACCATCTCGGTGTTGAAACGTTCTGCATGCGCCTGAAAGCGCTGCATCAGATCGGGACCCTGTACTCCCTGCGCATCGGCGGGCCAGTTGTCGACGTCGGTGGTCGTCATGAGTTGACCCCCTTGTTCCAATCCGGTGATCAGTACCGGTTTCAAGTTTGCGCGAGCCGCGTATACGGCGGCGCTGTAGCCGGCTGGTCCTGAACCCAGGATAAGAACTTTGGCGTGCTTGGGAGTGGTCATTACAGAAAATCCGAAAAACATGAACAGCCAATTATAATGAGTCTATGGCTAGAATACCTGCTAC
>JAKFDW010000344.1:0-35955 GCA_036675955.1 Orrella sp. | reverse complement strand
GCACATCAATAATACACACCGCAACACAGCCACTGATCGGCGTCCTCGTGCTACGAGGAACCGATTGCCGCCAGCGTCAGACCCCATCGAGAACGGCAAGCTTGTACAGCCGGGAACCGATTCTGCGTTCCTGCGCCAGCTGTGGCGGCACCGGACCAATGACCTTCATTAAGCAATTTGAGAATATCCTTTCCTTAGCAAAAGTCTTCACTTTCAACCGAAGCAACCGCCTACTTGCCGCCGCACTTGTCCTGGCGGCGGGCGCCCTCGTCCCACCTGGTTCGCTGGCCGGTGAACTCAACGAGCAAGAATGGCAATCCTCGACCGAGCAAGTCGCATTGCAAATGCCTTCTTTGGAACCCGACGCCCTGACAACGCCGAGTGCGCCATTCAAGTCCATGGAGCACATACGCTTGATGAGCGTTGAAACGGAAGCGAAGATACAAGCGCAAACAGAGTATCTGGCCGCGAAGTTTCGTCGAAGTGAATCGGCAATCCGCAAATACGTCGAGCTCGCCTGGAAAGAGGCAAGCAAGCGCGACGGGATGTCTCCAGAGCTCCTCATCGCCATGATGCAAAAAGAAAGCTCATTGCGTGCAAAAGTGCAAAGCCGGTATGGCGCCCAAGGCCTGATGCAAGTCGTTCGCCGATGGCACCCCGAGAAGTTGCACCCATCCGAATCGCTCTTCGATCCCGAAGTGAACATTCGGGTGGGGGCTGATGTTCTGGAAGAGTACCTGGAAAAGGCCGGCGGAAGCCTTAACAAAGCGCTGGGAAAATACTCGGGCAACGCAAAAGGCTACGCCACCAGGGTGTTGAACGAATCATATAAGCTGGCCCGGGTCGCTGCCGAGGCTGCGGGTCAGGTTGTGGCGGCGAAAGGCTAGCTTCATAGCGACAGTGTTCGGTTTACATTACGTCGCTCGCATATCCGAAATCACGCTGAGCTCGCTCCAGCGATACCTTCCCATTCCGCACATCTTGCTCCACCAACTCACGGGACCGGCTTTCAGGCGCGCCAAAGCCGCCCCCTCCAGACGTTTCAATACGGACGCTTGCGGACTTTTCGAGTGGCATGTTGGCCGTCTTCGAAAACAGTTCTTGCTCTTGCGGCGTACCGAAGTCCTTGATCAGCTTGGCTTGGCGTCCATCTCCGCCCGATTCGACACCCAAAGCGCGGCCAATTACGTGATTATCCGAACGCGCTGAAAATGTGATGCCTTCGGCCCGTGCCCGAATCTGCTTGGCAATACCCAATCCGCCGCGCCGGAACCCTGCGCCACCCGAGTCGGGAATGAGCGCGTACTCATCCACCAGCAAGGGGTATTCGTTTTCAAGCGCTTCGATGGGAAGGTTGGACGTATTCGTCATGTGCACGTGCACTGCGTCCATGCCGTCCTTATTGAATCGCGCGCCGCTTCCGCCACCCAATGTTTCAAGATAAACAAAATCCCCTTCGCGCGTCCCCCAGTTGCCCGAGAAGACGATTGCAGGGCAACAGTCATTGCTGGCCGCCATGATTTTTTCAGCAGGCAATAAGCCCTGGAATGCGCCAAATATCGCACCGGCCACTTTCTGCGCCGTGATACTGCGGGCACCGACCGCTGCTGGCGGCCGGGGATTCGTGATCGTGCCCAGGGGTGCATGGATGCTGATGGGCGCAAACAGCCCGGCATTAGGCGCTATGTCGGGATCCAGGATGGCCTTGACGGCATAGTAGACAGACGCCTTCATCGCGCTGAGCGGCAAGTTCATGGCGCCGCGCGCCTGCCCGCTGGATCCCGTGAAGTCGAAATGCAGGCCGCCGCCTTCGACGGTAAGGGCCACGCAGATGGCCACGGGGTCGCCGCCGCCCAGGCCGTCGTCGTCCATATACGACTTGTAGCGGTAGGTCCCTGGCTTGAGTTCTTCAATCCGGTTCATCACCCGGCGCTGGGTGTAGGTGATGAAATCGTCGATCGACCGTTTTACGGTCTGTATGCCCATCTGCTCGATCAGCGACGTCAGGGCTTGCGCGCCGCGCGCGTTGGTTCCGATCTGCACGTTCAGGTCCAGCCGCCGCTCTTCGGGATCGCGCGTATTGTTGCAAATGATGCGCAGCAGATCTTCGTTCAGTGTATGCCCCGACACGATGCGGCACGCGGGAATCCGGATGCCTTCCTCGAAGATGGACTTCGATCCGCCGGCGATCGAACCCGGCACCGTGCCGCCGACATCGGAATGGTGGGCAATGTTGGCCGTGAAGAAGCTGAGTTCGCCCTGCCAGAAGACGGGAGTAACGATATTGATGTCCGGCAAATGGCTGCCATTGGACAAATAGGGGTCATTGCAGATGAACACATCGCCCTCTTTGATGTCCGCTACCGGGAAGTCTTTCAACACCGACTCTATCGCGCCGTTGAGCGAGCCCAGATGCAAGGGAATTTGCGTTCCCTGCGCCACGAGCCTGCCTTGCACATCGAACAGGGCGACCGAGCAATCCTTGCGCTCTTTGATATTGGTCGAGAACGACGAGCGGATCAGCGTATTGTTCATGTCTTCCGTAATCGTCAGAAGACGATTGCAGAATACTTCCATGCCGATAGGATCGGCGATCTTCAGTTCTGTGCTCTTACTCATCGCCGCTTGCCCTCAGTCGTATGATCAAATTTCCATAAGCGTCGATTTCAGCTTTGTGACCGACGCCTATGAGCGTCGTGGAACTCATTTCCTCGAGTACCGCCGGGCCATCGACAATGACATCCGAAGGCATCAAGGACCGGTCATAGACCTTGGCCTCGATCCACCCGTGTTCCCGGTTGATATACACCTGCCGACTGTGGAGATACGCGTCGGCCAGGGTGGTATCCACCTTCCGCTCGGACAAGGACACCTTGATCACCCGGCCGACTGCCTGCAAACGCAGGTTGATGATGTGTATCTTGCGCGTCGGCAGCTTATAGCCGTATTCGCGTTGGTGAATCCGCTGGAACTCTTCCAGGAAATACTCGTAGCTTGGGTGCGTGCCGTCAGGGAAGGGAACCTGGATTTCGAAATTCTGGCCCTCATACCGCGCATCGATGGAAAGGCGAAGGACCCGGTGCTGGGCGTCGATGTTTTCAGAGTCCAGCCAGTCATTCGCCTGTGCTTCGAGGCCGGAAAACGACGCCATGACTCTATCCCACAACTCTTCCGAAGCGACACTGATGTCGCTCTTCACAAAGTCAAAGGAAATATCGGCCAGTAATACTCCCCGCGCGCACATGGTGCCGGGCTCCTGCGGCACAATGACGATCGGAATGCCGCATTCTTCGGCCACCTCCACGGCATGCAGAGGTCCCGCACCGCCGTAGGCGAACAGGGCAAACTTGCTGAGGTTGTAGCCTTTCTCGGTCGACACGGATCGGATGGCGCGACTCATATTGGCCGTTGCGATTCGCAGGATGCCCTCGGCCGCCTCTTCGATGGACAGCGACAGGGGCTCGGCCACTTGCTTGCGGATGATCTCCTTCGCCTCCGCCGCAAACACCGGCATTTTGCCGCGCAATAGCGTGTGCGGGTTCAGGCGCTGCAGGGTGACCTCGGCATCCGTGATGGTAGGCTCCTGCCCACCGCGCCCGTATGCTACCGGGCCAGGTACGGCACCCGCACTGTGGGGACCGACTTTCAGCGCCCCCGCATCATCACGCCACGCGATGCTTCCGCCCCCTGCGCCAATGACATGAATGTCCACCATAGGAGTTTTCACCGGATAGCCGGCGACATTCCGGTGCGACGTAAAGACGGCGCGACCCTGCTGGATCAGCGAGACATCGGTACTTGTACCTCCCACGTCGAACGTCACCAGATCGGGGTGGCCAATGGCGGCGCCAATAATCGCCGCGCCTACTACGCCGGCGGCCGGCCCCGATAAGCAGGTACGCACAGGATAGTTGCGCACCGACTCCATCGACATCAGACCGCCGTTCGAATGTACCGTTCTAGGTTCATTGGCAATACCCAATTCGGTGGCGCGCGACAGGAAACGGTCCAGATAGCGGGACATCTTCGGACCTATCGTGGCGTTGAGCACCGTAGTGGACAAACGCTCGTACTCACGGAACTCCGGCAGAATGTCGCTGGACAGGCTGATGTACGCCTCTGGCATGATCTCGAGCACAAGCTCTTTGGCCCGCCGCTCGTGGTCCGAATTCTTATAGGCATGGAGAAAACAAATCGTGACCGCCCCGACTTTTTTTTCCGCCAGGAAACGGGCTGCCAGTCTGACCTCATCCTCGTCCAGAACCTGCAGTACATTTCCGTCCGAATCCATGCGCTCGGAGACTTCCATGCGCAGTTCGCGCGGGACCAGCACGTCAGGCTTTTGGACGTTGTAGTCGTACAAATGGGGACGAACCTGTCTTCCTATTTCCAGAATGTCCCGGAAGCCGCGGGTGGTGATCAGGCCGACCGCGGCCCCTTTCCGCTCGATAATCAGATTAGTCGCCACCGTCGTGCCATGGCCAATATGTGTAACCTCGGACGGCGATACGTGCTGCTCTTGCAGCATTTCCGCCATGCCGGAAATAATGGCTTCCGACGGGTCGTGGGGAGTCGACGGCGTCTTATAGAACGATACCTCGCCGTCCTCGCTGATCATCGAAAGATCGGTGAAGGTTCCACCTACGTCAATACCTATGCGATACATGTGAGTTCCTGACAATATGCTCCGCCGGTCCTGCGCCGTGGCGCAGGACCAATTGAGCATTATTTGTGGGTATTAGTTAATGAAGCTTGATGTTTGCTCGCTTGGTGACGCCGCACCATTTCGCAACCTCGCTACTTACCATGGCCTTGAACTCATCACCGACGATATTCGAGGGCTCGGCACCCTGGTCCAACAAATATTGCTTCAAAGGACCGTGGTTGATCGTCGCGGCCAACGCCTTGCCGAGCCGTTCAGTGATGTCCGCAGGCAAGTTAGCCGGGCCGAATACACCGAACCAGACCATGGCCTCGAAGCCGGGGTAACCCTGCTCTGCAACGGTAGGGACATCGGGCAGCAACGGCGAGCGTGTGCTGGACGTCACGGCCAGAGCCTTCAGCTTCTTGTCCTTGATATAGGGATACGAGGTCATCACCACATCCATCATTGCATCCACCTGTCCGCCAACCAGATCGATCATGGCCGGTCCCGAACCCCTGTAGGGGGCGTGGATCATCGTAATGCCCGCGGTCGACAGGAATAGTTCAGCAGCAAGATGATTCGACGTCCCTACCCCGTTGGATGCGAAGGAGTACTTTTCCGGATGCTGTTTCACCAGATCGACAAATTCCTTCAGAGTGTTGGCCGGCACGGACTGATTCACATCGAGCACGTTGGGAATCGTTGCCACGACCGCCAAGGGCGTGAAATCTTTCACCGGGTCGTAGGCCAGCGACGAGTAGACACAGGATGCCGAAGCGTTCGTACTTACGGTACCCATCAGGATGGTATAGCCGTCCGCAGGCTGCCTGGCGACATAGGCAGTCCCGATAGTCCCTCCGGCGCCCGCCTTGTTCTCTACGATCACGTTGGCCTTCAACTCTTTGGCAACGCCTTCCGCCAGCTTTCGTGCGACGAGGTCCGTTGACCCGCCCGCGGCAAAGGGAACCACCATTTTTATGACCTGGTCGTGGGGCCATGCCGCCAGGGCCGGCGCCGTAATGGCCAACGAGGCCGCGCTGAACGCGACGGCCATAAAATTCTTAGCGGGAAATTTCGTCATCGGTTTGGCCTCAGGTGTGGGGTTGTCACGCTGCATGGTGAAAATAATACGGATAAATGACACGATATATATAGATCATATCTATTGTTTAATTGACTATATCGATATTAGAATTGGAGCCCAGCGCGCAAGCATGGGGTCATCGCCCACGGCAACTAAGGCTGGCGCGAAGAAAACAGACCGGGCTGTTTATAGGAATACATGGCATCGTGGCGAAACCAGACCTGAATCTATTGATTCAATTCGATGCATTAATGCAAACCAAAAGCGTCTCCAAAGCCGCCGACAGGGTCGGACTTACTCAGCCCTCAATGAGCGCTGCGTTGGCACGTCTAAGGACGCTGTTCCATGATCCATTGCTGAGCCGGGAGGGGTCTGTATGGATACCGACGCAGAAAGCCATCGAGTTGCACCAGGACATGAAGCCTTTGCTCGATAAATGGTCCGCCCACACCTCGGTTGAAGAAGAGTTCCATCCCCTTTACTCGCATCGAACGCTGGTTTTGTATGCCACGGATTACGTGCAGTTCAAGATGGTGCCCAAGCTGGTTGCCGGGCTGACAAAAGACGCACCTCATTTCCATCTGAAGGTAGTGCCCGCCAAGCCTTTGCATGGGTTGAATATGCTGGACACCAACCATGCAGAATTGATTGCCGGATACTTTCCGGCAGCCACTCCAGAATTAAGGACGCGCTTCCTGTTTAACGAGCCAGCCAAGTGCATCGTCAGAAATGGACACCCCTGTCTCGGACAAAAGTGGACGCTGAACGAGTATCTGAAGCATGGCCATATCGACTTATCTGCCCACACCGGCTTTTTTAGCCGGGAGATCGCATCTCTTCTCACTGACCAGCCCAGAAAGCGTACGGTTGTTGTTACGCTTTCCAGCTATATGGTATGCCCTCATGTGGTCGAACAATCCGACCTGATCGCCACCGTGCCAAGCAGTGTAGCGGCGGAAGCAAAGAAGACGCGAAAAGTCCAGATCCTGGACGTGCCATTCAATATTCCGACGCTGTCCATCTCGCTGTACTGGCATGAACGTCACCAAACGGATTTAGCCCACGCATGGCTGCGCCAATATATTTCCAGTCTGGACCTCACATAAAGCACGTATCAACATCCGTTTGGCGGGATAGAAATTCAGTCGCCAGCCCGGCTGATCGCAAGATAGTTCCCTGGTGAAAACCCCAGTTTTTGTAAAGAGCCTGCATAAGTACTAACCCGTACGCATGGCGGCGGCGCCGTAGGCAAACACCTTTTTCCCCTGCATCTCATAACCTTCAGGAATAGGCTGGTTCAATAAAGGACTTTGACGTCACTTTACGACCTGTCTAGGATTGCCCTCGTTACAGCCACATTAAAACCAGGGGCAACCATGAAACTAAAAACGCTGTCTATCGTAACGTCGGCCGTGCTGGCCTTGAGCACTGGCTTGTCATCTTCCGTCCACGCACAGGATGCCGAGCGGCCCATGCTGCGTATCAGCTCTGGCGCGGCCGATAACGCCACGCTGGACCCGCATCGCGCCACCTCAACGGCAGACAAGGGCGTCGCCAGCCAGATGTTCGACGGCCTCGTTCGCTTTCCGCCGGGGAGCGCCGATCCCACGAAGCTCGAGGCCGACCTGGCTGAAAGCTGGGAAACATCGAAAGACAGCACTGTCTGGACGTTCAAGCTGCGCAAAGGCGTCAAGTTTCATGGCGGCTATGGCGAGGTCAAGGCCGAAGACGTAGTCTATTCGCTGGAGCGCGCAGCAGACCCGAAGCGCTCAAGCTTTGCCGCAACCTTTGCCGGCGTCGATAAATTTGAAGCGGTCGATGATTACACCGTCCGCGTGACACTGAAGTATCCGGACTCGGGCTTCCTGGGACGGGTGTCGGATTATCACGGCGGGAATATCGTCAGCAAGGCAGCGGCCGAGAAGCTGGGCACTAAATTCGGCGCTTCGCCCATTGGTACTGGTCCCTTCGCCTTTGGCGAGCACGTGACGCAGCAGTATGTAAGGCTGGTCGCCAACGACGAGTACTACCGCGGCAAGCCTAGGATCGCCGGTATTACCTACCGTATGATCCCTTCCGACAGCGCGCGGGACCTGGCTTTCTCATCGCAGGAAATCGATATCATCCAGGGCAAGCGTGAGCAGCGCTGGGTGGACCGGGCCCGAAAGCGTGACGTAAATGTCGACATCTTTGAACCGGCAGAATTTCGCATCTTGCACCTCAACCGCAACATCAAGCCACTGGACAACGTGAAAGTACGCCAGGCGATCGCCGTGGCGGTCAACGTGGACGAAATCATTCGTTATGTGGGCAAGGACGTTGCGTCCAAGGGCTGTTCCGTGGTGCCCGGAGGCTATCTGGGCCACGATTGCAGCGCAGGCACCTACAAGTACGATCCCGAGCACGCCAAGGCCTTGCTGGCCGAGGCGGGCTTCCCCAAGGGCATAGCGATCAAGTCCATTGTGTCGAATATCTCTGCCCAATTGCCCATCATGGAAATCGTCCAGTCTCAGTTGGCCAAGTCCGGCATCAAGCTGGAGCTGGAAGTGGTGGACCACGCAACGTATCAAGCGCGCAGCCGCCAGGATCAGAGTGCGATCGTGTTCTATGGCGCAGCCCGCTTCCCGAACGCCGACGCCTACTTGTCCGAGTTCTTCGACTCAGCGTCGGCGATCGGTTCCCCCACTGCCATGTCGAACTTCTCGCACTGCGCGGTCGGCGATGAGAGCATACGGGCCGCACGTACCGAACCGGACGATGCCAAGCAGCTGGCCCTGTGGAAAGACGCGCAAGCCAAGATACACGCGGATGTATGCGGCATTCCGCTCTTCGGCCTGAAACAAGTGTGGGCACACGGCAGCAATGTGGATTACGGCTACAAACTGGACGGTTCGCTGAATCTGTCGCCGCCAATCACGGAAAAGACCTCCGTGAAGACCCAGTAAGCCGCAGCGGCCGGTTCATTGTCCATGAAGCAGTTCATTCGACACTTCTTGAGCCACCACGCGGGCCTCGTGCATGAACGCCTCGATGAGGCTGGCATTGCGGGAGGCCCGCATGCGGCACAACTGAAACTTGAAGAAGATGTCAGGATCGAACCGGCGCAGCGCGATACGGCCCTGCGTACCTTCGGCAAACAGCGGATGAATCAGGGACACGCCCATGCCGGCCGCGACAAATTCGCACACCGTAGGGGCGGTCACCGTGTCGAGCACATAGTTCAGTCTCGCACCGACCGCATCAAACGCCTTCTGCACCAATTCGTCGGTTTGGCTTCCTGTCGCAAACGACACGAAGGGCACGCCGTCCAGGTCGGACGCGCGGATAACCCGCTTTTTGGTCAGTGCATGGTTCATCGGCATGGCACAAAACAGCGGCGAGGAAATCAGGGGTTCGCGGTCGATGTAGGGATTCTCCACGCGGCTGCCTACCAGCGCGACGTCGATCTGTCGCGTGACAAGCCAGTCGGCCAGGAATTGCGAGCCTCTGGTCTGGATCGATACATGGACGTTGGGATGGGATTTGATGAAATTCATGGTGACACGGCGCACGAACGAGCCCGACAAGGCGGGCATCACGCCTACCGTCAGTTGCCGCTGCTCGTCGCGGCGTATCGAGTCAACGGCTTGTTCAAGCTGGCGCAGGCCGGTGAAGACGCGGTCAATTTCTTCATACAGGCGCATGCCATGACTCGTGGGCGCAAGCTTGCCCCGCACCCGGTCGAAAAGGGTCAGGCCGGTGTCTTCTTCCAGCTTGCTCAGCAGCTTGCTGACAGCGGGTTGGGACACAAACAGCGCATCGGCCGCGCGACTGACGGTGCCCAGCTCTATCACTGCCTTGAACGCCTCGACCTGTCGCAGGTTGAGCGACTTGTTCATACTTTTCCATCAAATCAACATGCCAATATCTGAATCTTATGACGTAATTGTCATCGGCGCTGGCATGGTGGGCGCCGCAGTCGCCTATGGCTTGGCCGATGACCATACCCGGGTCCTGGTCCTTGACGGCGGCGATACCGACTTTCGCGCCGCCAAGGCGAATTTCGGCCTTGTATGGGTGCAAGGCAAAGGTTGCGGCAACCCGGCATATCAACGCCTGTCGCATGAAGCCGCCCGGCTGTGGCCGGTCTTCGCCGACCAACTGGCGGACGAGACCGGCATACGCCTGGACTACGAAAGCAAAGGCGGCCTGAATTTCTGTGTGGGCGAATCACAACTGGAGGCGCGCAGGGCACGGCTATCGCAGTGGCATGGAGAAATGCCCGAACGCGATCCCTGTACGGAGATGCTGGATCGGACCACGTTACAAAAGCTGTTGCCCGGCGTGCGTCTGGGCGCTGAAGTCAGCGGCGCTAGCTTTGGCGCTACCGACGGCCATGTCAATCCGTTGCGCCTGCTGGCTGCCCTGCAGAAAGGACTGGTCCAGCGCGGAGGCACCTTGCTGGGTAACCATGCCGTGCAGCGCATAGCGCCGCTAAGCCAGGGCGGCTTTTCGGTACAGACCGGGCACCAGCGGTTCGATGCGGCACAAATCGTCATTGCAGCCGGGCTGGGATCGTCCGCGCTGGGCCCTATGGTCGGGCTGGATGTGCCATTGCGCCCACAACGCGGGCAATTGATGGTGACCGAAAGACTGGCGCCGCTGCTGCCATTGCCCGCAAGCGGAATCCGGCAGACGCGGGAAGGCACGGTGATGGTAGGCCTGACTCAGGAAGACGTTGGTTTCGACCTGAGCACGACGTCGGCGGCCGCGGCCCGAATGAGCCGGCAGGCTCTACAGATACTGCCCGATCTGGCCAGCGCCCGCTTGATACGGCAATGGTCATGCCTGCGCATCATGACGCCCGATGGCTGTCCGGTTTACGCGGAATCGGCCGCCTGTCCTGGCGCGTGGATCGCGCTTTGTCACTCTGGCGTCACGTTGGCGTCCTTCCATGCGGGACCCTTGGCCAATTGCTTGCGCAGCGCCAGGCTGGATCCCCGTCTGAATTTTTTTCATCATGAGCGATTCGATGTTTCATCAATTGAGTGATCCCGGCGCACAAGCGCTTACCCTGACCATCGACGGTCAGCGCGTCACGGCGAGTCCGGGCGAAACCGTTGCTTCGGTCTTATTGCGGCAGAATTCGCCTGTTGCCCGCAGCACACCCGTGCATGGCAACCCGCGCGCGCCCTATTGCATGATGGGTGTCTGCTTTGACTGCCTCGCCACGGTGGACGGCGTTGCATCGACGCAGACCTGTCTGGTTGCCGTGCGGGACGGCATGACGGTCGAACGCCAGCACGGCAAGCGGAGCATCACAGCATGACGCGCAAATACGATCTGACGATTATTGGATCCGGCCCGGCCGGCATGAGCGCCGCCATTCGCGCTTCCAGCCTGGGCTTGAACGTGCTGGTGGTCGATGAGCAACCTGCACCCGGCGGGCAAATCTGGCGCGCCGTCGAAGCGGTTGCGGAGACAGAAACCGGGAAGCTGCTGGGCGATGAATACCGCGCCGGGCAAGCCGTGGCGCAAGCCTTCAGAGGCTGCGGCGCCGAATACCAGCCCAACACGCAGGTTTGGCAGCTGGAACCGGGCTGGCATATTTACATGAGCCAGGCTCAGAAAGCCGAGATCGTCCAGGCGGACAACGTGTTGCTGGCGACTGGAGCGCAAGAGCGGCCGGCTCCATTTCCGGGCTGGACCTTGCCGGGCGTGATGACCGTCGGCGCGGCCCAGATTACCCTGAAGGTTTCGCATCAGATTCCTACAGATCCGGTCTGGATTGCAGGCAGTGGACCACTGGTGCTGCTGTACATGACGCAGCTGCTGAAAGCCGGGGGAAAGATCGCCGGCTGGCTGGACACGGCGCCGGCGAGCAGCTGGCGGCGCGGCATGCCGCATTTTCTGGCAGCCATGGGCAGCTGGCGCGATATGCGTAAGGGATATCAATGGATCAAGGGGCTGCAAGCCGCCAAGGTGCCGATCATTCGTGGCATCCGCCAGTTTGCCGCGGAAGGTGAAGGCCGGCTGACGCATGTCGTATATGAGAGCAGCGATGGTGCCTCGCATCGCGTGCCCGCCCATTTGTTACTGGTGCATGAGGGCATCGTGCCATCCATACACATGACCCGATCACTGGAATGCACCCATACGTGGCTGCCGGCGCAGGCGTGCCTGGCCCCCAACGTGGACACCTGGGGCCAAACCAGCCAGGCCGGCGTGTTCGCGGCCGGCGACGCGACAGGCATCGGCGGCGCGCGTGCCGCACAAATACGCGGCGAAATTGCGGCGATCGGCGTGGCGCTGCGTCTGAAGAAGATAAGCGCGCAGGAAGCCGAGCACATCGCCCTGCCTCTGCGCAGGAAGCTGGATAAAGAACTTGCCATCCGCCCCATGCTGGACGCCATGTATCCTCCGGATCAACGCGTATTCCAACCCTCGGACGACACCATCGTGTGCCGCTGCGAAGAGTTGACGGCTGGCGACATCCGGGCAGCGGCCAAAATTGGCAGGCCTGGTCCCAATCAGATCAAATCCGTCACGCGGGCCGGCATGGGCCCCTGCCAGGGCCGCCAGTGCGGCTACACGATTGCCCATATCCTGGCGGCAGAGCAGAAATGCCAAGTCAGCGAGGTAGGCTTCTACCGCATTCGACCGCCGCTGAAACCCTTGACCCTGGGCGAGCTTGCCTCGCTGGATATCGGAGACGACCTTCCATGACGGGCAACATCTACGACGTCGCCGTCATCGGGGGCGGCCTGCACGGTTTGTCAGCGGCCCTGCATCTGGCGCGTGCCGGTAAGCGCGTGATCGTTATAGAGCGGGCCTGGGTCGGACGCCACGCCTCAGGCGCGACGGCCGCCGGCGTACGCACTCTGAACCGCGACCGCGGCGAACTCGACTTGTCTCTCGAATCCATGGAGATGTGGCATGGGCTCCAGTCGCTGGTGGGCGACAACTGCGGCTTCAATCCCAGCGGCCAGATCTGCGTTGCCGAGAGCCAAGCCACATTGGACCGCCTTGAGTCCCGCGTGGAGGCCTTGCGCCGGGATGGCTATACCCACGAAGAACTGATCGGCCCCGACGAACTGCGGCGATGGCTGCCAGCGCTCAGCCCGCATTGCCTGGGCGCAACCCTTGCCCGACGCGATGGCGCGGCCGATCCGCATCGGATGCTGCGCGCTTTTCGTCAAAGTGCAGAAGCGGCGGGCGTCGTAATCAAGGAACAATGCGGTGTCACCGGCATCGAGCGCCGCGGCAGCGATTGGGCGGTAATGACCGGTCAACAGGAATGGGGGGTGCCTGTGATTGTGAACGCCGCCGGTGCTTGGTCCGCCAGGGTGGCGGCCATGGTGGGCGACGATATCCCACTGGCCACGAAGTCTTCCATGATGATGGTCAGCGAGCGGCTTTCGCCGTTCATCAAACCGGTGGTATCCATCATGGGCCGATCACTGTCATTCAAGCAATCGGACCAGGGCACGCTCGTCATCGGCGGCGGACTGCAAGGCATACCGGATCTGGATAAGGAGTCATCAACGGCGCGGATGCGTGTGCTCGCCAAGGGCGCGCGCGCAGCAACCGATTTGTTTCCCGGCGTGCGCACGATCCGGATCATCCGCGTCTGGGCCGGACTCGAAGCAAAAACGGACGATATGCTGCCCGTAGTCGGGCCGTCCCCCAACGCCCCCGGCGTTTTTCATGCGTTCGGATTCTCGGGCCACGGCTTTCAGCTTGTCCCGGTGGTCGGTGCGGCGCTGGCTGATCTGATCGTGCGCGGTACCACCGCGCGCAGAATCGAGAACTTGAGCGCCCAGCGGCTCATGGCAGCCGATACGACGAAAGAGACTTTGACGGAGCCATCCCCATGATGCGTTTTGCCATGAAACGGCTATTGCTGGCCGTTCCGACCCTGCTGGCCATGTTGACCGTGGTCTTCATACTGGTGCGGCTGGTGCCCGGCGATCCGGCGGCCGTCATGCTGGGCGATCAGGCCAGCGCCGAAGCCCTTGCCGCGCTACGCATACAACTGGGCCTGGATCAGCCCGTGTTGCAGCAATACCTGTCATTCCTGGGCGATATCCTCTCCGGCGATTTCGGCGTGTCCATGTCCACGGGCAGGAGTGTGTTGCACGAAGTCGCACAGGTCCTTCCCTGGACCTTGCAATTGACCGCCGCCGCGATCCTGATCGGTTCGGTGTTCGGCCTGCCTTTGGGCATGTGGGCAGCGTTGCGGCGCAACGCCTGGCCGGATTACCTGGGTCGCCTGCTGTCGCTGACCGGCCTGTCTTTCCCCGCCTTCGTGTCTGCCATCCTCATGCTGCTGGTCTTCGCCATTCAACTGAACTGGTTTCCGGTCATCAGCTCGACACGCTCGGAAGACTGGGGTTCGCAACTGCGCAATCTGGCGCTGCCCGCATTCAACCTGGGCTTGATCATGATGGCCTATGTCATGCGGGTAACGCGCTCGTCCATGCTGAGCGTAATGGGCGAGGACTATATTCGCACCGCGCGCGCCAAGGGCATCCGACCCTTGCGGCTTATCTTGCGCCATGGCCTGCGCAATGCATTGATCCCCATTGTTACCGTCGTAGGCCTGTACTTCGGCACCCTGATCGGCAACTCGGTATTGACCGAAATCGTCTTTAACCGGCCAGGCCTGGGCAAGCTGATTCTGGGCGCACTCAATGTACGCGACTACACCCTGCTGCAAGGGCTGATGATTGTGTTCGCCTCCTGCGTGATTGTCGTCAATCTATTAACCGACCTGATCTACGGCTTGGTCGACCCAAGGGTGAAATACCAATGAGTGCTATCGTTTCCGTCGCGCCACGGCCCAATGCGCTATGGCTGGCATTGCGCAAGAACCGCCTGTCCTGGGTTGGGCTGGGACTATTGCTGTTGCTTGTCTTCACCGCCGTGTTCGCGCCGTGGCTTGCGCCGCACGATCCCTTGCAACAGAACATCGCTTATCGGCTCGAACCGCCATCCGCCGAATTCTGGCTGGGCACCGACAGCTATGGACGCGATGTGCTGTCGCGTCTGATCTATGGGACGCGCGTATCGCTGTTGGTGGGCTTCGTAGCCATCCTGATCGCGATGACGATAGGCTCATCGCTGGGCGTGCTGGCCGGCTATATAGGCGGATTGTTCGATCGCCTGGTGATGGGGCTGGTCGACGTACTGCTGTCCTTCCCCACCCTGGTGCTGGGACTGATGATCGCAGCCATGCTGGGCGCCAGCCTGGAAAATCTGATCATCGCCATCGCCATCACTGAAATCGCGCCCTTCGTACGGGTAGCGCGGGCGCCCACCATCGCCTTGAAGCAGCGCGATTTCATAGAAGCCGGGCGGGCATTGGGCTATGGCCCGCTGCGCTTGATGGGCGTTCATATCGTGCCCAACATGATTTCCGATGTGGTGGTGCTGGGCTCTTTGTGGATGGCCTCCGCCATCCGGACCGAAGCATCGCTGAGCTTCATCGGCCTGGGCGTGCCGCCCCCGACAGCAACCTGGGGCAGCATGATACGAGAAGGCTTCGAGAACATCCTGGACGCCTGGTGGCTGACCGTCTTTCCCAGCCTTGCCATCCTGCTGACCGTACTTGCCTTGAACCTGCTTGGCGATGCGCTTCGGGATGCCATTGATCCCAAGCTTCGCTCGGAGTAAGCATGCAAACAACCACACCTACCCTCGAGCTTCGGAACCTGAGCACCGAATTCCGCATAGGCGGGAAGTGGCACGCGGCCATACGTAACGTGTCGCTGTCTGTCGACAAAAACGAAACCCTGGCTATCGTGGGAGAGTCGGGCAGCGGCAAGAGCGTGACAGCCTTGTCGATTCTTCGTCTCATGCCCCAGACGGGCGCGCGGCATGGCGGCGGCGAAGTGCTGCTGGAAGGCAATGACGTCTACAAGCTTTCGGAGAAGCAGATGTCGCGGTTGCGCGGCGATGCCATCGCAATGATTTTCCAGGAACCCATGACTTCGCTGAACCCGACGATGACCGTCGGAGACCAGATCGCAGAAGCCGTGCGCCAGCACCGCAAGCTCGGCTGGAGCGCAGCGCGGAAGATTGCCCTGGAGGTACTGGAGGAAGTCAAGATTCCGGCCGCCGCAAAGCGCTTCAACGATTACCCGCATCAATTCTCGGGCGGCATGCGCCAACGCGTCATGATCGCCATGGCGCTGGCCTGTAAACCCAAGGTGCTCCTGGCCGACGAACCGACGACTGCGCTGGATGTGACGATACAGGCGCAGATCCTGACCTTGCTGGACGATCTAAAGAAAGCCTACGGCATGTCGGTGGTCTTCATTACCCATAACCTGGGCGTCGTGGCCCAAATCGCTGACCGCGTGGCCGTCATGTATGGCGGCGAAGTCGTCGAACTGGCCGAGGTGAACGCGCTTTTTGCGCGTCCCGCCCACCCCTATACGGAAGCCTTGCTGCGCGTCATGCCCCGCGTCGACTCCGATGCGGCGACGTTGGAACCCATCCCAGGCAGCGTACCGGCCATTACGGCCATGCCCGCAGGATGCACCTTTGCAGCACGATGCGCGCTGCGCGAGCCCATCTGCGAAACCCAACATCCACCCTTGACCGAACTTCCCGGCAGCAAACATCAAGTCCGCTGCTTCGTACGGGCTCGTCAAGCCGAAGGACACGCATGAATACTCTCTTGCAAGTACGCAACCTGGTTAAACGCTTCGAAAGCGGCGGCGGCTGGCTCGGCGCACCCAAGCAAATCGTCAGAGCCGTCAATGACGTCTCATTCGACGTCGCCCGTGGGCAGTCGATAGGATTGGTGGGCGAGTCCGGCTGCGGCAAATCCACCGTCGCCCGAACGCTCTTGCGCTTGATCGAACCCGACTCAGGATCGATACACTTCAACGGTATCGACGTGCGGGGGGCCGACCCAACGCAACTTCGACAGCTGCGCCAGCGCATTCAAATCGTGTTCCAGGACCCCTTTGCCTCGTTGAATCCACGCCGCACCGTGCGCCAGACGCTTGCGGAACCGCTGCAGGTACACCGACTGGGCAAGCCATCCGACATCGAAGCGAAGATTACCAAGACCTTGGACGAAGTCGGCCTGCCACAATCCGCCATGGACCGCTATCCCCACGAGTTCTCGGGAGGCCAGCGGCAGCGCATCGGCATTGCGCGCGCACTGGTGCTCGACCCCGAACTGATCGTCGCCGACGAGCCGGTATCCGCGCTGGACGTATCGGTACAAGCTCAAATCCTGCAACTGCTCGAGCGCCTCAAAACCGAAAGGCAGTTGTCCTTCGTGTTCGTCTCGCATGACTTGGGCGTGGTTCGCCATTTCTGCGATGAGGTCTGTGTCATGTATCTGGGCCGCATCATCGAAAAAGGCGCTACCGCACAGGTATTGGACGCCCCGCTCCACCCCTACAGCCGGGTACTCCGGGACTCATCGCCGGTGCCCGACCCCGCCGCCCGCATCAAGCTGTCCAGGATTGTAGGAGAAGTCCCCGCCCCCACGAACTTGCCCACCGGCTGCACCTACCATCCCCGCTGCGCCCGTATGCAGCCGGAATGCAAGATTACGGCGCCCGCCTTGCTGGACATACAGGCAAACAGGCAGGCCGCGTGTTTCTTTCCAATGGGGGAGCCAAGTTAGTCCACAGTCGCGGATCCTGAATGAACCCTGTGGAAGATTTCATGATCCGGATGACGGATTCGTCCAGTTTGTATCCTGAAAATAGGTGCGCAGATGGTCGACGAACAAGCGCACCTTGTAGGGCAGGTAACGCTTGCTCTGGACGATGGCGTAAATCTCCAGCCCTTGACATTTATAGGCCGGCAACACGACCTGAAGCCGGCCTTGAGAGATCAAGTCCGCGACCATATAGCGCGGATGCATCGAGATGCCGTAATGACGTTGCGCCAGGTGCAGTAACGATTCGCCCAAGTTTGAGTTGAATGAACCGCTGGTCTGAACCGTATGCGACTCACCGTCATCGCCGGTAAATTGCCAGGCCCCTGTCGGAGCCTTCAGTGAATGCAGCAAGCAGTTGTGCCTCTTCAGATCGACGGGGCGAACGGGCCGACCCGCTCGTTCAAGATATTCCTTCGTAGCGACAAGCACTTGCGGCACCACCGCAATCTTGTAGGCGATCTGACTCGTGTCTCGTAAATGCGGCGCAATTCTTACCGATAGATCCATGTTTTCCGCGATCAGGTCGCTGCGGCCATCATCGAGTTGCAAGGTGACCTGCACCTCGGGATAGGTCTCCAAGAACGTCTGGATGGCGGGGGCCAAATGGACCGCCCCGAACGAAGGCGGCGAGCCGACCCGAATTCTTCCTGTGGGACGCTGGACCGAGCTGCGCACCAAATCTTTCAGCTCATTGATCGCCCGCGGGACGCTTTCAGCATTGCGCAGCAGTATTTCGCCGCTTTCCGTCAGGCTCACCCGCTTCGTATTCCGCTGCAACAGCTGGGTTTCAAAGGTCTGTTCAAGCCATGCGATTTTCTTAGTAACGACAGACCGGCTCGTGCCCAGCCGTTCCGCCGCTTTTGTAAAACTCAGGCCTTTTGCGACTTCCACAAACACTTCAATACACTCAACAGTATTCATACAGGTACATGCCTATTGTTTCTAAAAGCGAAACAGTGATTTTGCCATCTTTGGCTATGCATCACTATTCACCGTCCATAGAATGGCTTTAATTCTTGATCTATATCAAATCTAATGCCCATTCCTCACATCGATTACCACCTGTTCGGAACGCATGTACGGTTTGGGCCAGGCTGCGCCCAAGCCTTGTGCGCTGAACTGGAAGCAGTGGGAAGCACCCTTCCGGTCATTTTGATGCAGCCGCGCATGGCGGCCTCGCAAAATTGGGCAATGCTGCGGCTGACCTTAAGCGGTATGGAAACACGGGTATTCGCCTCCGTGCCGACGCACAGCAGCGTGCAATGGGTGGAATCGGTGGCAAGGGAAATTGCCGACTCCGGGTGCGACAGCATCGTCGCGATTGGTGGCGGCAGCGTGTCCGATTCGGCGAAAGCGTTATCGATGCTGCTTGCCGAGGGCGGCTGCCTGGCAGATCACGCGACGCGGTTCACGCCACCTTCAACAGTCGAAATTCCCTTACGGACAAAGGCAAAGCTACCGATAATTTCGCTCCCGACGACGGCATCAGGTGCAGAGCTTACGCCTTCATTCGGCGTGCGGGAAGGCGAACACAAGCGGCTCTTCTGGAATCGCCAATTGGCCAGTACGACGATACTGATCGACCCGCTGCTGAGCCACGATATTCCCTTGGAGCTAATGCGTTACACCGCCATGAATGGAATGGCGCATTGCTTCGAAGGCATGTATTCCCGGAACAGATCGCCGATCTCTGACGGCATTGCGCTCCAGTCCGTCGAACTGTTTGCTCAGGCGCTTACCGACGAGTCCTTGAGCCAGGAGGAGCAACGTTGGCGTCTTCTGTTGGCTGGCCACTTGTCTGGGATTGTGCTCTCGATGGCAAGAACATGTTTGCACCATGCAATCTGTCACGTCATTGGCGCCAGGCACAACGTAGGGCATGGGAAAGTGAACACCATCGTCCTGCCACACGCACTCCGGTTCAACGAGGAGATCGCCTGTACAAGCCTTGCACCTGCGTTGGCGATGCTGAACAGCGTGTCAGGTACAGCGCACTCAAGCGTTGCCGACTGGGTTTCAGCTGTGATCCGGCAATTGCGCTTGCCTTCGTCCTTGTCGGAGATCGGCATCACCCAAGACGATTTGCCGGCGATTGCAGAACAGACCATGAAAGAACGCGGGCTCGCCGTCAATCCCCGTTCGGTTACCCATTCTGATGAGGTCTTGTCCATCCTGAGGCAAGCCGCGTAATACACCATAGAGGGATATGCAATGAGAATAGAGCCAAAGGCTGGTGGGCTGGGCGCCACTATTTACGATATTGATCTTTCGAAGCCACTGAGCCCGGAAAGCTACAAGGCAATCGAACAGGCATTGGGGAAATACGGCGTAATCAGCTTTCCAGAGCAACAACTGACACCCAAGCAGTTGCGCGACTACTCGGAGAACTTCGGAAAGCTGGAGATCAATGTTGCCAACATGTTCCACGATGAGCAGTACCCGGAAGTCATGATTCTTTCTAACATGAAAGAGAACGGACAGCCGATCGGCTTGAGCGACGCCGGCCAGGATTGGCACACCGACATGTCCTACAGCAAAACCATTGCCTTCAGCAACGTGCTGTATGGGATAAAGATCCCCTTCCGCGACGGGGAATCGCTAGGGAACACGGCCTTCTGCAATATGCACGCTGCCTACGAGGGTCTTCCCGAAGAACTGAAGTCCGAACTCGATGGCATGACCGTTACGCATGACTTCAACAAGTTCTGGGAAATGATGCGTCGGGAAAAAGGCAGCTCACGTCCGCCTTTGACGCAAGAGCAGCTCAAGCGCAAACCTCCCGTCTCGCATCCGATATTCCTCACGCACCCTATTACCGGCCGCAAGGTGCTGTATGCAAACCCCGGTTATTCCATGCGCATCAACGAATTGCCCGAAGCACGCAGTGATGAGGTACTTCGATTCCTGTTCGAACATCAGGTTCAGGAAAGGTATCGCTACCGCCACCGTTGGGCAGAAGGCGACGTGCTGATGTGGGACAACATGGGCACGATCCACAACGCCGTTGCCGACTACGGCCCGGACGAACACCGGCTGATCAAGCGTTGTCAGGTTATGGCTGACAAATATTTTCCTGAGCTGTACTGATTCATCGTTTGCTCGCATAAACATCAGAGCGCAAAACCATAATTAAACCTGGAGATAAAAAATGAAACTGATTAAAACGCTGGCGATCGCCGCCTCGACGATGGCATGCCTGATGGCTGGGACCGCTGCTGCCGCAGACTTTCCGGATAAACCTGTACGCATGGTCCTTGGCTACTCTGCCGGCGGCCCCACCGACGTGATAGCACGTGTGGTTGCCAAGCATATGAGCGATCACCTGGGCCAGTCCGTAATCGTGGAAAACAAGCCCGGTGCCAGTGCCCATATTGCTGCCAACGATGTCATGAATTCTGCGCCCGACGGCTACAAGGTGCTGGTTACATCGCTGACGCTCAATGTAAATCCCCTTCTGTATCCGGACCGCTACAACTACGAAGCAACAAAGGCATTCGAGCCCATCAGCAATTTTGCCAGCCTGCCTATGGTTGTAGTGACGAACTATGACTCGCCGTACAAGGATTTGCAGAGCCTGATTGCCGACGCCAAGGCCAACCCCGACAAACTGACATTCGGGTCATCCGGATTTGGCGGATCGGCCCACCTTGCTGCCGAAATGCTCTCCGCGCAAGCAGGCCTTGAAATGATACATGTTCCGTTCAAGGGCAATGGTCCGGCACTGCAGGAAATGATTGCGGGACGCATCTCCTTTATGTTCTATCCCAGCATTGGCATTGCCAATTACGTTGCGGACAAACGGCTTCGCGTCCTTGCTGTGGGAACCCAGGCGCCGCATCCTGATTTCCCCGGCGTACCTACGCTGGAAAGCCTGGGCCTCACCGGTTTTGAAGAAGGTGCTCCCTTTGTCGGCATGCTGGCACCGGCAGGCACGCCAAAGGAAATTGTTGCGAAGCTGAACGAAGCGGCTGTGGCCGCGATCTCCTCGCCGGAAGTAAAGGAGCAGCTCAAGCAGCTCGGGGCACGAGTCATTGGGGATACACCAGAAGAATTCCGTAAGTTCCTGGTAGCCGACAAGGATCGGTGGGCATCAGTGATCAAGCAAGGTAACGTCAAGCCCGAATGAATTCACTGGTGGATTATGCGATCAAACATGAATGACTGTTATTGCATCGAACGCCTGCGCGAGGTAGCCCGTTCGAGGCTGCCTCGCGGCGTGTTTGATTTTTATGACGGCGGCGCTGAAGACGAGGTGACACTGGCCGATAACTGCGATGCGTTCCGCCGGGTACGTCTGTCGCCCCGTGTCCTTCGCAACGTGGCCCGCGTGGATGTGTCGACACAGTTATTCGGTCTGCCCATGGCGTTGCCCATTGCCATTGCGCCAACGGGCGCAGTCGGCTTCGGCTGGCGGGGCGGCGACGTCGCGCTCGCTCAGGCGGCGGCCAAGCACGGCATACCCTATACACTTTCCACGTCGGCTACCACGTCCATCGAGGAAATTGCGGACAAGGCTCCCGGACGGCTATGGTTTCAGGCGTATATCCTGCAGGACAAGCAGCGCCTGAACGCGCTCATAGACCGCGCCGAGGCGGCGGGTTACGAGGGACTGGTCATAACTGTAGATCTTCCGGTTGGCGGTAAGCGGGAAAGAGACCTGCTCAACGGTTTGAGTTTCCCGATGAAGCTGGGACACAAGAATATCGGACAGTTCGTCAGGAAGCCCTTTTGGTCGCTGGACATGCTGTTGCGTAAGCCTCCGGTCATGCCCAGTCTTCAGGGTTTGGCGTCACTGAAAACGGATAAGGCCAAAATGCAGGGCGTTGCCGGCATGAATTACGACCCGGCGTTTGACCTGACGGCGCTGCGTGCGCTGCGTGACCGTTGGCGGGGGAAACTGATCGTCAAGGGTGTCGTGAATCCACTGGACGTTGATGCCATTCTGGATGTGGGCGTAGACGCGCTGGTGGTGTCCAACCATGGCGGACGGCAACTGGATACAGGCGTGGCCGCTCTGGATGCCTTGCCGGGTATCGTGCGCGCCGTGAACCACCGCGTTCCTGTGTTGGTCGATGGGGGTATCCGGCGAGGCAGCGATGTATTCAAGGCTCTCGCCCTTGGCGCAACCGGCGTATTGTCGGGCCGCGCAACGTTGTTCGGTGTGCTGGCGGGGGGCTACAACGGGGTGGACCGTGCGCTGGCGATATTGGGTGATGAATTGAAAAGAACCATGCAACTGTGTGGAACCCCAACGTTGGCTGACATCGATTCCTCGGTTTTGGCGCAACCCTCTTCCAATCATGGCAACAAAGAAGCGGCGATATGAATCACGATATGAATCACGATATGAAGCAGTGCGAGAATCAGGTGATGCTGTTTTTTCGTCACCTTGATGAGCGGCATTACGATGCCTTGGCGGCATTGCTCGCGCCGGATGCGGTATGGCACCGTCAGGGAAAAGTACTTAAAGGCCCGGCAGAAGTGCATGCCGCGTTGAAGCAGCGGTCTGCAACAATGAAGATTGCGCACATCATTACTAACCTGGCATTCGATGAATACGAACCGGAACACTGCACAATGCGCGCTTATATGTTGGTGGTTCGGCACGAACCGGGCAAGGAACTGTGCGGGCCCTCTCCATTGAAGGGAATCGAATCAATCCGCAACACGCACGTGAAAATGAAACGTGTTGCGGACCGATGGTTGATCACCGAATTGAACGGTGAAGATATTATTTTTGCTGCTGGCGCTTGAGGAGACGACAGGATGAAATGGCTACGCTACAGTTTGAACGGGAAAGTCAGCTACGGAATACTCGATGATGGAGAAAAGATCACGGCAGTGAATGGGGATCCGTTTGGCGGGTATGAAACGACGGCAACCCGGTTGCATCTGGCAGACGTGAAAATCGAAGTACCTGTCGTCCCCTCTACCTTCTATTGCGTGGGCTTGAATTACGTCAAGCATATCAGCACCGAGGGCATGACGATTCCAAAGAAACCCGACGTGGGCTATCGGGCGAACAATGCCCTGGTCGCCCATGGCGACGACGTGATAATGCCCGCCGATGCAACGCGTGTTCACTATGAAGGAGAACTTGTCGTGGTCATCGGGAAGAAAGCCAGGAACATTTCCGTCGACGAAGTGAAGCACTGCATCCTGGGCTATACCATTGGCAATGACGTCAGCGAGCGCAACTGGCAAGCATCGGATCGCACTTTCTGGCGGGCAAAAAACTCGGACACTTTCAAGCCTATGGGGCCCTGGATCAGCACCGAGGCGAATGTATCGACCATGCAGACGACCGTATCGGTAAACGGGACACAGACCACCAGCTTCGAAACGGCGGACATGCTTTTCGGTATTGAAGAATTCATCAGCACCATGAGCCAATACCTGACATTGCATCCCGGTGACATTGTCTGGATGGGCACGGATGGCAGCTCCCCCAACCTGCAACCTGGCGATCGCGTAGACGTAACGCTGACTGGCCTGGGCACGTTGAGCAATCGCTTTGTAAACCAGGAGCTCGCATGATGCTGGCGGCGTGGTACGAGCGTAACGGACCAGCCAGTGATGTGCTGCAGGTCGGAGCGCATCCCACGCCGGAGCCGGGTCCCGGCGAGGTCCATGTGCGGATTGCATGCTCCGGCGTCAATCCGTCCGACGTCAAATCGCGCGCCGGCGGCCGGCCCGTCCGCTGGGATCTCATCATCCCTCACAGTGATGGAGCCGGGACCATCGATAAAGTGGGCGAAGGCGTGGACCCCCGCCGGATTGGCGAACGGGTGTGGGTATGGAACGCCCAATACAATCGGCCGTATGGAACTGCGGCCGAATACGTCGTCTTGCCCGCAGCGCAGGCTGTGCCCTTGCCCGACGGCGTATCCTTTGAGGCCGGGGCCTGCCTCGGCATTCCGGCACTGACCGCGTACCGGGCCGTCGAGCTTGCCGAGCTCGATGCCGGGCGCTCGGTACTGATCATTGGCGGCGCCTCAAGTGTCGGCTTCTACGCGGCCCAGATGGCACGCTCCCAGGGTGCCCGTGTAATTACCACCGTGGGATCGGAAGACAAAGCGGCATATCTGCATAAAGCGGGCCTAGGCGAAACGATCCTCTATAAAGACGAATCGGTCGGCGACCGCGTGTTGTCGCTCACGGACGGTATAGGCGTAAATGCCATTATCGATATGGACTTTTCCACTACCGCCCCGCTGGTGGACCAAGGCATCCTGGCTCCGCACGGCAAGTTCGTCTGCTACGGTTCCAATCAACGCGGGTCGGTGCCCATCAACTATGCTGCCTGGCTGCCTCGCTCCTTGTCACTGCATTTCTTTCTCGTTTATGAGCTGACACCCGCACAGCGGACGCGTACATTGGACGGAGTGCAAGCAATGCTGCGCGACGGGCTCCTGCAACACCATATCGGGCCGCAGTTCGAACTGGCGGATATCGCCCTGGCTCATCAAGCGGTGGAAGGCGGCACGTCGTTTGGTAATGTGATTGTGAACTGCACTGCGAGATAAAGCGGACACTGTGCGGTCTACCAGCCAAAAAAGAAGCCACCGCGAGGTGGCTTCTTCTGGCACATCTAAAAAACATCCCAAAAGCCTAAGCTTCCATGGGATCCTGCACAATATCAAACATCAATATTGCTGGCCTGCAGCGCATGCTCCTCAATGAACGCCCTGCGCGGCTCAACGTTGTCGCCCATGAGTGTCGTAAACACTTCGTCGGCAGCAATGGCGTCTTCCACCTGCACGCGCAGCAAGCGGCGCACCTTGGGATCCATGGTGGTTTCCCATAGCTGGCTGGGGTTCATTTCGCCCAGACCTTTGTAGCGCTGCTTGCTGATGCTGCGATCGGCTTCGCTACGCAGCCACTGCATGGCTTCACGGAAGTCGGAGATGTACTTCTCGCGACGCTTCTCGCCTTCGCCACGCGCGACCAGCGCGCCGGTGCCCATCAGGCCAAGGAAGGTCTTCGCAGCCTTGGAAAGAACGGCGTAGTCGGCGCCGCGCACAAAAGTGCGATCGAACACGCTGACGCGCACGTTGCCATGATGCATGCGGTTGACGATAAGGCGCCAGGAGTCGCCCTCGTCGTTCTCGTCCACGGTTACCGTCACGCCGTTGGGCACGGAGGGGTCCTCGATGGCATCCTGCAGACGCTTGGCCGATGCGGCTGCCTGTTCAGCGTCGTCCAGGTTGATCTCCACGCCCTCGGCCATGGCCGACAACGAGGCCATGTCGATGTGCTTGGTGAGGCGGCTGATGACGCCATCGGCCATGATGTACTGGCGGGCCAGTTCGGCCAACGCGTCGCCGGAAATCGGGGTGGCGCCTTCCTTGGGAATGAGCACCGCGTCTTTCAGGGCCACCTGCAGCATGAACTGGGCTTCTTCCGCGTCATCTTTCAGGTAGCGCTCTTCACGGCCGACCTTCACCTTGTACAGCGGCGGCTGGGCAATATAGATGTGGCCGCGGTCCACCAATTCGGGCATCTGGCGGTACAGCAAGGTCAGCAACAACGTACGGATGTGAGCGCCGTCGACGTCGGCATCGGTCATGATGATGATGCGGTGATAGCGCAGCTTGTCGATGTTGAAATCGGGGCCTATGCTGGTTCCCAGCGCGGTGATCAAGGTGGTGATCTGCTCGCTGGTGATCAGGCGGTCGAAGCGAGCCTTTTCAACGTTCAGCACCTTGCCGCGCAAGGGCAGAATGGCCTGGAACTTGCGGTCGCGGCCCTGCTTGGCCGAGCCTCCCGCGGAGTCGCCCTCGACGATGTAGATTTCGCACAGGGCCGGGTCTTTTTCCTGGCAGTCGGCCAGCTTGCCGGGCAAGCCTGCGCCTTCCAGCACGCTTTTGCGACGCGTCATTTCGCGCGCCTTGCGGGCCGCATCGCGAGCGCGTGCCGCGTCGATGATCTTGTTGCACAAGGCCTTTGCGTCTGTGGGGTTTTCAAGCAGCCAGGTTTCCAGCGTACGGGCCACGGCCTCTTCCACGGCGGGGCGCACTTCGCTGGACACCAGTTTGTCTTTGGTCTGGCTGCTGAATTTGGGCTCGGGTACTTTTACCGACAATACGCAGGCCAGTCCTTCGCGCATGTCGTCGCCGGTGGTGTCGACCTTGGCTTTCTTGGCCATGTCGTTGTCGGCAATGTACTTGTTCAGGATGCGCGTCATGGCAGCGCGCAAGCCGGTCAGGTGTGAGCCGCCGTCGCGCTGGGGAATGTTGTTGGTGAAGCACAGCACGGTTTCGGTGTAGCTGTCGTTCCATTGCATGGCTACATCCACGCCCACGGTGGTCTCGCCTATGGTCGACTCGGTGCTTACCGAGAACACGTTGGCATGCAACACTGTTTTGGTACGGTTGATGTATTCGACAAACCCTTTCACACCGCCCAGGAAGGCAAAGTTTTCTTCTTTGCCATTGCGCTCGTCAATGAGGCGGATTTTCACGCCATTGTTCAGGAAAGACAGTTCGCGCAGCCGCTTGGCCAGGATTTCGTAATGGTATTCAATGTTTTCGAAGATCAAGGTATCAGCCAGGAACTGTACCCGCGTACCTTTTTGATCCGTCGTACCGGTAAGCTTCAAGGGCTCGACGCGCTCTCCGCGACGAAATTCCATTTCGTGCATTTCGCCGTTGCGCGCAATGCTCAGGCGCAGCCATTCGGACAAGGCGTTTACGCAGGACACGCCCACGCCATGCAATCCGCCGGAAACCTTGTACGAGTTATGGTCGAACTTGCCGCCGGCATGCAGTTCGGTCATGACAATTTCAGCGGCACTGCGGTTGAATTCGTCGTCCTTGTGAATGTCGGTCGGAATGCCGCGCCCGTTGTCGGAGACTGAAATACTGTTGTCGGCGTGGATGGTAACGACGATGTCATCGCAATGGCCTGCCAGCGCTTCATCGATTGCGTTATCGACTACCTCGAACACCATATGATGGAGTCCGGTTCCGTCGGAAGTATCGCCAATGTACATGCCGGGGCGCTTGCGAACAGCTTCAAGGCCCTTGAGCATCTTGATCGAGTCGGCGCCGTATCCGTTAACGGCGGCATTCGTGGTTAGATCTGACATAGTTTGTAAAAACCTTATATAAGCCTTCCGGCTGTTGAAGTGCTCCGGGCCGGCTCGCCCGAAACACTCCCCGCGATATAAATTCCGGGAATCTAGATGCGCATTGGCATGACGACATACTTGAACTGCTCGTCGTCAGGGCACGTAATCAACGCCGATGCATTGACGTCGGGCTGGACCGACCATTGAATGGTTTCGGTTTTGACATTGGCCAGAACGTCGAGCAGGTAGCTGACGTTAAAGCCCACATCCAGGGGCTCGTGGCTGTAGTCGATATCGAGTTCTTCCTGCGCCTCTTCCTGCTCGGCGTTGGTGGAAGAAATCTTCAACTGGTTATTCGACAATTGCAGGCGCACGCCTTTCAGTTTGTCGGTGGTGAGAATGGCCGCGCGCTGCAGGCTGCCCTGCAATATTTCCCGGCTGATGGAAAAATGGCGCGTGTAGTTGCTTGGGATTACCCGGGTGAAATCGGGGAACTTGCCCTCGACCAGTTTGGACACCAGTTCGACGTCGCCGAAACGGAAACGAATCTGGCCCGTGGCTACGTCGATGGATACCGGCTCGTCGGTGTCGCTGAGCAGGCGCTGCATCTCGAGCACGGTCTTGCGCGGCACGATGACGTCGTGCTTGGAGGCGATGCCTTCGACGACCGTGCCGCTATGCGCCAGCCGGTGGCCGTCGGTGGCCACGGCGCGCACGAAACCTGGCTCGAATACAAACAGCAGCCCGTTAAGATAATAGCGGATGTCTTGCTGCGCCATGGCGAAATGCACCATGTTGAACAAGTGCTTCAACGTTTTCTGCGGCAGCGAAAAGGAAATATCCCATTGTTCCGGCTGGGCCAAGGTGGGGTATTCGGCGGCGCCCATTGTTTGCAGGGCGAAACGGCTTTTTCCGCTTTGCACCGACAACTTGGCACTGGCCAGTCCCAGCTTCACATCGCCGGTATCCGGCAGCGCCCGCAGTATGTCAAGCAGCTTGCGTGCTGCAACCGTGGTCGACTCGTTTTCATCGCCAATACCGAACTCGGCATGCGTGGTAATTTGAACCTCGAGATCGGTGGCAATAAATGCGACGCTCTTGCCTTCTTTGCGCAACAGGATATTTGCCAAGATAGGCAAGGTATTCCTGCGCTCGACAATTCCGGCTACCGTCGATAACGGTTTGAGCAATGCATCACGGGTCGCTTGTACGAGTTGCATGGTTATCCTTTTAAGGTTTGTTCTAGTACGTGAAGAGCGTGGTTGAGTTCGGTCTGCTTGGATCTTGCGTCGGCGATTTTCCGCACTGCGTGGAGCACGGTAGTGTGGTCTCGCCCGCCGAATAGATCGCCGATTTCGGGCAGGCTCTTTTGGGTCAGTTCTTTGGCCAGATACATGGCCACCTGGCGCGGCATTGCAATATTGGCGGGGCGACGTTTCGAATACATGTCGGCCACTTTGATCTTGTAGAAGTCGGCGACCGTCTTCTGGATGTTCTCGACCGTGATTTGTCCGTTGGAGACCGACAGAAGATCCTTCAGGGCGTCTTTGCAGACATCGACCGTAAGGACTTCGCGCCCATGGAAGCGGGCATAGGCCGAAACCTTGCGCAGCGCCCCTTCCAGTTCGCGCACATTGCTGCGCAAGTGCTTGGCAATGAAAAATGCCACCTCTTCGGGCATGGTCACGCCCTCGGTCTGGGCCTTGCGCAGCAAAATAGCCACGCGCATTTCCAGTTCGGGCGGCTCGATGGCTACCGTAAGACCCGAATCGAAGCGGGAGATGAGCCGGCTGTCTATATTGGCCAGTTCCTTGGGATACGTATCGGACGTAATGATAATTTGCTTGCGCTGCGCGACCATGGCCTCGAAGGCGTAGAAAAATTCTTCCTGGGTACGGTTCTTGCCGGCAAAAAATTGAATGTCGTCAATCAACAACAGATCGAGCGAATGGTAATAGCGTTTGAATTCGTCGAAAGCCTTGCGCTGGTAAGCCTTGACCACGTCGGACACGTATTGGTCGGCGTGCACATACCTGATGCGCGTCCCTTTGCCGCTGGCCAGCAAGGCGTTTCCGATGGCGTGAATAAGATGGGTCTTGCCCAGCCCGACGCCCCCGTACAGGAACAAGGGATTGTACGATACGCCGGGGTTCTCGGCCACCTGCAGCGCTGCCGCCCGGGCCAGCTGGTTGGCCTTGCCCGTGACGAAGTTGTCGAAGGTAAGGTCGGTGTTCAGTCGCGAGCGATCATGTGCAAGCTCGACGGCAGCGGCATTGCCGCCGGTGCTGACCGGCGCCGCTGGCTGCGTGGCGGGCGCGGCCGGCGCAGCAGAGGCATCGGGCCCCGCGCCCAGGCGTGCAGCCGGGCCGCCGCGCGCAGGCACAGGCGACGCGCTTGCGCCCGCGAGCTCGAAGACGACCTGCACGGGGCGCTCGTACCATTCGGTAGCCAATGTCTCGATCTGGTGCGCGAAGTTCTTGCGCACCCAGTCCAGCTTGAAGCGATTGGGCGCAGAGACTCGCAGCACCGCTTGAGCCTCGTCGAAGGCAAGGGGAACCAATGGGCGTATCCAGGCACTGATTTGCTGTGAAGGTAGGTCCTGCTCCAGACGCTGGACGCAAGTCTGCCAAAAATCTTTCATGTCCACCACTTCTGTAAACCTCGATTCTACCCTGTTGAGGCCATAGTTATCCACAAGGGCCGACAAGAATCCTAACAGGTACTTGTGCTAACCATTTGACTAAACTATCAAAATTTGATGAAATGGTGAGCTTTACACGAATTTTAAACGCCTGCGACCTGTGCTACGGACCAACTTTGTAGCGGTTTGCAGGTAGCTCTTTTATTTTGGATCTCCAATGAAACGCACTTTCCAACCTTCCGTCACCCGTCGCAAGCGTACCCATGGTTTTCGCGTCCGCATGAAAACGCGTGGCGGCCGTGCCGTTATCAATGCGCGTCGTGCCAAGGGCCGCAAGCGCCTGGCCGTATAGCCAAAAAAAGCCTTTGCGCCGGCCGGCTGCGGTTGGCGCCTGCTTCTTTTATGCGCGCCACATTTCCTGCTGCGGCACGCCTGCATCGCCCCTCGGAATACGCGTCTGCCCTTAAAGGCAAACGACTTGCCAGAGGGGCGTTGTTCGTTGTAACGACGCCGCGCGATCCGACCGAAGGAACAGAGCCGGCCTGCGCCAGGCTTGGGCTCGTCATCGCCAAGCGCTTTGCGGCAAAGTCCGCAACCCGAAACGCCATCAAGCGCGTCATACGCGAAGCGTTTCGGCAGAAACGGCATGAGCTTCCGGCTCGCGATCTGGTGTTTCGCCTGCATTCCAAAGTCGGGCCGTTTACGCTGACAGAACTCAAGACTCTGGTGCGCAGCGAAATCGATGCCCTGTTGAATCGCGCCATGAGATGATCAAGGCGTTGCTTATCGCACCCATCCGGTTCTACCGGTATTTCCTCAGCCCCTGGGTCGGCAGAAGTTGCCGCTTTACGCCTACCTGTTCCAACTACACAATAGAAGCCATTGAAACACATGGCCCCCTGAAGGGGCTTTGGCTGGGAACGCGGCGTATTGCGCGCTGCCACCCATGGTGCCCGGGCGGATACGACCCGGTACCAGAACCGAAAAAAGATTCCGGCAGCAACGGCAGCTTGCCTTAAACTGCCGACCTGCTGGAGTTTTTCCGCACAATCCTCTGCTCATCTACGATTCAGCTGAGCTACGTTAAACTGTTGGGCTTTGCTCAGCTTTGACTTGAAACAGGCGCTATGGATATCCGACGCACCATCCTATGGATGATTTTCTCCTTCTCGCTCTTGCTGCTATGGAACAACTGGCAAGTCCATAATGGCAAGCCTTCGTTGTTTGGCGGGACACCCCCTGCCACCCAGACCGCAGGGCAGGCGCAGACACCAGCGGCTCCCGCCGATACCAGCGTACCTACGGCCCCAGCCGGAACACCCGGAGCCCCTGCAGCGGCCACCGGTGCGACGGTACCCGAAGGCACTGACAAGCCCGCGAGCACGTCCGAGCAAGTCCACGTGAAAACCGACGTATTCGATCTGACCTTCGATACGACGGGTGCGCAGCTCGTCAAGGCAGAGCTGCTCAAATACGCGGGTCCGGAAGGATCCACCGGGCCCATGGTGCTGCTGGACAACTCCGCATCGCTGGTCTACCTGGCTCAGTCGGGCGTCATAGGCGCCCCTGCCGGAGCCAGCTACCCCACGCACCTGACGCCATTCAAGCTGGTCTCGAAAGATGTCAGCGGCGACGCGCTGAACGTGGTCTTCGAGTCTGAATCCGACGGTGTAAAAGTCGTCAAGACCTATACGCTGCACGAAGGCCGCTACGACATCCAGGTCAGGCACGATATCTACAACCTGAGCGCCCAACCGGTCAACCCCGCCCTGTATCTGCAACTGGTACGAGACGGCAACGACCCGCCTGATACCTCGTCGTTCTACAGCACGTTTACCGGACCGGCACTGTATTCGGCCGAAGACAAATTCCAGAAGGTCTCATTCTCGGATATCGACAAAGGCAAGGGCGGCTACACCAAGGAAGCCAACAACGGCTGGATAGGCATGGTGCAGCACTACTTCGCCTCGGCCTGGGTGCCGACGGAAAACGTAGTCCGCCACAATGAAGCGCTGCGCCTGGGCGACAACCTTTATGCCATCCGCAGCATCGAGTCGGTAGGCACTATCGAGCCTGGCCAACACAAGGTGGTCGAATCGGATCTGTGGGTCGGCCCGCAAGACCAGAAAGCCATGAGCGCACTGGCTCCAGGCCTTGAGCTTGTGGTCGACTATGGCTGGCTTACCATCATTGCCAAGCCGCTGTTCAAGATCATGACATGGCTGCATGCCGTACTGGGCAACTGGGGCTGGACCATCGTCGCGCTCACGCTGCTGATCAAGCTGGTGTTTTATCCTCTGTCGGCGGCGAGCTATCGCTCCATGGCCAAGATGAAACAGGTAACGCCGCGCATGCAGGCCTTGCGCGAAAAGTTTGGCGACGACAAGGCCAAGCTGAATGCAGCCATGATGGAAATGTATCGCACCGAGAAAATCAATCCACTGGGGGGCTGCCTGCCCATGGTGGTGCAGATTCCCGTGTTCATTTCCCTGTACTGGGTCTTGCTGGGCAGCGTCGAAATGCGCGGCGCGCCATGGATACTCTGGATCCACGATCTGGCCGCTCGCGACCCATGGTTCATCCTGCCCGCGTTCATGATGGCCACCATGTTCCTGCAGATCAAGCTTAACCCCACGCCTCCCGATCCGACCCAGGCCAAGATCATGATGATCATGCCTCTGGTATTCGGCGGCATGATGTTCCTGTTCCCTGCCGGCCTGGTGCTTTACTGGTGCGTGAATAACGCGGTATCGATCGCCCAGCAACGCTACATCATGCACAAGCTCGATAAGGAGACGGCTGCGGCTGCTCGCTAGGGCTATCCGTCAGTTTGATGCAATGGGCGCCGCGAGGCGCCCATTGTCATTCATGATCTCGATCGCTGCTTCAGAATTTACCGTCGATGGCACGCGAACGCCCAGCATGGGCCAGGCAGGGTTCGGAAGGCCACGGCATTTTCGGCCGGGAAGCATTCTCGGGCGCGGTAAAGCCACGATATAGCAAAACACTATCATAAAATAATAATCAATCAATTTTACCTTTTTACTATCTATCGGTAGACTGCAGTCCATACCACATAGGTCAAGGGAACACATTGGGTTTTGTGTTCTTATCGGCCCTGTATTGCTTACACCATGCATCGCTAAAGGATAGAAAAATGGCAAAACTCACCACCGCCGCCGGCGCACCAGTCGTCGACAATCAGAATATCCAGACTGCAGGTCCCCGCGGCCCAGCCTTGCTGCAGGATGTCTGGTTGCTGGAAAAACTGGCCCACTTCGATCGCGAAGTCATTCCGGAACGCCGCATGCACGCCAAAGGCGCCGGCGCCTACGGTACGTTTACCGTCACCCATGACATCAGCCAGTTCACCAGGGCCAAGATCTTTTCACAAATAGGCAAGAAAACCGACGTCTTCATGCGCTTCTCCACCGTGGCCGGTGAACGCGGTGCCGCCGACGCAGAGCGCGACATCCGCGGCGTAGCCATGAAGTTCTATACCGAGGAAGGCAACTGGGACCTGGTGGGAAACAACACGCCGGTGTTCTTTTTCCGCGATCCACTGAAGTTTCCCGACTTGAACCACGCGGTTAAACGCGACCCGCGCACCGGCATGCGCAGCGCGCAGAACAATTGGGAATTCTGGACTGGCCTGCCCGAAGCATTGCACCAGGTAACCATCGTCATGAGCGACCGCGGCATTCCCGTGGGCTTTCGCAACATGCACTTGTTCGGCAGCCATACCTTCAGCTTCATCAATGCCAATAACGAACGCTATTGGGTAAAGTTCACCTTCAAGACCCAGCAAGGCATCAAAAACTTTACCGACGCCGAGGCCGCCCAGGTGGTGGGCAGCGACCGTGAAAGCTCACAACGCGATCTGTTCGACGCCATCGAGAAGAACGATTTCCCGCGCTGGACCATGTATGTGCAGATCATGCCGGAAAACGATGCTGGAACCTATCACTTGAATCCCTTCGATCTGACCAAAGTATGGCCGCATGGCGACTACCCGCTGATCGAGGTGGGCACCCTGGAGCTGAATCGCAATCCGGAAAACTTCTTCGCCGAAGTAGAACAAGCGGCATTCACCCCGGCCAATGTCGTGCCTGGCATCAGCTTTTCACCGGACCGCATGCTGCAAGCACGCCTGTTCTCGTATGGCGACGCCCAACGCTATCGTTTGGGTGTCAATCACCACCAGATCCCGGTGAATGCCCCCAAGTGCCCATTCCACAGCTATCATCGCGACGGCGCGATGCGAGTCGATGGCAACCTCGGCCGCATCACGGGCAATGAACCCAATACGCGGGGCGAATGGCAGGACCAGCCCGACTATCGCGAACCACCTTTGTCCATCGAGGGTGCGGCCGATCACTGGAACCATCGCGTCGATACCGACTATTTTTCGCAGCCGGGCAACTTGTTCCGCTTGATGGACGATGGGCAGAAGCAGGCATTGTTCGACAACACCGCCCGCGCAATTTCGGGTGCCTCCAAAGACGTGCAAGAGCGCCATATATACCACTGCTCCCAGGCCGATCCAGCTTACGGCGCCGGCGTAGCCGCTGCCATCCGCGCACTGGCTTGATCCTTGCAGTGATCTGACTGAATGCACCGGCAGTGGCCGGTGCATTTCAGAGTTCTGATACATCGCCGTCCGCGCCCGGGCACAAGGATAAGGAAAGAGCCTTAACGTGCGCGCCGGTTGGCCAATGCAATAGACCAGGAACCCTCGTCGCAACGCGAGCATGTGGATTCCTGTAGCGCATTCAGAAATTGAGTGTGCCCGCAGTTGTTGCAGGCGTAAAGACCATCATCGGGCACCTCGCAGTGGTCCTGGCGATGCTCGGGCGGCATCACCGATAATCCGGGCCGCACATGGTCGTCTTCGTAAAAGAAAAGGCTGACATCGCCATCGATTTCCAGAATGCCCAGCCTGATCTGACCCAGATGTTCCACGCCCTGCTGACGCAATTCCATGAAAAATTCATCTTCCGATATGTTGAGCCTGGCAAGACTTTCGACCTCGTAACTGCCGTCGCGGATCAGTGTTACCGGCGCGCCGTCTACCCACTGAGTGAAACGGGGGCTGCGGCCCATCACATAGGTAGTCGTTCGGTACAGCAGCAACAAGACTATGAAGACCATGATTACCGGAGCGACAGGAACATCCTCGTAAAATGTGACGTCTCCGGCGGCCGAACCGAGCGTCAGAATGACCACCAGTTCGAACACTGATAACTGGCGGATACCCCGGCGCCCCGCGGTCTTTAGAAACAGGAACACGAGCACATACGCGATAAGCACCCGCAAAGCCACTTCGGCGAGGAACACAAGCGGGAGCTTGTCGAGAAAAATGCGATGCCAGTCAAACGCGTTCATTGATGAAATCCAATCAAGTCAGAAACAGGCACTGTTCGATAAATGCACCGGCCACTGACCGGTGCATTTATCACTACACGCCGGCGCAGGCTACAAATACGACTTGCCGTCAAGATAGGCCTTGCGCCAACGCGTAATGACGGTGCGTTCGAACAGCCCACCCGCCGCGAAAGGGTCGGCGTTGACGAAGTCTTCAGCCTCGGCACGCGTTTCAAGGTCCACGATATAGACGCTGCCCGTTCCGCCTGTGCCATCGTCTTCCAACTTGGCCCCGCAAGCCAGCAGCAGGCTTTTATTGTCTTCCAGGTAATCCAGGTGCTTATCGCGCAAGGCTAGTCGCAAGGCCTGTGTGTGCGGCTTGTCAAAGGTTTCGATCAAATATGGCATGATGGTTCCTCATAAATTTTTATGTATAAACTGTCCGGCTTCCGCGCCAATAGTAGTACGCTTTTCCTCAACT
>JAKFDW010000343.1:0-1913 GCA_036675955.1 Orrella sp. | reverse complement strand
ATCATCACGAACGAGATGATCAACGGTGAAACAATCCGCCTTGACGGCGCCATCCGCATGGCACCGAAGTAATCCGTTGCGTACATGAGCTTGCTTCGGTCGGCCGCCACGGTCAGCAGTTTCACTCTGTTCTCACGCATTACTGGCCTGGTCCGCGACATACTGATCGCCAGCGCCTTTGGCGCGGGGCCGCTGACCGACGCTTTCTGGGTTGCTTTCCGCATCCCGAATCTGTTGCGGCGCCTGTTTGCCGAGGGCGCATTTTCCCAGGCCTTCGTTCCTATACTGGGCCAGGTCCGCAATACAAAATCGCAAGAAGAAGTCCGCCTTCTGCTTGATCGCGTGGCGCTGCTGCTGACCGTTGTTCTTATGGCGGTCACGGTGGCGGGCATCGTGGCTGCGCCCTGGGTGGTAAGCGCCATGGCCAGCGGCATGCGTACCGCGGCAAGACAAGCCGAGTTCAATGCCGCCGTGTGGATGACCCGCATGATGTTTCCCTACATCATCTGCATGTCGCTGGTCGCTTTCGCATCGGGCGTGCTCAACACCTGGAGCCGCTTCGCGGTCCCTGCCTTCACGCCGGTGCTGCTGAACATTGCCATGATAGGCGCCAGCCTGTTTCTGACGCCCTACTTCGATACGCCAATTTACGCGCTTGCCGCCGGCGTGATGCTGGGTGGTGTCGCGCAATTGCTGGTGCAATGGATAGCCTTGGCAAAACTCGGCCTGCTGCCCCGTTACTCGCCGCGCCTGCGCCAGGCATGGCAGGACCCGTTAGTACGGCGCATCATGCGCCAGATGCTACCCGCCATCCTGGGGGTATCGGTGGCCCAGATCTCGCTGCTGATCAACACCAATATCGCCACATGGCTCACACCGGGCAGCGTTACATGGCTATCTTTTGCCGACCGGCTCATGGAATTTCCCACCGCCTTGCTGGGTGTGGCATTGGGCACGGTGCTGCTGCCCAGCCTCTCGGCTGCCCACTCGCGCCAGGACCATAGCGCCTACAGCGCCCTCCTGGACTGGGGACTGCGCCTGGTTTTCCTGCTGGGCCTGCCCGCGGCACTGGGACTTGCCCTGCTGTCGGACGGCCTGGTGGCGACCTTGTTCAACTATGGCGCCTTCAGCGGACATGATGTCATGCAGACGCGGCTTGCCGTCATGGCGTATTCAGCGGGCCTCATAGGACTTCTGGCGATCAAGATCCTGGCGCCGGGCTTCTATGCCAAGCAAGACATACGCACCCCGGTGAAAATCGCCATCTTCGTCCTGGTTCTTACTCAAGCTTTGAACGTGATTCTGGTGCCGCGATTCGCCCACGCGGGCCTGGCGCTGTCGATAGGCCTGGGCGCGAGCGTCAATGCGCTTTTGCTCGTTATCTTATTACGCCGCCGCGAGCTGTATCAGCCCGGCCCGGGGTGGATGAGCTTCGCAATGCGCCTCGTTCCTGCGCTGGCTGCCATGGCGTCAGTGCTCTGGCTGGCCGACCAAAAACTGGATTGGATAGCACTGGGTTCGAGTCCGGGTTTACGGGTGTTGTGCTTGGGCGGCGTGATGCTGGCCAGCGCCCTTGCCTATTTTGCGGTGCTGTTTGCTTGCGGTTTCAGGCCCGTAGACTTTACACGACGGGCCAAGTGATATAGAATAGCCGTCTTTGCCAAACAAACCTAGCAGATCAGTCAGATCTAATAAAACGGATACGCAACACTATGGCCAATACCGCCCAAGCTCGTAAACGTGCTCGCCAATCGGTTGAGCGCAACAAACACAACGCCAGCCTGCGTTCAATGCTTCGCACGTCCATCAAGCGCGTGCGTCAAGCCATCGATGCTGGCGACAAAGCAGCCGCTGCCGAAGTTTTCCAGAAAACGACAAGCATTATCGATCGCGTTGCCGACAAGAACATCATT
>JAKFDW010000342.1:0-1533 GCA_036675955.1 Orrella sp. | reverse complement strand
AGCGACGGTTCATGCCCATTCCTCTGATCGTGCGATGGGCAAGGATACTACGGCGTATGGCGTGGATTCCTATTGCAGCGGTGCGGTCGTGATCAGCGGGGCCAGGTCGTAACCCATGGTGGTGGCGCGCGCCTTGATCTGCTCGAACAAGGCGCGGTCCATGCCCGGTTCGCGCGACAGGATCCACAGGTATTCGCGGTCGGGTTCACCCACCACCGCCCAGGTGTAGCCGGGATCCAGGTCGATCACCCAGTAATCGGCCCATACGAATGGCAGCCATGACAGCCAGTCGGGGGCGAACCTGACTTCCAGGCGGCCGGGGTGGCCCGTCACCGGCCGCGCCAGGCCTTCGGCAACGGTGGTCATGCCATCCACGGTGCGGCAGGAGTTGCTTACTCCGATCCGGGTGTCTTCGCGCAGGGTATAAGCGGCGGTGATGTCGGCGGTGCATTTGTCCTGGAAGGAGACCGGCAAACGTGCGATCTCGTACCACTGACCGGCATAGCGCGAGATATCGAGATCCGGCACTGAAGTGACCGGGTTGGCCGCGCGTGCCACGGGAGCCAGGCAGGCCAACAGCATCAGCAGGGCGCTCAGGCTACGCATGCAACGGCTCCGTGGTCGGAAGCGCAGCTTATTTCCCCGGCCGGTGCGATATGTAAAGCAGTTGTTGGACCAGGTGCAGACGCAGCGGGACACGCGCAAGTTATTGATGGATATGCAAATCCAGGTGGAGGCGGAAGTGCACTCCAATCGCTCTGTCAGCCATAGGAGCTGATGCGCTCCGGCCCCATGCCCTCGTCTTCCTCACTTTCCACCTCGACTCCGGTGGGCTTGCTGGAATAGATATGCCGGGCTTCGGCGATGGTGTTGGCCACTTCAAGGGCCGCTTGCTTTTCGGGAAACCAGAATACCGGCTTGCCGTTGTCCAGCAGTTTCCAGCCTTCGTACGAGGGGCGAAGCACCAACAGGGAACGTTTCATGAGCAGGTCCCACAAGTGCAGGAAAGCGCCGGTGCGGCTTTGCTGCTTGTTCAGCACGGCACTCTGTTCCTTGTGCGTGGTGGCATCCCTTGCAGGACCAGATTGGCCGGTCTGCCGGGCAGATACAGTCGGCGGATGGCGCGCTGGCGTGTAGGAAAAATCCGAACGGCCCGGCGACCGAGTTGCGGGCACCTGCCTCATTCGAGTCTGCCCCATAAAAAAAACGGACCGAGAATACTCCCCGGCCCGTTTCGGCTTCTAATAAATCGCGAAGCGGAAGGCTATGTCTTACGAAGATCGCGGCTTGAGCTTCTGCACGCGCAGGAAGGTGTGGTCGCCGATCGTCGCCACCTGGTAGGCGTTGCGCCAACTGGGGCTGGCGATGGCATGGGCCATGAAGTGGCTGGCGCCGGGCACGATCTCCTTTCGCTGGCCGGGCGGCAGGGCCCAGTTGCGCTCGGCGTTGAGCGCCACATTGATCGACTTGGCCCAGGCTTCCGGGTTCTGCAGGCGGGTGCCGGGGGCGACGATGGTCGGGGCGAACTGCTTG
>JAKFDW010000341.1:0-15235 GCA_036675955.1 Orrella sp. | reverse complement strand
CCTTCGTTTGACTTACGCTGTTTATTCTATTGCCCTGTGTTCTGTCATTGCCTTGCAAACAGTAACGAGTGAATTCGCGCCGCGACGGTACGGGAATTGCTCCTAGTTGCTAACTTGATGAGGCCCTACCATGATTTATGGCGCATTTATTCGGGAAGTGAACAAGGGAGCTGAAGACGCTATTGTTGCTTATGACAGCGACTCCCATCGGCAAGGATGTCTGATTTACCTTGGGGACGTGGAAAAAACGATTTTTGTCCCCTTCAAGATATTCACTTCCTGCAGAAGTGAATTGGTAGCATTCCTCCAAACCCAGATCCTTGGCGGCTTGCCAGACAAAGCCAAACTGATAGTCGGCATGAATGATGGAACGCTAACGCTTCAGAATGAGGCAAACGCTTGAAATGATAATCGCGTCACGGGCATGCCACGTGACGCGATATGAGAAAGGCAATGAGCCAGGGCGAATAGGTAAATATTCCTACCTGGCTTTGAAGCCGTTCACCCCGGCCAGTCGAGCAGGCCAGCTTTGTTGACGTGGTTGAACAGCCGGCAAGTCACCCGGCGTGCGATGGGACGGTGTTTCGCTGGATTCTGAGCGTCCCCGATTCAACCAAAGGGCGCGCCGCACGCTTAGAGATTTCAATGAGGCGGCAATATCGGATATTGGTGGTGCCATCGCGATCTCCTGTGAACAATGGTCGAGTGACCACCGTAACAGCGCCAGGCACCACACCACAACTGCACTTGCTTAAACTTACAACTGACATATCTTTTCAACGTAAGTTCGGTGATGACATGGGAAATCAGGCGATATTTCTCTGAATCAAGCCGGCCGGATATTGTTATATTCGCTCACAAGTTAATCCGGCCCATTGCCGTCCGTTGCGCCTGCCGGAGCCATTCTGATTTGCCCAGCCAAACATATTCCTATCGGCATCCGGCCGCATGAGGAATGCATTCCATCCACTCGTTGTATCGTCATGAAATCCTGCTGGTCTACCGCTGCGAACCATGTCCGACATGGTGCCCTCACCCTGCTATGGTCCGTTGCCATTGTGTATGGCGGACTTGCGTTCGCAGGAGGTGCGCAAGTAGCGGCCGGCATGCTTTCGCCAGTGGTTGTGCAGGCCGACAACAACGATGACGACGATCCCTTGTCGCCGTCCTGGCAACGCGCCCTGCAGCGCCTTTGGACGTCGCCGGAGAACGCCAGCGTAGTACGCGCCGTCGACTATGAAGATGGCGCAGTGCTAAGCCTGCGCGACGCTTTATCCGGCACGCCGGGGGTTTTCGTACAACCGGACGCCGGAAGGCAGTCCACCCAGATATCCATGCGCGGATCCGGCCTGAACTCGCCGCTCGGTACTCGAGGCGTGGCCATTCTGCGCGATGGCATGCCGCTAGGCCAAGCCGACGGATCGGTCAACCCGATGTATGCAGATCCTTTCAATGCACGTTATATCGAAATCCTGCGAGGTGCGGCAGGCCTGCGATATGGTGCGTCTACCTTGGGCGGTGCCATCAATATCGTATCTCCCACAGGCTATTCGAACCCTGGCATTGAAATGCGTGTTCAGGCCGGATCGCAGGGCTATCTGCAGACCCAGGCTCGTGCGGGCGAGGTGTTCGAAAACGGCATGGATGCGTTCGTTTCGGTAAGCCATTCACGTTCCGACGGGCCGGGCTACGATGCCGGGCACAAGGCCACCCGGCTTTACGCGAACCTGGGAACGCAGTACAACTCTGCTTCAGAAGGCCGGTTTCATCTGGATATTGATCGGCTCAATCAAGATATAGCAAGCCCGGTCACCTTAGCGCAATTACAAGCGGGCGCCGGCGACCCATACGCCGACTATCCCTACAGCCGAACCTCGACCCATCCGCACATGCGGCTGGCTTATCAGCATACGCTTCGGTACAACGATCACGATCGCCTGACGCTAGGCGCGTACTACACGAAATCCCGCTTCGATCTGCTGGGAACCGCCGTGCCCATCTATTACGATGCGGTGGATTATGGGATCAGCGTACGCGGTGAGCTTAGACGCAACTGGCTGGCGCGCAGCAACACACTGATCTGGGGCGTCAATATCAGCCGCGGCCGCAACAGCAGCGAGACCTTCGGTCCATTTACACTTCCGGACGGCCGCGTCTACGACTCCTCCACCGACCAGTTCGAAGACATACACGCCAATAGCCAGACGATCGAAATCTATGGCGAGAACAGCTTACAGCTAACACCCCGGCTGGCCATTGTCGGCGGCGCGCAGGCAGTAACAGCCACTCGGGGCCGGACGATAAATGCCTTGCGCAACCCGCCCCGCCTATCCTATTTCAAGAATGCGGACGTCTCGGAACGTTATACCGGCATCAGCCCTAAAGCCGGCCTGCTATGGCAGGCAACACCGCAAGCACAGCTATATGCTAGCGTGGGCCGCAGCTTTGAACCTCCGACCGGCATCGAGTTCTACAATTCGGCAGGCACTACCGCCGCCCAGCGCGCCACGACTTTTGAAATCGGAACACGCGGAACCACACGAAAGCTTGATTGGGAGATCGCGCTGTTCCGCAGCCGTATCAGCAATCAGTTGCTGCGTATTCCCAAACCTGCGGGCACGCCGGGCGGAGGCTATGAAGGCGGCAATATCGACGACTCTTCAAGCACCGGTCTGGAAGTCAGTTTGGGGGGCAGTGTGCACCTCGATGGCATGCCCGGCGACATCGAGTGGAATCTCGCCTACACATGGAACAGGCTGCGTTTTGTGAATGACCCCGCTTTTGGCGACAATGCCGTGCCTGGCATTCCAGAGCACTATGGCCGCATCGGCATCACTTACCGGCATCCGACGGGCCTCTACCTTGGCCCGAGTCTGGACTTCGCATCTTCCTGGTACGCCGATCAGGAGAACACGCTGCAAGCGCCGGGCTACGGTCTTGCGAATTTGACCGTCGGATATGCCGCCCCAGCTGCGCGATACCTGCTGTTCATCGAGGGGCGCAACCTGGGAGACGAACAGTACGCAGCGTCCAGTCAATACATTGCCATGGCTGCCGCTGCAAGCAATGAGCGGGCCTATTATCCCGGTGCCGGGCGCTCCATCTACGCAGGCGCTGAAATCCGATGGTAAGTTGGAAAAAACAATTTGATCAGTCGCGTGCTATCGTGAATTCATGAAATCAGGATCATCAATAGCCGTCGGACTAGCGATAGGCGTGATCATAGGCGTCGCCATGGACAACGTTGCTGGCGGAATCGGCATTGGCCTGGCCATTGGAATCGCGCTGTCACTCACCGGTCGCAAGTAAGTCTCCGACGGCCTGCTCGCGCCGACGTCGTCAACGTATCGCTCATCCTGCGCATCCCGTCGCATGACGAATCCACTGCGGACGGCCGGCCATACTCTTCACAAATCGTGAAGGCCTCTTGCAGAAAAGCAGACTATCGACGCACCCGCGGTTTCACTACTCTTCAAGCTTGGACAATATAGGCCTGATGTAAGGCCTATTTTCGTCAGCGATTTTAATCAGGAGAGCAACCATGTCCAGCACGGACGCTTTAAACATCAATTCGATGAAATCCAGATGTTCGCCGGAAGAATGGCAGGCACGGGTCGACCTTGCCGCCTGCTACAGGCTGGTTGAGATGTACGGAATGGCAGACATGATTGCCAACCATATTTCGATGCGTGTACCGGGCGATGAAGAGGCTTTCCTGATCAACGCGTACGGAATGATGTACGAAGAGATCACGGCGTCCAGCCTCATCAAAATAGATCTCGAAGGCAATGTATTGTCAGCCCCGGACTTCGGCGACCTGAAGTACGGCATCAACAAGGCCGGCTACGTCATCCATAGCGCCATCCACGAAGCGCGCCCCGAGGTGGCCTGTGTGATCCATACGCATAGCTGGGCGTCGATGGCGGTCTCCGCACTGGAGTGCGGCCTGTTGCCCATCACGCAAACCGCCATGCGCTTCCTCAAGATCAGCTACCACGACTATGTTGGCGTAGTCCTGAAAGACGAAGAAAAAGAATCGCTGGTGAAGGATCTGGGTTCGAACGAAGCCATGATTTTGCGCAACCACGGCGCGCTTGTCGTTGGCCGTACGGTGGGAGAAGCATTCAACTGGATGCACAGGCTGGAACTGGCATGCAAGTCGCAACTCGCGGCCATGGCTGCCAACAGCCCCCTGCGCGAAGTGCCTCCCGAGATACTGGAAGAAACCTGGAACAACTATCAGCCCGGAACCCGTCGCCCTTACGGCGTCATGGAATGGCCGGCACTACTCAGAAAGCTGGATCGCATCGACCCTTCCTATCGCGATTGACAGCTGCGCAAACCAACAACACATCACGGAGACATAAAATGAGAACACTCGAGCGCCGCATTCACATGAGGCCAGGCATTCTTAAATCACTGACGGCAATCGCCGCCATTTCCACAGCATCGCTGCTTGGCGCGACGCCAGCGGCGGCACAGGATTATCCGCAGCAGACCGTCAAGGTTGTCGTCGCCTTTTCGGCCGGCGGAACCACCGACATCCTGGCCCGCCTGATTTCCACCCACCTCAGCAACGAATACAAGCAGTCCTTCGTGGTGGAAAACAAGCCCGGCGCGGGCGGCAATATTGGCACGGCCAATGTGGTGAACTCGCCCCCGGACGGCCACACGCTTATCGTGAATTCGGTTGGCCCGATCGCCATCAATCCTACGCTGTACAAGCTCAAGTACGATCCCCTAACGGACCTGGTTCCTATCGTACAAATCGCCGATGTCCCCAATGTGCTTGTGGTCAATCCTGCACTGGGCGTGGAGAACATCAATGACCTGGTCGCACAGATCAAGGCCAACCCGGGCAAGTTCAACTATAGCTCCACGGGTGTTGGAACCTCATCCCACCTCTCCGGCTACATGATGGGCAAGGAAGGCGGGCTCGATATCACGCACGTTCCATATAAGGGCGCGGATGCGCTCAATGATCTGCTGGCCGGCCGTGTGCAATTCATGTTTGCAACCATTCCCTCGGTGCACCCGCTGATAAAAGCGGGAAAACTGAAGGCCATTGCCGTCAGCAGCCTGCACCGCTCAAGGTCGCTGCCCGATGTTCCCACGATGGACGAGTCCGGTTTCAAAGGCTTTCAGGCCGGTTCCTGGTTTGGGTTCTTTGCGCCCAAAGGCACCCCCGACGAGGTCGTACAGAAGCTGAACGCCAGCGTCAACCGCATCATCAAGCAACCCGACATAGAGAAACAGATGGTTCATGAAGGCGCCGATCCTATCGGCGGAACGCCAGAACAGTACAAGGCATTTATCAAGTCCGAGTATGATCGCTGGAAGACTATCGTGATCGAGTCCGGCGCCGCCAACAACTAGTGCAATGACCGGCCGTCCGCGCAGCGGTCGGCCGGCGGAGTTTCAAGTGAACGAATTGAATATTCTGGTTTCGGGCAAGGCTCGCGACCATATCGGCGATGCGCTGCCCGCCAACGTGGATGGCCGCCCATGCCGGCTGGTCACCATGGAATCGTCAAGCCCCGAGGCATTGCGCAACATCGATGTTGCGCTGATCTCTCGCGACATCACCGGCCTGTCCACCAAATACGTCGTCAGCGACAGCCTCGAACACTTCTACCAGGTATTAAGGTCGGCGCCGCATCTGAAATGGGTGCACACCCATTCCGCGGGCCTGGACCGTCCCATCTTTGGCGAATTGGCAGCCCGCGGTGTCAGCGTGACCGCCTCCTCCGGCGCCAATGCTGAAATCGTGGCCCATACTGCGCTGGCGGGCATGCTGTCGCTGGCACGCGGGTTTCCGCATTTCATGCGGGCTCAAGCCAGGCACGAATGGTCCTCGCTCATTGCTGCGGGCTTGCCGCGCGACCTGAAAGGACAGACTGCCGTCATTGTGGGCTGGGGGCCCATAGGCCGTTATCTGGCCGAACTGATCAAGGTGGTCGGGCTCGATATCATCGTGGTGCGGCACAGTGGACAGCCGGTACCCGAAGCAAAGGCCTGTGTCAGCTACCAGGATCTTCATCGTGTTCTACCGCAGGCGGACTGGCTGCTGCTGGCGTGCCCGCTGACGGACAGCACCTCCCGGCTGGTCGACGGGAAAGGCTTTTCGCTGATGCCGGCAGGAGCAAGCCTGGTGAACGTCGCAAGAGGCGAAGTGGTCGTCGAGCAGGATCTGGTCGCCGCGCTACGCTCGGGCACGCTTTCATCGGCATTCCTCGACGTTTTCGAACACGAACCTTTGGGCAGCGACTCTCCCCTGTGGGACATGGAAAACGTCATTGTCACGCCTCATTCAGCCGGTCATTCGGCGGGCAACTATGAAAGGGTGATCGGCATCTTTCTCGAAAAACTGAAAAGCTGGTGCCAGGACAAAGAAAGCAAATCTGTGTCCAATACGGGTAAGCCCTGCTTACAGACTCCTTAAAGCCAGGTATAGAATCCAAAGAAGCGCCTTCGCAAGCGTCGAAGGTACAAGCAAAAAAGTTCCTGTAGCGTAGGGAAACGTCAAAATGGGCTCGTCACAACAGTCCGCCGCACCGTTGCCCGTCCGTCATATCTTTGCACGGAGCGACCGGGGTATGAGCCCGCCTGGAAATATTCCCGCCGCGCCAACGACACCAAGAAAATCGAAAATATTCCGCACTCTGACGCAAGACAGGCGGAAACCAATGCATGGGCATGGCCGTCGAACGCCATGCCCATTGCTTATGCCGGCGTATTGCAATTACGGTCAATGCCGTGCGCATCGCCGTGTACAGCCTTCGGGCACCCAAGGAGAAGCAAGGCCTTTCATACGCACGATCTGTGAATTCAACAAAAAGGAATGACAAATGGTAGACGACTCATCGCGTAACGCCTATTGGAAGGCGAACATCCGTATCATCCTCATCTCACTTGCTGTTTGGTTCATCTGCTCTTTCGGCATGGGCATTATTCTGCGCCCGATGCTGTCAGGCATTATGGTAGGCGGAGCAGATCTTGGATTCTGGATGGCTCAGAACGGATCCATGTATCTCTTCATCGTATTGATCTTTGTCTATGCAGCGATCATGAACCGGATAGATCGCGCCCACGGCGTTGAAGAATAAGGAAGCCGACATGGACCAGTTCACGCTAAATCTTATTTTTGTCGGCGGTTCATTCGCCCTTTATATAGCAATCGCGTTCTGGGCACGCGCCGCCACCACCTCCGAATTCTATGCGGCCGGCCAAGGGGTTCATCCTGTCTTGAACGGCATGGCGACCGGCGCCGACTGGATGTCGGCGGCTTCCTTTATTTCCATGGCGGGCATCATTGCTCTTTCGCCAGCCGGTGGCTATACGCAATCGGCCTTTCTGATGGGATGGACGGGCGGCTACGTACTGCTGGCGCTGCTTCTTGCGCCCTATTTGCGAAAATTCGGGCGTTTCACCGTTCCGCAGTTCATTGGCGACCGTTTTTACTCGAATGGAGCCAGGCTGCTTGCCGTAGTCTGCCTGATCGTGATTTCGATTACCTATGTGATCGGCCAGATGCGCGGTGTAGGGGTGACGTTTTCGCGCTTCCTTGAAGTCTCGACCGACGTAGGACTTTATATCGGTGCGGCCATCGTCTTCGTGTATGCGGTGTTCGGAGGGATGAAAGGCATTACCTATACCCAGGTGGCGCAATATATCGTGCTTATTATTGCCTATACCGTGCCCGCCGTTTTCATTTCGCTGCAACTCACCGACAACTTCCTTCCGCAACTTGGCCTGATCGGCAATTATGCGCCAACAGGCGGCGAACATACCTTGCTGGGCAAGCTTGACATGGTCGTAACCGAACTGGGGTTTACCGCCTACACCGCGGACACCAGCAATCGGCTGAACATGTTTCTGTTCACCATGTCGCTCATGATTGGTACGGCAGGCCTGCCGCATGTGATCATCCGTTTCTTCACCGTCCCGAAAGTGGCCGACGCGCGTTCCTCTGCCGGCTGGGCCCTGGTATTTATCGCCCTGCTCTATACGGTAGCCCCCGCGGTGGGCTCGATGGCTCGCCTGAACCTGACCACCACCATGTGGCCCGCGTCCATATCCAGCACCGCGCTTTCCGGCTCCGCCATTGCACGCGCAGACATCGACAGCAAACCCGAACTTTCCTGGATTCGCACCTGGGAAAACACCGGTCTGCTGGCCATGGAAGACAAGAATGGAGACGGCCTCATCCAGTACTATAACGACAAGGCTTCCGCTGATCACCCCATCATGAAGGCAGCGTCCGAGCAAGGTTGGAAAGGCAATGAGCTCGTGACAATCGACAATGACATCATGGTGCTTGCCAATCCCGAGATCGCCGGCTTGCCGGGATGGGTCATAGCGCTTGTTGCCGCGGGCGCCTTGGCAGCCGCACTATCCACGGCTGCCGGATTGTTGCTGGCTATTTCATCGGCCATCTCGCACGACCTCATCAAAGGCTCCATCAAACCCGATATCACGGAAAAAGGCGAGCTCCTGGCAGCCCGCCTTTCCATGACCTTCGCCATTGTGGTGTCTACCTGGCTGGGCCTGAATCCTCCCGGATTCGCAGCACAGGTGGTGGCGTTGGCGTTTGGTCTGGCTGCCGCCACTATCTTCCCTGCCCTCATGATGGGGATTTTTTCCAAACGCATCAACAAGGAAGGCGCCATTGCCGGCATGCTGCTGGGGCTGGTGTTTACGGCGGTCTACATCTTCGTCTACAAGGGCTGGTTCTTTATACCCGGCACCAATAACCTGGCCGATATTCCCGCCAATTATGTGTTTGGTATTTCACCGCTATCCATTGGCGCCATAGGCGCGCTGGTCAACTTCATTACCGCCTATATCGTGTCGTCGGTAACCGCCGCTCCACCAGATCATATTCAGCACCTGGTCGAGTCCATCCGCATTCCCAAGGGGTCGGGTACTGCTGTACAGCACTAGACAGTGAATCAAGAAGCCGGGCGGGCAATCCGCCCGGCACTTCCCCAGCCTGACATTAACGTCATCAATACCGAAATACCCTAAATGGACGAAAACAATACAGCCTTGGCCGGCTCACCGCATACCGTCCATTCCAAAGAGATTCTCAGGCGCGAAGCACTTGCGCCTGTCGCCCAGGCCCTGCTGGGCCAGACGTACACCGCTCATGATCTGATCACCCGCGCACCACTGTCCTGCATGCCTTCAACAACAGCCAGCCAGGCCGCACTGACCATGCGCAACGCCCATGTCTCATCGCTGGGAGTCATCGATCCCGACAGCAGCAAGCTTGTGGGTCTCATCACCATACGAGACCTGGTCAGCCGTGTGCTGGCTGAAGGCCGCAGTCCAGATACGCCGGTACGCGACATCATGACGGTCAAGCCCCTCACACTGCCCTCCTGCGCATTGGGCGTGGACATTCTCAATTTCATGCTTCGAAACAAGGTGGGCCATCTACCGATTAGCAACGATGGCAAGTTCGACGGCATGATCACCCAGACCGACCTTGTCCGGGTCAATGCAATCAACGCCGCCGCCCTGGTGCATGAAATTGCCGCTGCGCAGGACCTGCGAGCCATGGTCGTTGCTGCAGCATGCGTGCCCGAATTGCTTTTGTCGCTGACCGCCGGGCACCAGAACCATGAAATCGTTACACGGTTTATTACCGACATTGCCGACGCCATCACGCGCCGCTTGCTGGAGCTGGCGGAACAGGAACTTGGGTCCGCACCCGTTCCGTATCTTTGGCTGGCCTGTGGCAGTCAAGGTCGACAAGAGCAAACCGGACTGTCGGATCAGGACAACTGTCTGTTTCTGGACGACGAGGTCTCCACCGTTGACATGCCGTATTTCGAACGGCTGGCTCAGATCGTCTCCGAGGGCCTGAATGCCTGCGGCTATGTCTATTGTCCGGGTGACATGATGGCCACGAATCTGCGCTGGCGCCAGCCCGTAAGGGTGTGGCGCCAATATTTCCACGGCTGGATAGCCAAGCCGAATCCAGAAGCGCAAATGCTGGCGTCCGTCATGTTCGACCTGCGGCCCATTGGAGGCACGGCAAGCCTGCACCAGACGCTCCAGACTGAAACACTCGAAGCAGCATCAAAGAATTCCATTTTTGTCGCACACATGACCGCGAACAGTCTGAAACATACGCCGGCACTGGGTGTTATCCGGCAGTTTTCTACGGCGCGATCCGGGCCGTACCGCAACCATATCGACATGAAATCCAACGGCGTCATCCCCATTACCGACCTCGCTCGCATCTACGCCCTGCAAACGTGTCTTCCGGATGTCAATACACGTGCGCGCTTGCTGGCTGCAGAACATGCAGGCATTATTTCAGCCTCAGGCGCGCGTGACCTCACCGAAGCCTACGATGTTATCTCGAACCTGCGCATCGAGAGCCAGGCCCGTCTCATCCGGTCTGGCCGCAAACCCAGCAACTATCTGGACCCAGCCGAACTCTCCAATTTTCAACGTAATCATCTGCGCAATGCATTTAGGGTGGTACGCACTATGCAGGCGGCCCTGGGCCAAGGCAAAAGCGCATTAACTTGATGAGAAAAAAATATGTGGGTTGACTTACTTTCAATGATGGCAACCGCAGCCTTGGCGGCCTGCCTGGTTTTCATACTGGGACGGCTTTTGCGCAGATCACAGCGCAATGTGCCGCGCTGGATAATGCCCGCCGCTATCGGCTGCACAATGATTGCGTATTCAGTCTGGAGCGAATACTCATGGTTTGGGCGCATACAATCGGCTTTGCCGCAGAATGTCGTGGTACTCAGTACCGGCGAACGCAGTGCTCCGTGGGCTCCCTGGACTTACCTTGTGCCTGTTACCGTGCGTTTTGTAGCCATGGATACTCGCGCCGTTTCATGGTCGGAACAAAAACCGCAGCTGGTTCGAGGTCGACTTTTACTGGTAGAGCGTTGGCAGCCCACGCGTACCGTCGCAGTTGCTTTCGACTGTGCCGCCAATTTGCGTGCCGACCTAATGGGCGACGCGACACTCGCCCCCGACGGCACTCTTACCGGCACACGGTGGCAGGCCGCCGCCCCCAGCGACCCCGCACTTCGGGCCGCCTGCAAGTCAGCGTGAATGCTATAAATACCGCATCGATGCAGACCGTTTTTTGTGGTCATGATCAACCGCCTCAGCCTTAGATTACGCATCTCCCTGATCTTCGCGGCGCTGGCCGCAGGCAGCGTCGTCGCCCTCGCTGCAGGCCTCTACTATGGCTTTCATAAACAGGATCATGCCGGTTCACCCGATGCCCTGATCATCGGCGGTATTGTGGCAGGACTTGCCATCGTCGGCTTGATCGCCTGGGTATGGAGACTGTTTGACGACCATATTGCCAAGCCCATCGAGCGAATGGCGGGCAATCTGCGCATCCGTGCCCATACATCGGTTGCCACCGCGCTAGACCCTGCGCCCGCCCGCTATCTGGGCGATCTCGCCCCCGCGGCGCACGAAATTGCCCGGGCACTCCATGACACCCGCCAGTCCCTGGCCGGCTTCACAGTTAGGGAGACCACCGGCCTGATTCGCGAAAAAGCCCTGCTTGAGACCTTACTGGCCGACATTCCCGCCGGGGTGCTGATGTGTTCCGGATCTCATCAGCTTGCTTTCTACAGCGCACGGGCCGCGAGCCTGATTTGCGGCCTCAACGCCGACACCACGCCCGGCCTCGGCCGGTCGTTATTCGATTATCTGTGCCCTGCCCCCATACAGTCGGCATACTCGCAGCTTCAATCCATGCAAGACCCTGACGCCACACGGGATTTTCTCTGCACGACCCAGGTTGCCGGCACAGCACTTTTGACTCGTATGCGGCTATTGCCCAGTCCCCGGCAAGAAGCGATGTCTGGCTATATGCTGACCCTGCACGAAGCTGGCGGCCCGTCGCAAGCTCGTGTCCCCTCATCAACACCGCAAGCTCCCGTCTACGACTTTGAGTTATTGTTTAAGACGTACAACGCCGACTTGTCCACGACTCGAGTCGTGGATCTCACCTACGTTGTATTTGATACTGAAACGACCGGCCTTCGGCCAGACCGAGGTGATGAAATCGTCCAGATTGCCGCTGTTCGTATCGTCAACGGACGGCGGATTCAGGAAGAAGTGTTCAACACACTGGTCAATCCCGGACGAGCCATTCCACGTTCATCAAGCAATGTGCATGGTATTACTGATTGCATGGTCGCCTCGGCTCCGGCAATGGACCAGGTCGGCCGCAAATTCCATCAATTCGTCAAAGGCGCTGTACTGGTAGCCCACAACGCCCCCTTCGATATGGCTTTTCTTCGACGGCACGAGCGAAGAATCGGCCATCGCTTTGATAATCCAGTGCTTGATACCGTGCTGCTGTCGGCGCTTGTATTCGGCCAAAGCGAAAACCACAGTCTGGACGCACTCTGCCATCGACTGGGCATCTCGATTACCGAAGAAGCCCGGCATACAGCCATCGGCGATGCTACCGCAACCGCCGAAGTATTCCTGAAATTGATCTCCGCCCTAGAGGCGCGGGGGCTGGAAACATATGGCAATGTACAGGCAGAGGTACGCAGACAACGCCGCTTGCTCAAGGACTTGAATCGTTGGAGATATACTGACTCCGAGAGACGATAAACATAAACTCATCTAACCCTTGCCCTATTCCGAACCTGATGGTGCCCAATCATTCATACCAATTCCAGCCCGCCTTTATTCTTCGTCATCAATGGTGCCTCCGGGCGCCATGACATACGCGAGACCCGCCTGGCCATTGATTCCGCAATGCATCTGGCGGCGCGCACGCATCGTGTATTCGTCATTGAGAACATCGACGACCTGAAGGCTACCGTACAAGGCGCAGTCGACGCAGCCATGCAAGACAGCGGTGTCGTCGTGGCCGTCGGCGGAGACGGGACGATCAACGCCGTGGCAACTGCCGCGCTGGCAAGTCGCTGCATGTTCGGCGCTGTTCCGCAAGGCACGTTCAACTATTTCGGCCGCACCCATGGCATCCCGGAAGACAGGGACGCCGCAATCGAGGACTTGCTGCATGGGCAGTTGTTGCCTGTGCAGGTCGGCCTGGTCAATGACCATGTTTTTCTCGTCAACGCCAGCGTAGGCCTTTACCCCGAACTGCTCGAGGACAGGGAAGCCTTCAAACAGCGCTATGGTCGAAGCCGGCTTGTCGCGCTATGGTCTGCGCTGGTCACAGCATTGGGCGACCATCGATACCTGGACATGACGCTGGATCAGGACGGCAAACGCATCTATCTGCGAACCACCACGCTGTTCATTGGCAACAACCGCCTCCAACTCGAGCAGGTCGGCATCCCGCAGGCGGAGTCCCTGAAGCAGGGCCAACTCGCCGGCATCGCGGTAAATCCCGTCGGGACATTGGCAATGTTGTGGCTTGCCGCCCGTGGCGCGCTGGGAAAGCTCGGCGATGCCGATAATGTGATTGACTTCAGTTTTCGCAGCCTGACTGTTGTCCCGCGCGGGCTGTTGCGCGGTAAGCGCGCCACGCATCGAACCGAGCATGGGGCCGGCAGGAAAAATTCGCACAAGCACCGTATCAAGGTGGCAGCCGATGGCGAAATCATGTGGCTGCAGGCGCCGCTGGAGTTTCGTGTCGCGCCGGAACCGTTGCTGTTGTTCAAACGGGTCCACGCTGAAGAGCTGGATGCGCAGGTTAATGAACCGGTAAGGGGTGAATCGGTGACTGTGGCGCAACCGGCTCCGCGCCCCGGCATGCCAGGCGATCCGGCATGAGGGTGGCGCTGCATATTTCTGACCTTCATTTCGGCACCGAACGACCGGCGGTGGTTAAAGCCCTGGAACGCCTGGCGCACGCGCAAGCGCCTGATGTTGTGGTTTTGTCGGGCGACATCACGCAGCGCGCACGCGAAGTCGAATTTGCGGCCGCCAGCGCCTTCATGGACCGTCTAGCGATCCCCTTCAGGCTCGTCATAGCGGGAAACCACGATATCCCGCTATTTGATGTGGCTACCCGCCTATTCCGTCCCTACTCGCGCTACGGGCGAGCCTTCGGTCCAGACCTCGAACCGACTTATGAAACACCTGAGCTGTTGATCATCGGCGTGCGAACAACGCGTCGTTATCGGCATATTGAAGGTGAGGTTTCAAGCTCGCAGATCGAACGCGTGGCACAGCGCTTGAGGCAGGCGGGACAGAACCAGTTGCGCGTCGTCGTCACACATCAACCCGTCTTTGTGACCCACGCTGCCGACCACGAGCATTTGTTGCGCGGCCACGAGCGGGCGATCAACGAGTGGGCAGATGCCGGGGTCGACTTGATACTGGGCGGCCACATCCACCGCCCCTTCTTTTGCGGCCTGCATGACCACGTCGCCAATATGCGCCGCCACGTCTGGGCAGTGCAGGCCGGCACCGCAGTGTCGTCCCGGATCCGCCATGATTCCAACAACTCCATCAATTTCATTCGTTACGCATTCGAAGGCATGGCCCGATATTGCGTCATCGAACGTTGGGATTATGACGATAGCTCTGATGAGTTCAGGATGCTGGAAAACAGGGCAATACCGCAGTCCCCTGACATCGATGCCTGAGGGATTCATACAGGGTTGTGCCGCGGCGGAATGCCGGCTACCCACTTGCGCGGTAAAATCTTAAGGCCTCAAATAAAAAAGGATCAAAAAGTGTTTCCATCAAGATTGACCTCCGGCTACCAGTCATTTTTGAACGGACGCCTCTCGCGCGAACGGGAGCGTTATGAAGAGCTTGCCAAATCCGGACAACATCCGGAGATCATGGTGATTGGCTGCGGCGACTCCCGCGTTGCGCCCGAAACCATTTTTGACGCGGACCCGGGAGAAATATTCGTAATACGCAACATCGCCAATCTTGTCCCGCCCTGCGAGCCCGACACCGAAACTTCGTTTCACGGCACAAGCGCCGCAATCGAATTCGCCGTGAATGCACTGAAGGTCAAGCATATCGTGGTGCTCGGCCACGCGAGTTGCGGTGGCGTTGCAGCCTATGCCAACAAAGCCGCGCCATTGACGAAACGCGATTTCATCGGCAAGTGGATGTCGCAGATCGCACCCGTCGCCGAGCGCGTCGGCCCCCCTACCGAAGACCGGCAAAGCTGGATCAGGCAACTGGAATGGGGTGTCGTCGAGTACAGCCTTGAAAACCTGATGACGTTTACAGCCGTGCGGGACGCCGTCGAAGATGGCGCGCTTACCTTGCACGGCGCCTACTTTGGTGT
>JAKFDW010000340.1:0-1795 GCA_036675955.1 Orrella sp. | reverse complement strand
ATCAGGATGGAGTCGATTCCGATATCCGCCCGCCGCGTATCACCGCGCAACTGGCTCATGTCGATTGAAAAGCGCTCATGAAGCATCTCTTTCAGCTTCGCCAAAACCTGCTCTTTGTCCATAGGCCGTCTCCCTGGAAATCGATTCCTGCACGAATACGCAGCATACGTAATTCTGCCCGCCCCGTTCACGCCGCCCATCCTGGCGGCTGGCGCAAGTAGCGGTTTGGCTGCGGTCGGACTACGATGCTCCGCAGGAAGCGATCCCGGCGGGCGTAACGGGGGCTGCCGGTCACACGAAAATGCGGTGGGGCGCTGATCAAGATGAAAACAGCAAGCCACTCAGCATCTGACCACGACATCGAATTCAGTGTAAAAGCCCAGGCCCTGCTTCGACTGAAGCTGGGTTTTCCGATCCTGGCGCTCATGGTACTTGCGATCTGGTTCTGGGGGCCCTCCTCGCCCGCGATCGGCTGGATGCAGATCGCTGCCTGGCTCGCGATCCATACCGCCTACAATTTCGCGGCGCTGTACTTTGCCACCCGCCTGCGGCCGTTCTCGGCCTGGGAGGTCGTGGTCGTTACGGCGATTCTAGACCCCATCATGCTGTCGGGCTGGTTGGCGCTGATGGGCCCGCCAGCCCTTGTGTTCGTGGGCTTCTACTTGTTCACGATACTCGGCCACGGTTTCCGCGTCGGTGTCGTGCCGATGCGGATCTGCCAATGCGTGACGTTGGGCGGATTCTTGATCGTGGTCTGGATTTCGCCGATATGGCGGGGACAGCCGTTGATCTCGCTATCCCACATCGTGCTGCTGATCGTGGTCCCGTTGTATGCCTCGATGCTGCTCCGAAAGTTGCATGCCGCTCGCGAACATGCCGAGCGTGAGAGCCAGGCCAAGTCCCAACTGCTGGCGAACGTCAGCCATGAACTGCGCACACCGCTGACCGGTATCGTCTCTTCAGCGCAACTGATCGAAGCCGAAACGCGCGATCCGCTCATCTCCGAGCGTGCCGCCGCCATTCTGAAGCTGTCATCGGCACTGAATACGGAAATCAATCAACTGCTGGACTTGGCCAAGCATCAAGCCAAGCAGATCAGGCCGGAATCGGCCGCGTTCGATCTGGCGAGCGTATTGCAGCACCTGCAGCTCACGCTGAGGCCGATCGCCGCCGTCCGGAACATCGAGTTCGCGGTCCAGTTGGACGAGCGGGTGCAACAAGCCGTGATAGGCAACGCGCATGAGCTGAGCAGCGTGCTAATGAACCTGGCCGGCAATGCCATCAAGTTCACCGAAAAGGGACGGGCGGACGTTTCGGTTGAGGTGATCGAAGACCTGGCCGATGAGTATCTGCTGCGATTCAGTGTGCAGGACACCGGCATCGGCATACCGCCGGAGCTCCAGGAAAAGATCTTCGAACCGTTTTATCAGGTATCCACGGGCGCCGCCCGACGATATGGAGGAACCGGGCTGGGCACCACCATTGCGAAGGAGCTTGTCACCCTGATGGGAGGCACGTTGCACGTGAAGAGCGAGCCGCGCCGGGGCAGCCTGTTCTGGTTCGAGTTGCGTATGGTCAAGGCCGTCTCAGTGCCCGCGGAGGTCTCCAAGGAAGAGCCGGCGCATGCCGTCGACGCCAAGCACATCCTGGTCGCCGACGACCATGCAACGAACCTGATGCTGGTGAAGGAAATGCTCAAGAAGGACCGACACATTGTCGCGACCGCCCAATCCGGTGCGGAGGCACTTGAATGCCTCAATACGATGTCGTTCGACGCGGTCTTTCTCGATTTCCA
>JAKFDW010000339.1:0-21321 GCA_036675955.1 Orrella sp. | reverse complement strand
TTTTGCTAACGCCACCATAGCCAGCGGCCCCGAATTTTGATGCAATAGCTCCAACTTCCCATCGCGGAGTTAGAAAGAGCAGCAGCACTCGTTTTGGAAGTCGCTGCTCTGTTTACTCAAATCTACGGAGATTTCTTACATGAAAAAGACTCTGCTCGCTGCTGCTCTAATTGCTGGCTTCGCTGGCGTTGCTCAGGCAGAAACATCGGTTACCTTGTACGGTATCCTGGACGGTGGTATCGGTTACCAAAAAATTGAAGCCGGTGATGCTTCGGCCAAGAAAACTGGCATGATCAACGGCATTCAGTCCGGCAATCGCTGGGGTGTGAAAGGCTCTGAAGATCTGGGTAACGGCCTGCGCGCTGTGTTCCAATTGGAAAGCGGCTTCGACCTCGGTACTGGCAACAGTGCACAAGGTGACCGTCTGTTCGGCCGTCAAGCCACTTTGGGTCTGGCTGGCGATTCCTGGGGTCAATTCGACCTGGGTCGTCAAACCAACATCGGTTCGAAATACTTCGGCGCCATCGATCCGTTCGGTCTGGGCTTCAACCAAGCCAACCTGGGTACGACATTCAGCGCGGTCAACACAGTACGTTACGACAACATGGTAATGTACCAAACCCCTAACTTCTCGGGCTTCCAGTTCGGCGTTGGCTACTCGTTCAACACCAACGGCGCTCAAGGTTGGGATATCGATGCCCCCGGCATTCCTAACGCTGACGACGAAAACAACCGTGCCATCACGACCGGTCTTCGCTATGCTAACGGCCCTATCGCTGTAGCACTGTCGTACGACCAAGCTAAGCGTGAAATCGACGACACGACTATCAAGTCGTGGAACCTTGGTGGCGCCTACGACTTCGAAGTCGTGAAGGCTCACTTGGCTTTCGGCCAAACACGTAACGGTCTGTTCTCCTCGGGCATCACCGACGAGCTGGGCGTCAACCCCTTCGACGGTCTGAATCTTGACGGCTTGAAGGTCAACTCGTACATGGCTGGCTTGTCCGCGCCTATCGGCAACGGCAAGATCTTGGCTTCATGGCAAATGGCTGACCCAACAGACAACCCAGACGCATTGTCCGGTGCTGACTTTGAAAAGACCCAGATCTACAGCTTGGGCTACACATACGGTCTGTCCAAACGCACCAACGTTTACGCGATTGGTTCGTATGCCAAGAATGCATACTTTGTTGACGACGCTAAATCGACCTTGGTCGGTGTCGGTATCCGTCACCAGTTCTAATCGGATTGCATAGCTAGCCTATGCGCCGATGCAGCCCGGTTCGCCGGGTTGCTGAACTAAGTGAAGCAAGCATGCTTGCAGCAAAAAGCCACTCTTCGGAGTGGCTTTTTGCATTTCCGTGCTTGTTCTCAAGCGGAGCCGATTGATTGCTGGCAAATGAAATGTACGGGACAAGAGCCGGGGTGGGTGCGACGAAGGTTTTCGGTGCAACGAGGGTTGTTGATGGAAGGGCAGGCAAGCGCGCTGGCTGCGCTGGCCGCGAATTTGATGGTTGGATAAGCGGTAAGGATACCATCGTCTTCCGAGCCGGCTGAGGCTTTGCCATTTGTCTTTATGTTGCGCTATGCCGTCACGAGACCGGCCTGTGGCGAGCCGCGCATTTGATTTACATCACCAACATGTTTCAGTTCGGCCGGCTTGGCCCGAATGCCGATATCAAAATGCTACAATCCCAGAGTTTACTTATCGTGATTGGTTGCTTGGCATGAATCTGCAAGAGTACTTTCCCGTTCTACTGTTTATTATCGTCGCGACCGTGATCGGATTCGCATTGCTGGGTGCTGGTCGTCTGCTGGGACCTCATCGCCCCTATGCCGAGAAACTCACGCCTTATGAGTGCGGTTTCGATGCCTTCAGCGACTCGCGCATGAAATTCGATGTGCGCTATTACCTGGTCGCGATCCTGTTCATCATGTTCGATCTTGAAATCGCTTTCTTGTTTCCGTGGGCGATCGCCAATGGCACCATCGGCATGGTTGGCTTCTGGACAGTGCTCGTATTTTTGGGCGTGCTCACCGTAGGTTTCATCTACGAGTGGAAGAAAGGCGCGCTGGACTGGGAATAAAAGGCCCGCTCCTGTATTGAATAGTAAATAGGCAAAATTATGGCTATCGACGGCATTATGAAAGAAGGTTTTGTAACCACCAGTGCAGACAAGTTCCTGAACTGGGCCAAAACGGGTTCTTTGTGGCCCATGACATTCGGTCTGGCCTGCTGTGCGGTCGAAATGATGCACGCGGGGGCGGCTCGTTACGACCTTGACCAGTTCGGTATTATTTTCCGTCCAAGCCCGCGCCAATCCGATCTGATGATAGTGGCCGGCACCTTGTGCAACAAAATGGCGCCCGCACTGCGCAAGGTATACGACCAGATGGCCGAGCCCCGCTGGGTGGTCTCCATGGGGTCCTGTGCCAATGGCGGGGGCTATTACCACTATTCGTATTCGGTGGTGCGCGGCTGTGATCGCATCGTGCCCGTCGATGTCTACGTGCCGGGGTGCCCGCCTACGGCCGAAGCGCTGGTGTATGGCCTGCTGCAAATGCAGAACAAGATTCGTTTGACGAACACCATTGCTCGCTAAGCCGGCTTGGCTGTCACCCTTAACGTTGAACTGCTTGAAATATGACTCGGCTCGAAACGCTACAAACTAATTTATCGGCCGCTTTTGGCGACACCATGCCGCTGAAGCTGTCCCTGAACGAACTTACGCTCGAGGTTCCGGCGAAAGACTGGGTCGATACCTGTACAGCCTTGCGCGACAACGAATCGCTGGGTTTCGATACCTGTATCGACTTGTGCGGAATCGATTACTCCGCCTGGGGGGCTCCCACATTCGTGGTCGAGCCGGGCCTGCATCCGCAGCGCTTTGCGGTTGTCGTGCACTTGCTGTCGGTGAAGCATAATTGGCGCCTGCGCGTTCGCGCCTATGTTCCCAATGACGAATTTCCCGTCTTGCCCACGCTGGTCGATGTATGGCCCGCCGTCAATTGGTTCGAGCGCGAGGCATTCGACTTGTATGGCGTGGTGTTCGAAGGGCACCCCGACCTGCGTCGTATCCTGACCGATTATGGGTTTATCGGTCATCCGTTCCGCAAAGACTTCCCTTTGTCTGGCAATGTTGAAATGCGCTACGACACAGAGCAGCAGCGGGTGATTTACCAGCCCGTAACGATCGAACCGCGCGAAATCACTCCGCGCGTCGTGCGTGAAGAAGGTTACGGAGCAGGGCGCTAATATGGCTGATATTAAAAACTACACACTGAATTTTGGACCGCAGCATCCCGCTGCCCACGGCGTTTTGCGCCTGGTCCTGGAGCTGGATGGCGAAGTCATCCAGCGGGCCGATCCGCATATTGGTTTGTTGCATCGGGCGACTGAAAAGCTCGCCGAGCATAAAACGTATTTGCAGGCATTGCCTTACATGGATCGCCTGGATTACGTGTCCATGATGTGCAACGAGCATGCTTATGTCATGGCCGTCGAGAAGTTGATAGGCGTCGAAGTGCCTTTGCGTGCGCAGTATATTCGCGTCATGTTCGACGAGATCACGCGGCTGTTGAACCACCTCATGTCCTTGGGTTCGCACGCCCTCGACGTTGGCGCCATGGCCGTGTTCCTGTACGCGTTCCGCGAACGCGAAGACCTGATGGACTGCTATGAAGCGGTTTCAGGCGCCCGCATGCACGCGGCCTATTATCGTCCGGGCGGGGTATACCGCGACCTGCCTGATTCCATGCCGCAATATGGCGAAGGCAGCAAGTACCGGGGTGAAAAAGAAAGGCGCGCCATGAACGAGGCGCGTTCCGGTTCCTTGCTGGACTTCATTGAAGATTTCACGAATCGCTTTCCTACTTGCGTCGACGAGTACGAAACCCTGCTTACCGACAATCGCATCTGGAAGCAGCGTCTGGTCGACGTTGGCGTGGTCAGCCCTGAACGCGCCAAGGCGCTGGGCTTTACCGGCCCCATGCTGCGCGGATCGGGCGTTGAATGGGATTTGCGTAAAATGCAGCCCTACGAAGTCTATGATCGCCTGGATTTCGATATACCCGTGGGCGTGAACGGCGACTGCTACGACCGCTATCTGGTGCGTATCGGCGAAATGCGTGAAAGCAATCGCATTATCCGCCAATGCGTGGAATGGCTGCGCAACAATCCAGGCCCCGTCATTGTAGACAACCACAAGGTTGCGCCGCCCAAGCGCGAACGCATGAAAACCGGCATGGAAGACCTGATCCATCACTTCAAGCTCTATACCGAAGGCATGCATGTGCCGGCTGGCGAAGTGTATGCCGCGGTAGAGCATCCCAAGGGCGAGTTCGGCATCTACATGGTGTCCGACGGCGCCAACAAGCCTTACCGCCTCAAGATCCGCGCGCCGGGCTTCGCGCACCTGCAGTCCCTGGATGAAATGTCGCGCGGCCACATGATTGCCGACGCCGTCACCATTATTGGTACTCAAGACATTGTGTTTGGCGAAATCGACCGTTGAACGGCGTGAGCCAAGGTAAAAACCGGATTCAAACTATGCTGCTTTCCGAACAAGCGTATCAAAAAATCGACCGGGAACTGACCAAGTTCCCAGGCGATAGGCAACAGTCGGCCATCATGGCCGCCCTGGCCATCGCCCAGGACGAAAAAGGGTGGGTATCGGCCGATGTCATTGCCGACGTCGCCGCGTATCTGCACGTGCCGCCGATTGCCGTGCAAGAGGTCGCCACTTTCTACAATATGTTCAATACACATCCCACGGGCCGGTTCAAGATCACCGTGTGCACCAACCTTCCCTGTGCCTTGCGCGATGGGGTCAAAGCCGCGGACTACCTCAAGGACAAGCTGGGCATCGGTTTCCACGAGACCACGCCCGACGGCCTCTTCACCTTGATGGAAGGCGAGTGCATGGGTGCTTGCGGCGATTCGCCCGTCATGACCATGAACAACAAGCATATGTGTGTACGCATGTCGCAGGAAAAAATAGACGCGATGATTCAGGAACTCAAACAGCACGGGGAGTCGGCATGAGCGCGCCGGGCCTACTGCAGCAATTTTCCCAGGGGCTGGCTCCGGACCCCGCCGGAAACCGCGAAAACAGCATGATCTTCCATGATCGCCACCTCAGCCCGCAGATCATTGCCGGACTGGATGGCGAGAACTGGGGGCTTGAAGACTACGTCAAGCGTGGCGGCTATGAAGCGTTGCGCAAGATTCTTGCCACCGGCATGACGCCGGACGACGTCATTGCCACGGTCAAGGCGTCCGGCTTGCGTGGGCGTGGCGGCGCGGGCTTCCCCACGGGGTTGAAGTGGAGCTTCATGCCACGCACGTTGCCGGGACAAAAGTACCTGGTCTGCAATTCCGACGAAGGCGAGCCCGGAACATTCAAAGACCGCGATATCCTGCGATTCAATCCGCATATCGTGATCGAAGGCATGGCCATCGCGGCATACGCCATGGGCATAACCGTGGGCTATAACTACATCCACGGTGAAATTTTCGAAATTTACGACCGCTTCGAACAGGCATTGGAGCAGGCCCGCGCGGCCGGCTTCCTGGGCGATAAGATCCTGGGTTCGGAGTTCAGTTTCCAGTTGCACGCGTTCCATGGCTATGGCGCCTACATATGCGGCGAAGAAACCGCCTTGCTGGAGTCGCTGGAAGGCAAGAAGGGACAGCCGCGGTTCAAACCGCCTTTCCCCGCCAGTTTTGGCCTGTATGGCAAGCCCACCACGATCAACAATACCGAAACCTTTGCCGCGGTGCCGTGGATCTTCCGCAACAGCGCCCAGGAATACCTCGAGATCGGCCTGCCCAATAACGGCGGAACCAAGTTGTTCTCAATTTCCGGCGATGTCGAGCTGCCGGGCAATTACGAAATTCCACTGGGCACGCCGTTCAGCAAACTGCTTGAACTGGCCGGCGGCATGCGGGGTGGCCGCAAGCTGAAGGCGGTGATCCCCGGCGGGTCCAGTGCGCCGGTGTTACCGGCCGACATCATGATGCAAACCACGATGGATTACGATTCCATCGCCAAGGCCGGCTCCATGCTGGGTTCGGGCGCTGTCATCGTCATGGACGAAACGCGCTGCATGGTCAAGTCGCTGATGCGTCTTTCTTACTTTTATTTCGAAGAAAGCTGCGGCCAATGCACGCCTTGCCGGGAAGGTACGGGCTGGCTGTATCGCATGGTCGAGCGTATTGAAAACGGCCAGGGCCGCCCCGAGGACCTCGATGTCCTCGACTCTGTGGCTCACAACATCATGGGCCGCACGATTTGTGCGCTGGGCGATGCCGCCGCCATGCCGGTACGCAGCTTTATCAAGCATTTCCGCGACGAGTTCGCACACCACATCGAGCATAAAAGCTGTGTGGTGCCAAAATATTTGTAGGTTCAGGATACGCTAATGGTTGAACTCACCATCGACGGCATTAAAGTAGAAGCTCCCGAGGGCAGCATGGTCATACAGGCCGCGCACAAGCTCGGGGTATACGTGCCGCATTTCTGCTATCACAAGAAACTGTCCATCGCAGCCAATTGCCGCATGTGCCTGGTCGACGTCGAAAAAGCGCCCAAGGCGCTGCCGGCCTGTGCCACGCCCGTGACCAATGGCATGATCGTGCACACGCGCTCGGAAAAAGCCATTGCGGCCCAGAAAAGCGTCATGGAATTCCTGCTCATCAATCATCCGCTGGATTGCCCTGTATGCGACCAGGGCGGTGAGTGCCAGTTGCAGGATCTGGCCGTGGGCTACGGCGCATCGGCATCGCGCTATCAAGAAGAAAAGCGCGTGGTCGTCGCCAAGTCCATGGGTCCGCTCATTTCCACCGACGGCATGCAGCGTTGCATCCATTGCACGCGTTGCGTGCGCTTCGGCCAGGAAATCGGCGGCATCATGGAAGTCGGCATGATCAATCGCGGTGAATTCTCCGAGATCACGACTTTCGTCGGCGAGGCGGTCGAGTCCGAACTTTCCGGCAACATGATAGACGTCTGCCCGGTTGGGGCCCTGCTGTCGAAACCGTTCAAGTTCACGGCCCGCACATGGGAAATGGGACGCCGCCGTTCGATAAGCCCGCACGATAGCCTGGGCGCCAATCTGGTCGTGCAAGCCAAGCTCGACCGCGTGCAGCGCGTGGTGCCGTTCGAGAACGAGGACGTGAACGAATGCTGGATCAGCGATCGCGATCGTTTCTCGTACGAGGGCCTGTATACGGAAGACCGGCTGGCCCATCCCATGCTCAAGGGCGAGGACGGCCAGTGGCGCGAAGCTTCCTGGAGCGATGCCTTGCAAGTAGTCGTGCATGGCTTCAACACCGTGCGCGACCAATTCGGCGCGGAACAGATCGGCGGCATAGGAAACCACAACGCAACGACTGAAGAACTGGCATTGCTGGCACGGCTCGTTCGGGCCCTGGGATCCGAGAACGTGGACTTCCGCCTACGCTGCATCGATCCCGCGTTCGAGCAGGCCGTCGCCGGCGTGCCTTGGCTGGGCATGCCTATTGCGGAACTCGGCGAACTGGACCGTGTGCTGGTCGTCGGATCCTTTCTGCGCAAAGATCACCCCCTCATGGCGCAGCGTTTGCGCCAGGCCGTCAAGCGCGGCACGCAGGTGTCGTTCATCGACTCCGCTGCCGACGATCCGCTTTTCCCGGTAAGCAGCCGCATGACGGTAGCTCCCAGCCTGTTGCCAAATGCCCTGGCGGAAGTGCTCGTCGCCCTGGTGCAGGGCAAAGACCAGCCTGTCCCGGAAACGTTTGCCACGGTAGAGCCTTCTCCCGCGGCACAACTGATTGCGGCCAGCCTTGCTTCCGGCGAACGCGTCGCCGTGCTGCTCGGCAATATGGCAGTCGGTTCCGACCAGGCCAGCCTCATCGCCGCCAATGCGTCGGCCCTGGCCAAGGCCGCCGGCGCCAAATTCGGTTTCCTCACACCCGGCGCCAACACCGTCGGTGGCTACCTTGCGGGCGCCACACCCGGTAAAGGCGGACTTTCGGCCGAGCAAATGCTGGGCGAGCCGCTGAAAGCGTATCTCGTGCTGCATGCCGAGCCTTCCTTTGACAGCGACAACGGCGCGCGCGCCGTCGAAGTGTTGAAGGCGGCAGACTTTGCGGTGGCGCTCACCTCCTTCAAGTCGGCCGCCCAAGACTGGGCCGACGTCATGTTGCCGATTTCGCCATTCACCGAAACGTCGGGCACCTTTGTCAACGCGGAAGGGCGCGTGCAGAGCTTCAAGGGAGCGGCTTCGCCGTTTGCCGATACGCGTCCGGCATGGAAGGTCCTGCGGGTTCTGGGCAATTTGTTTCAGTTGCAGGGCTTCGAAGACGAAACGTCCGAATCGGTCCGCGAAACTGTGCTGGCCAGCGGTACGGATGGGCGCCTGTCCAACGAGGTGACCGCCAGCGTAGGCCTGTCCAGCAAGCGTGAAGGGCTGGAGCGGGTTACCGACGTACCCATCTACCGTAGCGACGCGCTGGTGCGCCGTTCTCAGCCCTTGCAGGATACGACGGCTTCGCAGGCGCCTCATGCCCGCATGGCGGCCAGTACCCTGGCCGGGCTGGGCATCGAGGCAGGTGTCGCGGTGCGTATCGCATCGGCGCAAGGGCAGGTAGTCCTGGCGGCCTTCCTCGACGACACGGTGGCCCCAGGATGCGTACGGATCGCCGCGGCGTTCAATGAAACGCTGGCGCTGGGTAGCGGTTTTGGCGAACTTACGGTGGAGCGTGCCTAATGGATGGTCTGACTATCATCAATAACTTCGGCACCGAGCTCATCGGCCCCACAGCCTGGATGGTCGTGTGGACGATCATAAAAATCGTCGTTATCGCCGTGCCCATCATCCTGTCCGTCGCCTACCTTACCTACTGGGAACGCAAGATGATAGGCGCCATGCACGCGCGCCTGGGCCCTAACCGGGTGGGTTATCGTGGCCTGTTGCAACCTTTTGCCGACGTGTTCAAGCTTCTTACCAAAGAAGTGATCATGCCCGCCAAGGCCAACAAGGTTCTGTATGTGCTGGCGCCAGTTGTCACGCTTATGCCGGCACTGGCTGCCTGGGCCGTGATTCCATTCGGTCCGGAAGTCGTCCTGGCCAATGTCAATGCCGGTTTGCTGTACGTCATGGCCATTACGTCGATAGGCGTCTACGGCGTTATCGTGGCCGGCTGGGCGTCCAACTCCAAGTATGCCTTCCTCGGCGCCTTGCGGGCGGCGGCGCAAATGGTCTCTTACGAGCTTGCCATCGGTTTCGTGCTGATCACCGTCTTGCTGGTGTCGGGCACGCTGAATTTAAGCGGAATCGTCACCGGACAAGGGCAGGGCTGGTTCGCCGACAAGGGCGTGAACTTCATGTCCTGGAACTGGTTGCCGCTGCTGCCTTTGTTTGTCATCTATGTGATATCGGCAGTGGCCGAAACCAACCGGCATCCGTTTGACGTGGTGGAAGGCGAATCGGAAATTGTGGCTGGCCACATGGTCGAGTACTCGGGCATGGGCTTTGCGCTGTTCTTCCTTGGCGAATACGCCAATATGATTCTGCTGTCGGCCTTGGCCTCCGTCATGTTCCTGGGCGGCTGGATGCCGCCTCTGGAAATCGCGCCGCTTACCTGGATTCCAGGATGGCTATGGCTTGGACTCAAGACCTTTGTAGTGGTTTCGATGTTTGTGTGGTTCCGTGCGACGTTCCCGCGTTATCGCTACGACCAGATTATGCGTCTGGGCTGGAAGGTATTCATACCGTTCACCGGCATCTGGTTGCTGGTGGTCGCGATATGGATGCAAACGCCATGGAATATATGGCAATAGGACACAGGGGCTAGATTATGGAAGCAATTAAAGATTTCTTCGGCAGCTTGATGCTGTCCGAGATGTTGAAGGGTATGCGCCTGACCGGCAAGTACTTCTTCAAACGCAAAGTCACCCTGCGCTACCCGCAGGAGAAAACGCCGGCATCGCCACGGTTCCGCGGTCTGCACGCATTGCGCCGCTACCCGAACGGGGAAGAGCGCTGCATTGCCTGCAAATTGTGCGAAGCGGTGTGTCCGGCCCTGGCCATTTCCATCGAATCGGAAGAGCGGGACGACGGCACACGCCGCACCACCCGTTACGACATCGATCTGGCCAAATGCATTTTCTGCGGCTTCTGTGAAGAAAGCTGTCCGGTGGACTCCATTGTCGAAACGCACATCTCCGAGTATCACGGCGAGAAGCGTGGCGATCTGTACTACACCAAAGACATGCTGTTGGCGATCGGTGATCGTTACGAGCCCGAAATTGCACGCCGTCGTTCCGAAGACGCCCCTTATCGTTGATGCCGGGACCCGACACTCATGATTTTTTCTACAGTCCTGTTTTATGTATTGGCGCTGGTGCTGGTAGTAGCGGCGTTTCGCGTCATTACCGCGACCAGCCCGGTCACCGGTGTATTGCACCTTATCCTGACCTTTTTTACGGCATCGATGATCTGGATGCTGCTGGGGGCCGAGTTCCTGGCGCTGCTGCTGGTGGTGGTCTATGTCGGGGCCGTCATGGTCCTGTTCCTGTTCGTCGTCATGATGATGGACGTGCGACTGGAAGCCCTGCGCACCGGCCTCAAGACTTATCTGCCGCTGGGCATGGTCATAGGCCTGATCATGGTGCTGGAAATGGCGTTCGTCCTTGCCAAGACCTGGTTCGATGCCGGCCCGCAGGCGGCTGTTGCCGACGACTACGACAATACCTACGCATTGGGCGTGGCCATGTATACCGACTATGTGTTTGCCGTACAGGTAGGCGGCGTCATCCTGTTGGTGGGCATGGTCGCCGCCATAGCGCTTACCTTGCGCCGCCGTACCGATGTCAAGCGCAACCGTCCGTCTGATCAAGTCAAAGTGCAGGCCAAGGATCGTGTGCGCATGGTAAGCATTCCGTCGCAGACGGAACTGCCTTCCGCGGCGCCCGGAGCCAATAAAGACCAAGGGGACAAGAAATGACACTGACTCTCGCTCATTACCTGATACTTGGCGCCATCCTGTTTGCGACCGGCATCTTCGGGTTCTTCCTGAACCGGCGCAATATCATCATCTTGTTGATGTCCATCGAGCTTATGCTGCTGGCGGTCAACATGAATTTCGTTGCGTTTTCGACCTGGTTCGGAGACACCGCTGGCCAGGTTTTCGTCTTTTTCATTCTTACGGTGGCGGCGGCCGAAGCAGCCATCGGATTGGCGATTTTGGTGCTGCTGTTCCGCAACCTGAATACGATCAACGTCGAAGAACTTGACCAGCTCAAGGGTTGATGGGATTGCACATACTATGAATTCACCAAGTCTATACTTATTGATTGCACTGGCTCCGTTGGCCGGCGCCATACTGGCCGGGCTTTTCGGCACGGGATTCCTGGGGCGTTTCGTCAGCCGCCGTGGTTCCCATATGGTCACCATTCTTGGCGTGCTGATCTCGTTCATCGGTTCGGTCATCGTACTGATGCAGGTGCTGGACGGCCACACCTTCGACGGTGCTCTTTATACCTGGAGCGTTATCGGTACCACCAGGCTCGAACTCGGGTTTCTTATCGATCCCTTGTCGGCCCTGATGATGGTGGTCGTCACGTCCGTGTCGCTGATGGTGCATATCTACACGATTGGCTACATGGCCGACGATCCGGGTTATCAGCGTTTTTTCTCGTATATTTCGCTGTTCACCTTCTCCATGCTGATGCTGGTCATGTCCAACAACATGGTCCAGTTATTCTTTGGCTGGGAAGCGGTAGGCCTGGTGTCCTACCTGTTGATCGGCTTCTGGTACAAGCGTCCTACCGCTATTTTCGCCAACATGAAGGCCTTCCTGATGAACCGCGTGGGCGACTTCGGGTTCTTGCTGGGAATTGCGCTGCTGTTTGCCTACACGGGCAGCATGCACTACGGCGATGTGTTCTCCCAAACTGAAAAGCTGGCCGGCATGTCTTTTCCGGGTACCGATTGGCAATTGCTGACGGTAGCCTGCATAGCCTTGTTCGTCGGCGCCATGGGCAAGTCGGCCCAAGTGCCCTTGCATTCATGGCTGCCTGATTCGATGGAAGGCCCCACGCCTATTTCGGCACTCATCCATGCGGCAACCATGGTTACCGCCGGTATTTTCATGGTGGCCCGGTTTTCGCCCGTTTTCGAGCAATCCGCAACGGCGCTGTCGGTAATGATAGTGATCGGCGCGATCGGCGCCTTGTTCCTGGGTATTCTGGGCATCATCCAGACCGATATCAAACGGGTCATTGCCTATTCGACATTGTCCCAATTGGGTTACATGACTGTCGCGCTTGGCGCGTCAGCCTACTCCGGCGCCATCTTCCACCTGATGACGCATGCTTTCTTCAAGGCCTTGCTGTTCCTGGGCGCAGGGTCGGTGATTATCGGCATGCACCATGATCAGGATATCCGCAATATGGGCGGGCTGCGCAAGTACATGCCCATCACCTGGATCACTTTTCTGGTGGGTACGCTGGCTTTGGTCGGTACGCCGTTCTTCTCGGGCTTCTACTCCAAGGAGCACATCATCGAAGCGGCGGGTGCGGCCAACGTCTGGGGCGCCAACTTCGCCTATTACGCGACGCTCATCGGCGTGTTCGTCACCTCGCTGTATTCTTTCCGTGTTTACTTCCTGGTATTCCACGGCAAAGAGCGCTTCCATGATCACGGGCATGCGCAGCACGATCACGATGACCACGGACACCATGGCGGTACGCCGCACGAATCCCCATGGGTCGTTACCTTGCCCTTGGTGCTGCTGGCGATTCCGTCCGTCATCGCGGGCATCTGCTTCGTCGACCCCTTGCTGTTCGATGGCTTCTTCAACGGCGCGATCACGGTGTTGCCGGCGCATCCCGCAATGGCCGAGCTTGCAGGGCACTGGCATGGCTGGATGGCCTACGCCTTGCATGGTTTCGTGACGCTGCCATTCTGGCTGATGATCGCGGGCCTGGTCGTGGCATGGTATTGCTACCTCATCAACCCAAAGATTCCCGCCGCCATACACAGCAAACTGTCGGTCATCAACCGCATCCTCGACAACAAGTACTACGCGGACTGGTTCAACGAGCAAGTCATCGCGCGTTGCGTGCGCGGGCTGGGCCGTGGGTTCTGGCAGGCGGGTGACCGCGGCCTGATAGACGGCATCATGATCAATGGCAGTGCGCGTCTGGTAGGCGCGGTCGCGTCTGCAAGCCGGCATCTGCAGTCGGGCTACATCTATCACTATGCCTTCGCAATGATCATCGGGATCATGGCTTTATTAACCTTTTTTGTACTGACGGTTCTCTGATGGCTAGCGATATGGCGTCTTCTACTCTTCCCTGGTTAACGCTTGCGATTTTCGTTCCGGTCGTTGCTGGCCTGATCGTACTGCTGGTCGGCCGTGACGACCGTCCGGGGCTTACGCGTTTACTGGCCCTGGCGGGTTCGGTGGCCGGTTTCCTGGTCACACTGCCGCTGTACTTCGGCTTCAATCCCAACACGGCCGACATGCAGTTTGTCGAAAAGACTTCCTGGATAGACACCTTTGCGGTCAACTATCATCTGGGCATCGACGGCATTTCGATCTGGTTTGTCTTGCTTACTGCCTTCATCACCATTATTGTGGTGCTTGCCGGCTGGAAGGTCATCACGAGCCGGGTGGCGCAGTACATGGCGTCCTTCCTGATTCTCTCCGGCCTCATGGTGGGTGTGTTCGCGTCGCTCGACGGCATGCTGTTCTATGTCTTCTTCGAGGCCACGCTGATTCCGATGTACTTGATCATTGGCGTGTGGGGCGGACCGAACCGCGTATACGCCGCGTTCAAGTTCTTCCTGTATACCCTGATGGGTTCCTTGCTGACCCTCATTGCATTCATCTACCTCTGGCATGCATCGGGCGGTTCCTTCGACATCCTGACCTGGCATCAGCTGAAGCTGGGCTATACCCCGCAAATCCTGATTTTCCTGGCTTTGCTGGCCGCATTTGCCGTCAAGGTGCCGATGTGGCCGGTGCACACCTGGCTGCCGGACGCCCACGTGGAAGCGCCTACGGGCGGTTCCGTGGTACTGGCAGCCATCATGCTGAAGCTGGGAGCATACGGCTTCCTGCGATTTTCGCTGCCTATCGCGCCTGACGCCTCGCAAAGCCTGGCCGGCATGATGATTGCGCTGTCGTTGATTGCCGTCATTTATATCGGACTGGTCGCCATTGTCCAGGACGATATGAAAAAGCTGGTTGCCTACTCGTCCGTGGCCCACATGGGCTTCGTGACGCTCGGCTTCTTTCTGTTCAACACGGCCGGGCTTGAAGGCGCGATCATCCAGATGATCTCGCACGGCTTTGTTTCGGGCGCAATGTTTCTGTGTATCGGGGTTCTGTACGACCGCATGCACTCGCGGCGCATCGATGATTACGGCGGCGTGGTCAACGTCATGCCGCGATTCGTCACCTTTTTTGTCCTTTTCTCGATGGCCAACAGCGGCTTGCCCGCCACCAGCGGTTTCGTCGGCGAGTTCACCGTGATCCTTGGGGCTGTGCAGTACAACTTCTGGATAGGCCTTCTTGCCGCGCTTGCGCTGATACTGGGTGCTTCCTATTCTTTGTGGATGCTCAAGCGCGTGGCGTTCGGCGACATCGCCAACGACAACGTACGGGCCATGACCGATCTGAGCTCGCGCGAGTTCTTCATTCTGGGCGTCATGGCAATCGCGGTGTTGTATATGGGAATTTATCCCAAGCCGTTTACAGATGTCATGCACGTGTCGGTGGAAGCCTTGTTGCAGCACGTCTCTATCTCGAAACTGTAGACCCGAAATATTATGCAAAATCCTTTTGACTTCGCCTTGGCTCTGCCCGAGATTCTGCTATTGATTCTGGCTGCAGCCACGCTGCTTATCGACGCCGTGAGCAAGGCTGAATCGCGCCACGTCACTTTTACGCTGAGCATCATCACGCTGCTGATATTGACTGGCGTGTCTCTTTGGCAATGGAACGAAGGCGTTCAGGGCACCTCATTCGGCGGCCTGTATGTCGTTGATTCGCTGGCGCACTTCCTGAAGGTGTTGTCTTATCTGGCCGTCGGCGCCACCCTGATCTACGGACGCGGGTACGCTGAAGCGCGCGACATGATGAAAACCGGCGGCGAAATGTATTCGCTTACCTTGTTTGCCTTGTTGGGCCAGATGGTCATGATTTCGGCCGGCAGCATGCTGACCGTATATCTGGGCGTCGAACTCATGTCGTTTGCGCTGTATGCACTGGTCGCATTGCGCCGCGACAACCTGAAGTCGACAGAAGCCGCCATGAAGTATTTCATGCTCGGCTCGATGGCTTCGGGGGTGCTGTTGTATGGCATGTCCATGATCTACGGCGCAACCGGTCAGCTGGATCTGAGCCTCATTGCCGAATCCATAGGCAGCGGGCAGGCGGAACGCCTGCCGCTGGTATTCGGAGTGGTTTTCATCGTGTCTGGCCTGGCCTTCAAGCTGGCCGCCGCGCCTTTCCACATGTGGACGCCCGATGTCTACGAGGGTTCGCCCACGGCGGTTACATTGCTGCTGGGTGCGGCGCCCAAGCTGGCCGCCTTTGCCATTACACTGCGCCTGCTGATCGAAGGCCTGCATGGCATTGCCGTGGACTGGCAGCCGATGTTGCTTATTCTGGCGGTGCTTTCGCTGGCCATCGGCAATATCGCAGCGATCGCGCAAACCAACTTCAAGCGCATGCTGGCTTACTCCACCATCTCGCACATGGGTTTTGTGTTCCTTGGTTTGCTCTCGGGCGTCGTGCAGGACCAGGCCGCGGCCACCGGCGCCGCTTATGGCGCATCCCTGTTCTACATGGTCATTTACGTATTGACCACGCTGGGTACGTTCGGACTGATACTTCTGCTTAGCCGCAAGGGCTTCGAATGCGAGAATATTGCCGACCTGAAGGGCTTGAACCGCCGTAATCCCGTCCTGGCCGGCGTGCTGCTGCTTTCCATGTTCTCGCTCACGGGTATTCCGCCCATGGCAGGCTTCTACGCCAAGTTGGCGGTATTGCAGGCGCTGGTCGGATCGGGCCATGTTGCTATCGCAGTGCTTGCCGTAATGTTCTCCCTGATTGGCGCCTTCTATTATCTGCGCGTCGTCAAGATGGCTTACTTCGACGAGCCGGAAGGCGAGCCGATGCCTATCGATAACGGCATCATCACCGGCGGGGTAATGTCCGTGAACGGCCTGCTCATCATCGTGCTGGGCATATTGCCGGGCGGCCTGATGGCTTTGTGCGTCAGCGTAATCGAAGGTTCGCTCAAGTTCTAGACGAATCACCCACGGCGCGCGCAATTCGGCGCGCCGGCCGGGTTTCGTCCCGGCGCAAGCAATCGGCCCCATCTATCGACCACTCAGTTTCCGGCATAGCCAAGGCCATAGGAAGTATTTGATGAATCAGTCACTTGCCGTCTGGATTCTTATCGGATTGTCTCTGGTAACGGCTAATCTTCCCTTCGTAAGGGAACGACCCTTCCTGATATTGCCCTGGACGCAAAAGGGCGAGCCCGCTGCGCCGGCATGGATGCAGTGGATATTTTCCTTGGTGTTCTTTGGCTTGTTGATTGCGCTGGCTTACGGCGCGTTCGGCTTGATCGGCGGGGCGCTTTTGATGGCATCCGACCTGGCGTCGGTAGCCCTGTTCCTTGCCAAGATCGGCGGCGTCGCCTTGCTGGTTGGCGGGCTGCTGGCATATCCAGGCTGGCGCAGCCGGGCCCACACTATCGAGAAATCATTCTTTGTGCGCTTGCTGGAACTAGTGGTGTTCTATTGCCTCGTGGGTATGCTGGGCTTCGCCTTCGAAGTCAATATGGGCAACCTCTATTCCCAGACCTGGGAATTCTACGCCATAACCTTCAGCCTGTTTCTGGTGCTGGGGTATCCGGGCTTTGTGTATCGTTATCTGCTGCGCCGCCCCAAGGCTTCGGCTGCCCGGGCGCGGGGATAAAATCAAGCCGGTGAAGCTGCCTGGTCGGACTCCCTCAAGACCATCGTGGGCGGATTGACCAGGGACAACTCGGCCTCGCGCAAGCGCTTCAATATTTCGAACAGCAGGGCGCTGCGTATGCGGTAGGCCGAACGCGGCGAACCCACATAGCCGGTTGCATTGAAAACGAGGCCTGTGGCGTCCACGCCATCGAGCATGACGTCGGGTTGCGGTTCGTCCAGTATCTCTTCATTCTCCTGAAAGGCGAGCAGCATCAGGTCATGAACTTGCTCCGCATCAGTATCCACAGGCAATGCAAGCTTTATCTGTACCCGTCCCAAAGGGCTGGCATGCGTGACATTGCGCACCACTTTGGTGATGAATTCGGAGTTGGGCACAATGACCGTGGAGCGATCGCCCATCTGGATTTCGGTGGCACGCACGTTGATACGGCGGATGTCGCCCTCGACGCCGCCCAGCGAGACCCAATCGCCCACCTTCACGGGTTGTTCGGCCAGCAAGATCAGTCCAGAGATAAAGTTCTGAACGACAGCCTGCAAGCCAAAACCTATACCGACCGATAAGGCGCTGGCAATCCATGCCACCCGGTCCAGGCTTATGCCTACCGCAGACAACGATAAGGCGATGGCGACGACGTAGCCGGCATAGCCGAACAGCGTTGCGGTCGACAGGCGCATGCCGGAATCCAGGCTGGTGGTCGGCAGGTATTGGTCGGCGAGCCAGCGTTGCAGCAACTTGACGGCTCCCAAGCCCAACAGCAGAACCAGCATGGCCGAGAGAACGGAAGTAGGGCGGATCTGCACTTCGCCGATGGCGATGCCGGAGTGGAGATTGTTGATCTGGCGCAGCCACTCTCCCGGCCCTCCACCGAATGGAGACAGCAGCAGCATCAGCGCGAGCAGGACCAGCAGCAGACGTGTGATGCCGGATATCAGTACGGTCGCCTGGCTGCGGGCGCGGAACCAGGGGCGGCTATGACTGTCGTCGCCGCTGTTGCGCCTGGCTGATGCCAGAAGACTTGCGCAAGTGTCATCGATCAGGCCGGTTATCAAATAGGTGGATCCCAGCACCAAGCCTATCCAGACAAGCTGCTTGACGATGAAACTGCCCAAGGCGACGTATCCGCTAAGCAAACAGGCAACACTGGTGACCACCGTGATCCACATGGCGCTGCGCAAGAGTGCGAGCCATAGCGGCAAAGGAGTCGGCGTCTGCGGTTCGGCGTCCCGCGGCGCGCGGGTGGCGCTGTAGATGCGCTGCATTGCAAGTCCCAGCACGATGCTGAGGGCCAAGGCCATGATGCAATCCAGGGCTACTGTGGCCACCAGGCTGGCGTTGATCAGAATGGACAGGCGCTGCGCGGCCCAGCCGGACACCAGAACGAGGGCCAGCGCCAGGGGGAACCAACGCAAGCTGGACGCCACGGCGTCATTGATGGCGGGAAGGCGCCATGTAGGACGCCCCGGCAGGAGCAGCGCATTGCCAAGTCCCGTAACGAATCCGCCGAAGCAGGCGATGCCGATGGCCTGATTGAGTGTAGACTTCGCCAAGTCCGGTATGTCGTTGCCCGCGCTCAAGCCAAGGTAGAGCGCTCCTACGATAAGGCCCGGTGTCGCGGTAGCCAGCAAGACCAGTATCGTTGCGTGCAATGACCTTCTTAATCGCCCGGGGGCTACACGGGTAATGCTCATACGGATCAACGCGCGCCCGGCCTGGACACGCAAGCCGACGATCACGAGGATGGCGGCCAGCATGATGGCATAGATGCTTGCGGACGCCGTATGGAACAAGCTTGCGATCTGTTCGAGCAAGGGCTCCAGCCGGCGCACGTCCTGAGAGGCTTCAGCCCGCAAATCGTTCCAGAAGGCCGGGGCAGCGATCGACGATGTGCGCTTGCTCAACTGGGCCTGGAACTGGTCCCGCCGGAATTTGACCAGTTGTTCGGAGGCCTGACCGGCTTCCACGGTGATGAGCCGGGCCAGTTTGATCTGGGCGTCCAGCGTGGTGCTGTTCTTCGTGAGCTGTTTGCGCTGTTCGGCAACATCGGGAGCTTCGGGTGTACCTTCAGCCGGTGTGCCGAGTTCCGCCAGACGCGCTTTTACGCTTGTGAGCTGGGGTTCGATGGCGGATGCCGCCGCTTCGGCCTGGGCCTGGGCTTCGAGCGCCGTTCGGCGCAGGTCGGCAAGCTGGCCATCGTCCACCGGCTTGTCGCTGAGTGTGTCCAGTTTCTTTTGCACCGCGTCAATCTGGGCACGGGCTGTATCGAGCACTTTCTCCGGCTCTATCTTTGCATCGGTATCGGCGGCATGCGCAGATGCCAGCGTAAAGCCCATGCACAGGCACAGTACGCAAAGCAGCAAGATTTTTTGTATGAAGGGTCTGATACGCGCTACTGCGGGGTACGCCGGAAAATGATGCACTGGCATTGGTGGTGTCGAGATAAGAATAGGAAGGTCCTGTCCTGGTATGCCGCCTGGCTGGGCCGGGGAAGGTGTCAATCATAACGCCGAATCGCGCCGGAATCGGACTGCGCACGCCAGCAGTTAAAATGGCTAGCAACATTTACATCTCATGACGCTCCGACCGGGTTTCGCTTGCAAAATAGCGACTCTTTTATTAAATATAGAACATGACTCATCTTATTCTTCAAGCCCCCAACCTTGTTGCGGCCAATATCGAAAAAATCGCGGCAATTGCTTGCGCCGGCGGGGTGCAAGAGCTTGGCAGCACAGCGGTGCGTTTGCTCGATGTCGACGATAGCGAGCGCCTCGCGGTCGAAGCAGGCTGCGCCGAGTTCGGCATGGACTATGCGTTCTTCGAACAAATCGCGCGCCTGCGGGATTGCAAGGTGCTGGCCATGGACATGGATTCGACCCTGGTCAATATTGAATGCATCGACGAGATCGCCGATATGGTCGGGCGCAAGGCTGAAGTGGCTGCCATCACCGAGGCGGCCATGCGCGGCGAGATCACGGATTTTGCGGAAAGCCTCAAGCGCCGGGTGGCCTTGCTTGAAGGTGTGCCGGTTGTTGCGCTCGAGCAGGTTTATGAGCAGCGCTTGCGGCTCAACCCCGGCGCCGAGAAACTCGTATCTGTGGTCAGAAAGACAGGCTTGAAAACCTTGCTGGTATCCGGCGGTTTCACATTCTTTACCGAGCGGCTCAAAGAGCGTCTGTCGCTGGATGCCTGCCATGCCAATCTCCTGGACACGAACAACGGCAAACTGACTGGAAAGATCGCGGGCACGATCGTCGATGCCCAGGGCAAGGCCGACCATTTGAAGCGGCTCGCCGACGAACTGGGGGCCGGCCCCGAACAGATCATTGCGGTGGGCGACGGCGCCAACGACCTGAAAATGCTCGCACTGGGCCAGTATTCAGTCGCATATCGCGCCAAGCCGGTGGTGCGCCGGCAGGCCAATTATGCGCTCAACGTAAGCCCTCTTGACGCGATATTGAACTGGTTTCGGCTGAGCCATTAAAGACGCTCAAGGCAGTTAGAGCATTTTTGGTTCGAGTGTTTACGGCGCTTTGCTTTGGTGACGCTGTCCAGTTCTTATGACGTTGTCTGGCTCTGATGACGTTCTCCGGGGTGGGTAGGGGCAGTCCGGCACGGCGTGCTTGGTTCCGCGTCTGCCTCGTCCACCCGGGCGTCGGCCGAACTCCCTGCGCTTCGCTCCGGTCAGACAACGGCCGACGACACCCCCCGGCTTCCCTACGTCAGCACGCGGCGCACGCCTACACGCCGGACTGCCCCTACCCACCCCGGAGAACTGCGTGAGGAAAGTTGCCGGCCTTACGGCCTGATTCCATTCGTTGCTGGCTTGACCTGCACAATGGCCAATAAGCTGGTCCAAGCTTCGCTCACGTAAAAAGGCGGGTGTGTCGGGGGCTGTGCAGGCGCCTCGCGCACGCCGTTTCGGTCAGTCCCATCGAGGAGCAAGGCCGCGGCTGTCCGAGCCCGGCGGGTGTCGGGCCACTGGCCCGACCGGGCGAGTTCCGCGGGCGCCTCGATGGGGCTGAGCGTAACGGGCACCCATGGCAACGCCATGGGCGTAGCGCGCGAAGCCGGAGCAGCCCCCGACACAGCCGCCTTTCTAAAGAACCAAAAGCCGTCCCCAACGCCTCAGTGCTGCAGCGTGCCTTGTAAATATCTCGACAAAAAAATGCCCTAAGCCAGCGCCCGCAGGACTTTGCGTATTACGTCGATGCGCACGCTGATTTGCTGGCCTTGCTTGATCTCGATTTTCAATTTGTCTTGCCCGGCGAGTCGAACTTCGCGTTGCTTCTGGACGAGTTCGATGATGCGCAAGGGCTCCACGTTCGGTTTGGCAGAGA
>JAKFDW010000338.1:0-6050 GCA_036675955.1 Orrella sp. | reverse complement strand
AGGCTTAAAACGAATGCAAGATGCGGCCAGTACTCCAGAAACACGGACTGCAATGAAGCCATATTCAACGCCATATCAGAATTGTTCTTGAGGTCGCCCGGGTATGTCGGTTTGTGCATGCCGTGGCAGGCATGAGACCCCATACAGCCGCCAGTATATAGAAGAACGTCATGCGTCCGATGAACGAGGGCGTTCGTGCAGGCTTTCGTACCAAAATGGATTCGGGGCTTGCTGCAGAGCGTATTGCTGCGCCCGCGAAGGCGCCCGCCAGACGCCGCCGCCTATGCCCAGTTGCGGCTTCACGCTATACCAGAACCAGCGTCCGTCTTCATCCTGGGCAGCCCAGTTCCAGCCTGGCGGAGCGAGTGACCAATCGAGAGTCTGCGATGACGAGTGCATGGGCGTAATGATACCCGGTGAAACGATAGCCGGTGAAACTGCCCGGAACGCAAAAAAGCCCCAGGGTCACAAGCCGAGGGGCTAACAATTTTGAAGTTTGATTTTTGTTCTGATTTTCATGCGATGAAATGCTTGGCTATTTCTAACCACATGAAAACGGAGTGTTTTTTGGGGTGACCGATGGGGCTCGAACCCACGACAACCGGAATCACAATCCGGGACTCTACCAACTGAGCTACGGCCACCACCGTAAAGCTGACATCAACTTGAAAGTATAACACTTTCAAATTCATGCCTGGCTCTTGAAGAGAAAAGGATTCTAGCACGAAGTGAAGAAGATGTTTTGACGTGACCCGTGTTTTTTATAAAAGAGAAACGACCGGTAACGCATGTGGGGCGTCGTGACAGTCTGAAACGTTTGGCGTTTGCGGGGGCAAGGCTTTCCTCTACGATAGACATTCAGTAATCTTCAAAAAGGATTTGACTGTCATGAAAACACTAAACAAGACGATTTTGCTTGCAGCTCTTATGGCTGTTCCTTTTACTGCGGCGCATGCTGCCGACGAAGCTTGGCTCCGGGCACAGAAAATCGATATCCAGCCGACGCTCAGGATTACCGAGACCGAAATTCCTGCAGATAGCGCTACGGGTTCCACGACTCCGTCGACCACCACCATGCCTGGCACTACCGGCGCGCAAAATCCGTCGACCTATCAGCCGTCGATGCCATCCACGACATCGCCGTCTTCCTCCGGCGGCTACGCCCCTGCATCGCCTTCCCCGTCGACTACTCCTTCGCAAGACAGGACGCCGGGTTACATCACGCCCGGTGTCAATTCCGGGCCCGGGGTTCAGCGTCAGTAATGACTACAGCGATCCCGCGCTGAATGTGTCGCACTGCGCGGGATCGCCGCTCTTGAAGCCGCGGGTGAACCAGCGTACACGCTGTGCCGATGTACCGTGTGTGAACGAATCGGGCACGATCTGCCCTTGTGATCGTTGTTGTAAGCGATCGTCGCCAATGGCGCTGGCGGCATTCAGGGCTTCCTGGATGTCTCCTTCCTCGAGCGTGTTGCGCTGGGTGTCGGACTGATACGCCCAGACCCCGGCCAGGCAGTCGGCCTGCAGCTCCACCTTTACCGACAATTGGTTTGCCGCCGTGGCGCTGCTGCGCTGGCGCAGTTGCGCCACCTGGTCGGTTATGCCAAGCATATGCTGTACATGGTGAGCAACTTCATGAGCAATGACATAGGCTTGCGCAAAATCGCCGGGAGATTGCAGTTCTTGCTCCATCTGCTGAAAGAAAGACAAGTCCAGGTATACCTTGCTGTCGCCGGGACAGTAGAACGGTCCCATGGCCGATTGGCCGGTCCCGCATGCCGTTGGGGTCGCGCCATTGAACAGCACGAGCTTGGGCTGCTGGTAGCTTCCCCAGCCTTGTTGCTGGAACATGGTTGCCCAGGCGTCTTCAGTGTCGGCGAGTATTTTCGATACGAAACGTGTTTCCGCCGTGGGAGCAGCAGGTTCACCCGAGCTTGTGCTTTCTGTACCGGGCCCGCCCACCGTTTGCAGGACGACGTTGGGATCGACGCCAAAATAGATGGCTACCAGTGCAAGCACAATGGTGCCAATCCCGATTTTTCCCCGACCTCCCACAGACATCCGCCGGCGGCCCCTGCGGTCTTCAACATTTCGACTTTCCCGGGAATTGTCCAGACGCATGATGGTTCCTTGGCTTGTACCGGTTATAAGGTAGGAAATCGCTTTTCACTGCTCCGGGTACCGGCTCAATTCTATTGCCTGTGGCGATGCCGGACCGTAAACTCACTCTTCAAGAATGTTAGGATACGTTAAATGGCTCAATTATTTGTCGTGCACCCCGAGAACCCGCAGGTTCGTTTGCTCAAGCAGGCGGCACAGCTGCTGGCTGACGGCGGCCTGGTGGCGGTACCGACCGATTCAAGCTACGCGGTCGTCGCGCGGCTCGATGACAAAGCCGCGGCCGACGCCTTGCGTCGCCTGCGCGGTCTGGACGACCGTCATCATCTTACCTTGCTGTGCCGCGATCTCGCTGAAATTGGCCATTTTGCGCGCGTCGACAACCAGCAGTACCGGTTGCTGAAGATGGCGACTCCGGGCCCCTGGACTTTCATTCTGGAAGCCACTCGCGAAGTGCCTCGCCGGGTGTCCCATCCCTCGCGCAAGACCATAGGCATACGGGTTCCGAATCACCGGGTTACGCTCGCGCTGATCGAGGCGGCAGGTTCGCCGCTGATGTCGACCACGCTTATCCCGCAGGACGAAGACGAGCCCCTGAACGATGCGCAGGTCATTTTTGATCGCTATGCGAATCAGCTTTCCGCCGTGATCGACGGCGGCGCTTGCCCACTGCAACCCACGACGGTTATCGACCTGACCGCGGCAACGCCTGAAATCGTAAGGCGCGGCCAGGGCGACTTGTCTGCGCTGGGCCTGGACTAAGCCGCTTGTTTGATCACGCCCCAGTTACACATAGCTCGCCGCCTGCAGCGGACGAGTCCATTCGCGGAAATGTATGGAATCACTGATACAGACTATTACTGTTTATGCTTTGCCTGTGCTGTTCGGGATTACATTGCATGAAGCCTCGCATGGCTACGTCGCCCGTATGTTCGGGGATCCAACGGCGTGGCAGGCCGGCCGCATCAGCCTGAACCCGGTGCGCCATATCGATTTTGTCGGCACTATCGTCGTGCCCCTGGTGCTTTTGTTCAGCAGCAAGCTCATGGGCGGTGCGGGCTTGTTGTTCGGCTGGGCCAAACCTGTGCCGGTGGACTGGAGCCGCTTGCGCCGTCCCAAGCGCGACATGCTGTGGGTGGCGCTGGCGGGACCCGCGTCCAACCTGGTCATGGCCGTCATCTGGGCGATCAGCTTGCGCATCCTGGCCGAGACGGGCGCCACCGGCGACGATTTCTGGGTGCAGATGACGATCGCCGGCATTCAGGTGAATCTTGTTCTCATGGCATTGAACCTGTTGCCTCTGCCTCCGCTGGACGGCGGCCGTATTGTCTATAGCCTGCTGCCCAACCGCATGGCATGGCAATACTCCAAGGTCGAGCCATACGGCCTGGTAATTCTGATCGTGCTGATGTTCACGGGGGTGCTGTGGATCGTGTTGCAACCTTTGTTAGCACTTGGTCAGGCAATTGTTAATTGGTTCTTATAATTTCCATTGCTTATCCGGTAAACTTGCGTGTTAAATCGGCAAGTTCACCGTTTTGGTGAGGTCCAGGAGACTCTTCGTATTATGGCAAGCACGGATTCCGCGATAGCGATCCTTCAGGGCAGCATGGTGGCCCTGGTTACACCCATGCATCCCGACGGCAGCCTCGATTTCGATGCATACCGCAAATTGATAGACTGGCATGCCGACGAGGGAACCGACGGTCTGGTCGTAGTGGGCACGTCGGGCGAGTCGCCTACTGTCAGCGTCGACGAACACGCCGAACTCATCAAGGTGGCCGTGGAGTATTCGGCTGGGCGCCTGCCGGTTATTGCCGGCGTGGGCGGCAACTCCACAGCTGAAGCCATCGAGCTTTCGCATCATGCCAAAGCGGTCGGCGCCAACGCCGGACTGTCGGTGGTGCCGTACTACAACAAGCCTAGCCAGGAAGGTTTGTATCAGCACTTCCGTGCCATCGCCGAAGCCGTCGATCTTCCTTCGGTGCTCTATAACGTGCCGGGCCGCACGGTGGCCGATATGTCCAACGACACCATTTTGCGCCTGGCGCAGGTGCCGGGCATTATCGGCGTCAAGGACGCCACCGGCGATATTGCCCGTGGCGCCTTGCTGGTGCGCGATGCGCCAGCCGATTTCGCGGTTGTCAGCGGCGACGACGCTACCGCGGCGGCGCTTATGTTGCTGGGCGGGCGCGGCAATATTTCGGTTACGGCCAATGTTGCGCCCAAGCTCATGCATCAGCTTTGCATGGCGGCTGTCGAGGGCAATGTCGCCCTGACCAGGCAGCTTAACGCCCGGCTGGGAACATTGAACAAAATTCTGTTTGTCGAATCTAATCCGATCCCGGTCAAATGGGCGGTTGCCGAAATGGGACTGTCTGAACTCGGGTATCGCTTACCTTTAACCTCCCTGCACGAGCAGTATCACAGTGTGGTGCGCAACTCGTTGAAAGAAGTGGGCTTGATCTAAATGATAAATATGCGTATGTACACACGCTGCGCCGGCTTGACGCTGGGGCTGGGCGTACTGTTGTTGTCGGGTTGCTCCACCTGGAACCAGATGACGGGCAGCGAAGAATCCGTCGACTACAAAAGCACAGTCGCGGGCGATCCCTTGAGCATCCCTCCCGACCTGACACAAGCGAACCGCGACGCGCATTTCCGCGCACCCGAAGGCACGGCCACGCTCAGCGAATACCAGCAAAGCCAGCAGGCGCAGCAGAGCAGCGGCGCGGCCGACCGCATCCTGCCTTCGACCAGCGGCGTAACCGTGATGCGCGACGGCGAGTTGCGCTGGCTGGTCATCGACAAGCCTGCCGAAGAGGTCTATCCGAAGATTATCGATTTCTGGGGCGAGCAAGGTTTCACCATTCATTCGCAAGATCCCCGCGCCGGCTTGATGGAAACCGATTGGGCCGAAAACCGCGCCAAGATTCCCGAAGGGTGGATCCGCAGCGCACTGGGCGCCGTCATCGACCAGGTCTTTGACAGCGGCGAGCGGGAACGCTTCCGCACCCGGGTCGAACGCGTCGACGGCAAGACCGAGGTCTATATCAGCCACCAGCAAATGGTCGAGACTCCCACTCAGGACGGTGCCACGTTCAAGTGGGTATTCGGCAAGGAAGATCCGGGCCTGAATGCCGCAATGCTGGCTCGCCTCATGGTGTTCCTGGGAACCGACGTCCAGAGCGCGCAAAACATGGTTGCGCAGGCCGAGAAACCTACCGGTCAGGCCCAGGTCATGCAGGTGACTGACGGCCAGGCCGCGATCACGCTGGGCGAACCCTTCGACCGTGCGTGGCGCCGCGTTGGCGTAGCCATCGATTCGGCCGGCTTTGCCGTCGACGACCGCGATCGTTCCACCGGCGATTACTTCATCCGCTATTTGGATAGCGATACAGGCGAGAAGATCGAGCAGCCCAATATCATCGGGCGCCTGTTCGGTGGCAAAAATACGGCTGCGGCCACGCCATATCGCATCCACGTGGCCGAGCAGGGTTCAACGTCCGTCGTTACCGTGCTCGATCAGAATGGCCAGGTCCAGAACACGGACACAGCCAAACGCATTATTGCGGTGTTGTCGACCAACATGACGTCGCAATAGGGCTTTGCGAACCGATGCTGGTGCCAAACCATTGAAGTTTTGGCCCCAGCGCGGTGACCTCGCCTATCAACAGCAGCGACGGCGACTTGAATCCATGTTGCCTGGCCTGCACAGTCAATTCCCCCAGTTTGCCGTGCAGCACGCGCTGATCGCTGCGTGTGCCGTTTTCGATCAGGGCAAATGGTGTATCGGGGGAACGTCCATGAGCGATCAACTGGGTGGGCAGCCAATCCAGCTGGCTGACTCCCATGTAGAACGCCAGAGTCTGGTTAGCCTGCGCCAATGAAATCCAGTCTTCTTTGGTCGTATCCTTGCTGAATTGAGCCGT
>JAKFDW010000337.1:0-1613 GCA_036675955.1 Orrella sp. | reverse complement strand
GGCAATTTCGCCCACGACACCGGGGAAGGCGGCATCAGCACGTATCACTTGGAACACAACGGTTCGCTGATCTGGAATATCGGTTCCGGCTATTTCGGTTGCGGGGATGGCAAGGGGCAGTTCTCTGACGAGATCTTTGCGCAACGCGCCCAGCAAGAAAGCGTCAAAATGATAGAAATCAAGCTCTCCCAAGGTGCAAAGCCCGGTCACGGCGGCATATTGCCCGGGCCGAAAGTAACACCCGAAATCGCCCATGCGCGCGGCGTTCCTGCCTGGCAAGATTGCAACTCGCCTGCGCGGCACAGTGCGTTCACCACGCCCATCGAACTGATGCAATTTATCGTCCGCCTGCGCCGTCTGTCCGGCGGCAAGCCCGTCGGATTCAAACTATGCATCGGCCACCCGTGGGAATGGTTTGCAATCGCCAAAGCCATGCTCAAGACCGGCATAACGCCCGATTTCATCGTCGTCGACGGCGCGGAAGGCGGCACTGGCGCCGCGCCCATCGAATTCGTCGACCATGTGGGCACACCACTGCGCGAAGCCCTGCGTCTGGTACATAACACCCTGGTCGGGATCGGGCTGCGCGACCGCATCAAGCTGGGTGCTTCGGGGAAGATAATCAGCGCATTCGACATGGCGCGCGTCATGGCCATGGGCGCGGACTGGTGCAACAGCGCGCGTGGGTTCATGTTTGCGATAGGCTGCATACAGGCCCAGGCTTGCCATACCGGCAAATGCCCTACCGGCGTCACCACCCAGGATCCCAAACGCCAAAAAGCGCTGGTCGTCGAAGACAAATCAGTACGGGTCGCCAGCTTTCACGCCAACACCCTGAAAGCCCTGGCTGAAATGCTGGGCGCCGCCGGCCTGCATCACCCGAGCGAATTGCGGCCTCATCACATCGCCAAGCGCATCTCCAACGGCGAAGTCAGAGTGCTGTCCGCTTTGTTTCCTGACCTGGAGGATGGCGAGCTGCTGGAAGGCAAATTCCGCCTGACGATATTCCGGACCGCCTGGCCCATGGCCCAAGCCGAATCGTTCGCGCCCTTGTATAGCCTTAGCGCCGCCCTATCGGGCAACGCCAACAGTCCTATGCCGGAGGATGCGAGCGAGGCCAATAAAGCCCGCGCCGCGCTATCAGCGTGAAATATTCTGCGAACCGACCCCAGCGTCGATAGTGCCGTAAACCTGTACACCGGAACGTGCGGAACTGGACGAGCCATCATTACCCGGCCCACCGGCGCACGCAGCAAGCAAGACAGCAAGAGAAGCAAGGCTGAACAAACGCTTCATTAGTAATTACCCTTATTTTAAAGTCAGGCACCTGGAATTATCATTGTCTCACTGCCTCACGGCAGCACAACCACCCTTCGAGGTGGTTCATTCGACATCACCATACTCGGTAATGTCCACTGCCAATTGGCAGTAAGGCCCCGCCAAAAGGTGGGGCCTTTAAGTTTCTGCGGTTGGCTGCAATTCAAAGCTTACAACTTGCACACGGTATAAAAAATTTATGCTATAGTTTCGTGCTTTGGCGCATTAGCTCAGCCGGTTAGAGCGACGGAATCATAATCCGCAGGTCCCCTGTTCGAATCAGGGATGCGCCACCA
>JAKFDW010000336.1:0-6531 GCA_036675955.1 Orrella sp. | reverse complement strand
CACCTCATGAAACAACTTGGGCCCTGACAATATTCGTAACTGTCACGAACATGTCATATTGCGTACTTAATATAGCGTCTGTGCAGGGTCAGCCTGCCTTAACTAGTACAGGTCAAGAGGATTTCTCTATGTTCAAACGCGTTCTATTACAGGTTTCGGTCGGCGTCGCTTTCGCCGCAGCGTCCCTCACGGCCCATGCTGCCGACATTACCGGCGCAGGCGCTTCGTTCCCATATCCTATTTATGCAAAATGGGCAGCCCAATACCATAAAGAAACCGGCAACCGCATCAATTATCAGTCCATCGGCTCGGGTGGCGGACAGCAACAGATCATTGCCAAAACGGTTGATTTCGGCGCGTCCGATGACCCAATGAAGGCCGATGCGCTGGAAAAGAACAATCTGTTCCAGTTTCCCGCCATTGTCGGCGGAACGGTGCCTGTCATCAATGTCGCCGGCATCAAGCCTGGCGAGCTGAAGCTCACGGGCCCTGTGCTTGCCGATATCTTCCTGGGCAAGATCACCAAATGGGACGACGCGGCAATCAAGGCCATTAATCCCGATGTAAAGCTGCCCAGCGCCTCCATCATCGTGGTTCACCGCTCGGACGGCTCGGGCACCACCTTTGGCTGGACCAACTATCTGTCCAAAGTCTCTCCCGCCTGGAAAGAACAGGTTGGCGAAGGCAAGGCCGTAAAGTGGCCTACAGGCCAGGGCGGCAAGGGCAACGAAGGCGTCGCGGCCTACGTTCGCCAGCTCAAGAACTCGATTGGCTATGTTGAATACGCCTATGCCAAGCAGAACAATCTGTCCTGGACCCAGCTCAAGAACAAAGACGGCAAGTTCGTTCAGCCCACGCAAGCGGCGTTTGCCGCAGCAGCCGCCAATGCCGACTGGAAAAGCGCACCTGGAATGGGTGTAGTGCTTACCGAAGAGCCCGGTGCCGAATCCTGGCCTGTAACGTCGGCCAGTTTCATCCTGGTGCACAAGAAGCAGGACAAGCCCGAAAACGGCAAGGAAACACTGGCTTTCTTTGACTGGGCCTTCAAGAAAGGCGGCAAGATGGCCGAGGAACTCGACTATGTTCCTATGCCTGCCAGCGTGACCGAGCAGATCGCTCAAGCATGGAAAACCGAGATCAAGGCTGCTGATGGCAGTGCTATCTGGAAGTAAAGGGTAAAATCGGATCGGCGATATTCTCGCAAGTCATGCAAAGACGGTGCTGTGCAGATGGCACCGTCTTTGTTGTGCAAAAATCGCGGTAACGCGTCTTGCGTTACTCTTAACTTGGTGCTCGTGTGTTTTTATACTCATGGTCTTTCCCACGAAACGCTAAAAAGCCGACATGAAAAATAATCGAAGCGCGGTCATGGACATTCTGTTCAAAAACCTGACGCGCACCTTTGCGTTTCTGGTATTCATACTGCTTGCGGCCATCATGGTGTCCCTGGTCTATGGTAGCCGGGAGTCCATCGCTGCCCACGGCATAGCCTTCTTGTGGACCAATAACTGGGATCCCGTACAGAACATATATGGTGCCATGGTGCCGATTGTCGGCACCGTGCTTACGTCGTTGATTGCGCTGGTTATCGCGGTGCCTGTGTCGTTCGGCATTGCGATGTTTCTCACCGAGCTGTCCCCGGTCTGGCTGCGCCGGCCGCTGGGCACAGCCATCGAAATGCTTGCCGCCATTCCATCCATTATTTATGGGATGTGGGGCCTGTTCGTGTTTGTGCCCATATTCCAGCAGTATGTGCAGCCGCATGTCATCGATTTTTTCGCCGGCGTCCCCGTGCTGGGCGACATATTTGCCGGCCCGCCCTTCGGCATCGGCGTGTTCACCGCAGGTCTCATCCTGTCCATTATGGTGATCCCGTTCATTACGGCGGTCATGCGCGACGTGTTCGAACTTGTCCCGCCGCTGCTCAAAGAATCGGCGTATGGCCTGGGCAGCACGACTTGGGAAGTGGTCTGGAAAGTGGTCCTGCCTTACACCCGAAGCGGCGTAATAGGCGGCATCATGCTCGGACTGGGACGTGCTTTGGGCGAGACCATGGCCGTGACGTTCGTGATCGGCAATGCCTTCAACCTGCCGTCATCCATATTCTCACCGTCAAATTCCATCGCATCGGCGCTGGCCAATGAGTTCAACGAGGCGGGCGGCATGCAGAAGGCCGCGCTGCTGGAACTCGGTCTGATTCTCTTCCTGATCACCACCGTCGTGCTGGCTTTCTCGAAACTCCTGCTTCTTCGCTTGTCCAAAGGCGAAGGGACTTCGCACTAACCGAGACGCAAGCCATGTTCAATTCTGATTCTGTCGTCAACCTGTCCAATCCGGTTTACAAGAAGCGGCAGCGTTTCAACCGGATAATGTTGGGGCTGTCCTCCGCTACAGTCGTCTTCGGCCTGTTCTGGCTCTGCTGGATCATCCTCACCTTGTTCATCAAAGGCGGCTCGGCCTTGTCGCTGACGCTGTTTACCGAAGCCACGCCGCCTCCCGGCGCCGATGGCGGCCTGCTCAACGCGATTGTGGGCAGTGTCATGATGGCCGCGGTAGGCACGCTTATCGGTACTCCCATCGGCGTGCTGGCCGGAACTTACCTGGCCGAGTATGGCCGGCGGGGTTGGCTGGCTCCGGCTACCCGTTTCCTTAACGATGTCTTGCTGTCGGCTCCCTCCATCGTCATCGGCCTGTTCATCTATGCGACCTATGTGGCTCAGGTAGGGCATTATTCGGGTTGGGCGGGTGCGCTGGCGCTTTCGATACTGGTCATTCCGGTAGTCGTGCGAGCCACCGACAATATGTTGCTTTTGGTTCCCAACAGTCTGCGCGAGGCGGCCGCGGCACTGGGGTGCCCGCAGTGGCGCATCGTGATGAATATTTGTTATCGGGCGGCGCGCTCGGGCATTATCACCGGCATCCTGCTGGCCATTGCCCGTATCTCCGGCGAAACCGCGCCCTTGCTGTTTACGGCACTGAACAACCAGTTCATGTCCATGAACATGAATGCGCCCATCGCCAATCTTCCAGTCGTCATCTTCCAGTATGCCGCCAGTCCGTTCGAAGACTGGAATCGCCTGGCGTGGGCGGGTGCTGTCCTGATCACTTTGCTGGTGTTGGGCATCAATATTGCCGCGCGCAGCCTTTTCCGTAAATGACAAAATGGCTGGAAGCATCGCTTCCACCGGGAATTCCTTATGCCACTCTCTACACAGACCACTGAACGCACGAAACTGGAAGTCAAGAACCTGAACTTTTATTATGGAAAGTACCAGGCGATCAAAGACGTGAACCTGTCGATCAAGGAAAACAAGGTCACGGCATTCATCGGCCCTTCGGGCTGCGGCAAGTCCACGCTTTTGCGCACGTTCAATCGCATGTTTGAGCTCTACCCAGGCCAGCGTGCCGAAGGCGAAATCAATCTGGACGGCGAAAACCTGCTGTCGTCCAAGACCGACATTTCCCTGCTGCGCGCAAAGATCGGCATGGTCTTCCAGAAGCCTACGCCTTTTCCCATGAGCATCTACGACAACATTGCCTTTGGCGTGCGCCTGTTCGAACGGCTCAGCAAGGGTGAAATGGACGAGCGCGTGGAATGGGCATTGTCCAAGGCCGCCTTGTGGACGGAAGTTAAAGACAAGCTCAACCAAAGCGGCAACAGCCTGTCGGGCGGACAGCAGCAGCGCTTGTGCATTGCCCGGGGCGTGGCCATCAAGCCTGAAATCCTGCTGCTGGACGAGCCGTGCTCGGCCCTGGACCCCATCTCCACGGCGAAGATCGAGGAACTCATTGCCGAGTTGAAGTCCGATTACACTGTCGTCATCGTGACCCACAATATGCAGCAGGCCGCCCGCTGTTCTGATTACACCGCCTATATGTACCTGGGCGAGCTGATGGAGTTTGGCGAGACCGACCAGATTTTCGTCAAGCCTGGCCGCAAGGAAACCGAAGACTATATTACCGGCCGATTCGGCTAGGAGCGTGGACAGTTTCTACCGCCCACGCTCCTAGGACACGCAATGTAGTAATTCGGGCTTGACGCGTCGGGCTACGCATCGCATGCTGTGAAGGCGGCCTTCCGTGGGGCGATCTGTCATGCGTAGGGGGTCGCCTGCAGAAATACAGGAGCGTCAGTATGAACCCGACTACGACAGACCGCTATCTGGTCTTATTGTGCCAGGACCGTCAACAGGACGCTGTCAATGCGCTCAAGGACCTGACGGGCGGCCAGGTTGCAAGCGCAGCCGCAGCCGCAGCCGATGGCGATCTGTCCCATACCCTGTTGCCGGATCATTGCTCCATTGTGTTCGATCGCATAGGAGTGGCGCTGGTCCGTTGCGGGGCCGATGGGCGCCGTTTGTTGAATATGGCGGCACAGGAAAGCAATCCGGCAATCCTGGCGATAGAACCCGAGAGAAAAGTCTGGGCCATTGTCGAGCCGCGGGATGTCGCCATTCCAACACCGCCCGAAATCGATTCAGGTTCATTGGACAGCTACCTGAAAGGATATCGCGACGCGGTCAATGAACTCGTGGACCGCGCACTGGCCCAGCGGGCGCCCGCGATCATCAGTGCGCCGCCAGCGCCGCCGGATGAAACATCATATTCCTGGGGCATAGCCGCGACGCGTTCCGCCGCCTCGGCTTATACCGGCAAAGGCGTAAAGTTGGCGGTCCTGGATACCGGGCTGGACCTGTCTCATCCCGACTTTTCAGCGCGCCAGATTGTGTCGCGTTCCTTTGTCGACGGCGAGCCGGTTCAGGATGGCAATGGGCATGGCACCCATTGCGCCGGTATTGCCGGCGGACCGTCGCAACCCGCCGCCGGGCCGCGTTATGGTGTGGCCGGCGACGCGGAGTTATATATCGGCAAGGTGCTGGGTGATCAGGGCGGTGGCGCGGACGGCGGTGTGCTCGAGGGAATCAACTGGGCAATAGAGCAAGGCTGCCAGATCATTTCCATGTCGCTGGGCAGCCCGCTTGAACCCGATCAAAGTTATTCCCGGATCTTCGAGGAAGTGGCTCGGCGCGCACTGGCCGCGGGCACCGTCATTGTTGCGGCCGCCGGCAACGACAGCCGCCGGCCCGAACTTATAGCGCCGGTGTCTCACCCGGCGAACTGTCCTTCGATTTTCGCTGTAGGCGCCGTCGACCAGCAAATGCAGATCGCGCCATTTTCATGCGGGGGGCTGGTCCCCGACGGAGGCCAGGTCGACATTGCCGCCCCTGGGGTAGATATTTTATCGTCCTGGCCTGCGCCACAACTGCACAAAAGCATAAGCGGTACAAGCATGGCGACCCCTTTCGTTGCGGGGATTGCGGCCCTGCACGCCCAGGCCGACCCCGGGTTGCGGGGCCGTGCCTTGTTCAATATCCTGATCCAGACGGCAAGGCGTTTGATGCTGCCATCCCGCGATGCGGGAGCCGGGCTGGTCCAGGCACCCTGACATAAAGGCGCGCAACCCATGCCCCGCATACTGGTGACCGTTCTTGTGGATGACGCGTTTCTCGCGCACTTTGCCGAGGTCGTCGATCGCTGCGAAGAAGTGGGCATGGTCGTGCTGCGCCAGATGACTTCCATAGGTGTCATTTCCGGCACGGTAGACGATGCTCGCATCGACATTCTGGGTCACGTCCGGGGTGTGCGCCATGTCGAGAAGTCGCGCGATGTGGGATGCCTGGATGACGCGCCCGAAAATTGAGATAGCTGTATTCGCGCGTGTTCAGGCGATCAGCCCCAGTTCTACAAGACTGGGAATGCTCGATTCAGCCGCACGGCGGCCTTCGTCGATAGCCACTTTCGCCCGATGAAAGTCAAGCAGTCCCAGGTGGGCAAGCCGGGGCGTAATGACGATATCCGGCGGTTCTCCTGCCATGCGGCTGCGCGTGATGCGCACCTGCATGATGTTGAGGCTGGCGGCCACTACGTCCAGCATGGACGGAAGGCGCTGTTCCGGCGGGATGGATTCAGGCAGGAGTGAAGTGAGATTCGTCTGCAGTTTGCGCATCCATTCGGATCCTACCGTGCCTGTGCTCGCCTGCACAGGCGTGGCGGCGCGGTTAGTGTGGCGCCCCAGGATATCGGAATTCAGATCGACGGCAATCACGATTTCCGCGCCCATGGCGCGGGCCAGCGAAACAGGAATTGGGTTGACCAGCCCGCCATCGACGAGCAGCTGTCCATCGTGCCACACAGGCGAGAACAGGCCGGGCAAGGCCAGGGAAGCCCGAACGGCGTCAACGGTGGAGCCGTTGCGCAGCCAGACTTCATGGCCGGTATGCAGCGCGGTTGCGACAGCGCCAAAGGGCAGATCCAAGCCTTCAATGGGATGGTCAATGAAGTTGCGGCGAAAGAAATCCATCAGGCGCTCGCCCTTGAGCATGCCTCCGTTCAGCCGAAAATCCATGAACGAGACAACATCTTTGATGCCCAGGCCTATTACCCATTGCTCGAACCGGTCGAGTTCGCCCACGGCATAGGCGGCGCCCACCAGCGCGCCGATGGACGTGCCGCAAACGATATCGGGACGAA
>JAKFDW010000335.1:0-10250 GCA_036675955.1 Orrella sp. | reverse complement strand
GACAAGGCAGTAATTGTTACAAGCTTTGATACACCAGTACAAGCGTTTATCGAAGCTCGTAAACAGGCCACCGACAATGATAGAATTCTTGTGTTCGGTTCTTTTTCAACGGTTGGTCCGGTGCTCAATGAGCTGGGACGAAAAGTCATATAGTTCAAACCGGCCAGGTTGTCGGGATTGTTCACCAAAATAGGTTTTTGCTCCATGGGATTGTTTTCTCGTAACGAATCTGCCACAGGGTCGGGGCGGCGTTCCGCTCAATCCAGCGAGGCGCAGGCCAACGAATTGCGCGCACGCGCACGGCGCAGGCTGATAGGGGCGTTGGCGCTGGTGCTGGCGGCGGTTATCGTAGTCCCCATGCTGTTCGATAGTCCTGTGCCGCCCGAGCAAGTCAGCACTCCGGTGGTTGTTCCTGCCGTCACCCCGCCGCCAACGCCGGACACGACGGTTGCACTTGCTCCGGAACCCACCGACCCAGCCGCTGCGGGCAACATACCCGTGCCAGCGGACACACCGCTTGCGGTCGATCCGGCGCCCAGTGCTGACGCGGCTGCGCCCGCCACACCGTCGACCGAGTCCGACTCGGGCACCGCAGGCGATCGGGGCGCAGACCAGGCCCAGGCGCCTGTCGAGTCCGAACCGGTTGCCGAGCCAAAGCCGAAGGCAGCCGAAAAGCCCGCTCCAAAGCCCGAACCCAAATCGGCGTCCGAACGTACCGACGATGGGTCGGTGGCCATCGCGCTGCTCGAGGGACGCACGCCCGACAAGAAAGCGCCTGCGCCTGCCGCCAAGGGTAACTTCACCTTGCAGATAGCCGCCTATGGCAACGACAAAGACGCCCAGACGCGCAAAGACCGGCTGGTGGCCTCCGGCGTAACCAATGCCTACGTGGAAAACGCCGTGTCGGGCGGCAAAAGCACCTATCGGCTTCGTGTGGGGCCTTTCCCTACGCGCGACGCGGCGCAGGCTGCACAGGCTCGGTTACGCGCATTGGGTTACGACAACGGATTCATCTCGACTAAGTGACGAGCTTCGACTATATCGTGCTGGCCATTCTCGGCGTGTCAGCACTGCTGGGGCTGATGCGCGGCCTCATCAAAGAAGTGCTTTCTCTTATTGCCTACGTGGTCGCCTTTATGGCCGGCATATGGTGGGGCCCTACCGTTTCCATGTGGTTGACCCCATATGTCGAGAACTCGCTGCTCCGTACTGGCATCGCCTACGGAGCTGTGTTCATCATCGTGTTGTTGCTGGTAGGCCTGGTAAACATCACCCTGAGCACGCTTATTGAAAAAACAGGGCTGACGCCCGCCGACCACGGTTTCGGAGCCCTGTTCGGTTTGCTGCGCGGTTCGCTGGTGGTGCTCGTGCTCGTTGCGCTGGCGGGCTACACCGAATTACCCAAGGAACCATGGTGGCAGAACGCCAGGCTGTCCGGCGCGGCTGTCGCGGGCGTGCAGCAATTGAAGCTGCTGTTGCCGCCGTCCTTGTCGTCTTGGTTACCGTATTGATCGTACTCACAGGAATATCAAAATGTGTGGAATAGTGGGGGTAGCAGGATCCAGCCCCGTGAATCAGCTGATTTACGACAGTTTGCTGTTGCTGCAGCATCGTGGCCAGGATGCCGCCGGCATAGCCACATCACATGAGCAGTTTTTCAACATGTACAAGGCGCATGGCCTGGTGCGCGACGTATTTCGCACCCGAAACATGCGCTCATTGCCCGGCAATAGTGGCTTGGGCCAGGTGCGGTATCCAACTGCAGGGTCCAGCGACAGCGTGGATGAAGCGCAGCCTTTCTATGTCAACGCGCCTTTCGGCATTACGTTCGTACATAACGGCAACCTGACCAACTGGCGCGAATTGCGCGAAGCCCTGTTCAGGGTCGACCGGCGGCATATCAATACCAATTCCGACTCCGAAGTGCTGCTGAATGTTTTTGCGCATGAACTGCAGCTGGCGGCAAATGGGGGTTCACTGGACGAGAACGCCATTTTCACGGCGGTTTCGTCGGTACACCGGCGAGCCAAAGGCGCCTATGCCGTCATTGCGCAAATTGCCAACTACGGCATGGTGGCGTTTCGCGATCCGTTCGGCATTCGTCCTTTATGCCTGGGGTCTGTACAGACCGACAGTGGTATCGAATGGATGGTTGCGTCGGAGTCCGTCGCCTTGACCGGCTGCGGATTCACATTGGTGCGCGACATTGCGCCCGGCGAGGCCATATTTATCGATCTGGACGGCAATTTGGTCAGTCGCCAGTGCGCGGAACAAACTGCGCTGACTCCCTGCGTTTTCGAGTATGTCTATTTTGCGCGCCCCGATTCGTTGATGGACAATGTGTCGATCTACGATGCGCGTCTCAACATGGGCGAGTATCTGGGCGACAACGTGGCCAAGTCCTTGCGGCTGGGCGAGATCGATGTCGTGATGCCCATACCCGATTCCTCGCGGCCTGCCGCCATGCAACTGGCTGCCCGGCTTAACTTGAGCTATCGCGAAGGCTTTATCAAGAACCGCTATATCGGCCGGACATTCATCATGCCGGGACAGGCGGTGCGCAAGAAGTCCGTGCGCCAGAAGCTGAGCGCCATCGATATGGAGTTCCGCGGCAAAAACGTACTGCTGGTCGATGATTCCATCGTTCGTGGAACGACCAGCCGGGAAATCGTCGATATGGCGCGCGCCGCCGGTGCCAACAAGGTGTACTTCGCCTCCGCTGCGCCAGCTGTGCGTTTTCCCAATGTCTACGGCATCGATATGCCTACGCAGACGGAATTGATTGCCACAGACCGGGATACCGAGCAGGTGGCCCGTGAAATTGGCGCAGACGGCCTGGTATACCAGGAGCTGGCAGATCTGGAACAATCCATCCGCGACCTGAATCCAGCCATGCGGCAATTCGAATCGTCCTGTTTCAACGGCCGCTATGTCACCGGCGATATCGACGCCGCCTACCTCGAGCGACTGAGCCAGACCCGCGGCTTGCGTCCGGCAGCGGGCGAGATGGCTACCAGCAACGAAGAGCAATAGGGCGGAGAAAACTAACCGTTCTCCCGGGGACGAGCATGACGCCATCGCGCCGTATAGTCGAAATCCGTATCTGGATCCGCCTTCTGCTCGTGCTGTCGCTGGCGGGGTATGCCGCCACTGCGTCGGCGCAACAGGCCGTTCTGTGGTTCAGCCATGGCAGGCCGACCCCGCAGGCCATTCAAGCGGTCGAAATATTGGGCAATGCGGCCTCCGAAGGCCTGGTGCCCCAGGATTACGATGCCGCGCAGCTGAAGGAGCAACTGGGCCTTGCTATAAGCGGCACAGTCATGCCCGCTGATGTGATGGTGCAATTGGACATGGCGCTCACGACATCCATGCAGCGCTACTTGCTTGACCTGCATCGCGGCAGGCTGGATGCAAGCCAGATCCAGCGCTATTTCAAATTGCCCCGCCTCGATTATTTCGATGCCCCAGCCTACCTGGTCGAGGCCGTCGCCAATGCCAGACTGCCCGAAGCCGTGCGCCTGGCGGCGCCCCGTCTGGCTCAATATGACCTCCTGCGCACGGCGCTGGCCCGATACCGCGCCTTGCTTGGTCATCCGGCTTGGCAAATACCGCTAGTTCCGTTACCGGAAAAAAAGCTGGAGCCCGGGCAAGCCTATGCCGGCATGGATATCCTGACGCGCAGGCTTATCGCGCTGGGCGACCTTCCGCCACAGGCACTTATGCCGGCGATGCACTACTACGAAGGGGCCGTGAGCGACGGCATCAAGGTATTTCAAGAACGCCATGGGCTACTGCCCGATGGCATAGTGGGAGCCGCCACGTTCAAGCAGCTGGAGGTCACGCCGGCCCAGCGCCTTAGGCAGATAGAACTGACGCTCGAACGCTTGCGCTGGACGCCGCTGACCCAGGCGACGCGCATGATAGTAGTGAATATTCCTGAGTTCGTACTACGCGCCTATGAAGTACGCAATGGCCAGCCGGAGGTGCAACTGGAGATGAAGATCATCGTTGGCCGCGCACTCGATACCCGCACGCCCATATTTCAGGAAGACATGCGTTTTATCGAGTTCAGTCCCTACTGGAACGTGCCGTCTTCCATCACTCAAGGCGAGATCATACCGCGCCTGCGCCGCGATCCGGGCTATTTCGAACAGCAGGGCTTCGAATTGGTTACGCCGCAAGGGCAAGTGCTAACCGGCTTGTCCGGCGAAAGCCTGGATGCGGTGCAGCTTGGCCAATTGCGCATACGCCAGCGTCCTGGCCCACGCAACGCCCTGGGCGACATCAAGTTCATTCTCCCCAACGATATGAACATCTATTTGCACCATACGCCCGCGCCGAAGCTTTTTGAGCGCTACCGGCGCGACTTCAGCCACGGCTGCATAAGGGTCGAAAACCCGGTGGCGCTCGCGCGATTTGTCCTTTACGATGAGCCGCAATGGACCGTAGAGCGGATACGCGCAGCCATGGGCAGCGGTGCGTCGAAAACCATCCGCCTGAACAAACCGGTTCCGGTATTGATTGCTTACAACACCGTGGTAGTCAAAGGTGGTAAGGTCTATTTTTTTCCAGACATATACAACCACGATGCTTGGCTCGACAAAGCGCTGCGCCTGCGCGCACGAGCCGCCGCTATGTCTTCCAGCCGGAACGGCATGGCATCAGACCAGCATGGTTGAGCATCCAATCTCATCATGAGCCATTCATTCGCGCCATCCCGCCGCCTGTTTCTGCGTTATTCCACCAATGTTGCCGTAGCCGGCGCCAGCCTGCCATTCACTTCGCGTGCCTTCGCCGGGCCGCCGCGGACGCGCAGCCTGGCGCTGGACCATACGCATACTCATGAAAAAGTCTCCCTGGCCTATGCCAGGGGTAACAGATACTTCCCGGAGGCGTTGGGTCGCCTGAACCGTTTTTTGCGCGATCACTACACCGGGGATGTAGGCACGATAGATCCGCAGCTCTTCGATATCCTGCATCGCATAACGCTGGCGTTGAGTACGCAGGGCGCCTACCAGGTGATTTCCGGCTACCGCTGCCCAGCCACCAATAACCGGCTGCGCACGACGCGGGGGGGAGGGGTGGCCAAGCGTAGCCTGCATATGGATGGCAAAGCGATCGACGTGCGCTTGCCGGGCGTGCCTCTAGCCGAATTGCGCGACGCGGCCTTATCGTTGCAGGCTGGAGGCGTGGGTTTCTATCCCCAGGACCAGTTCGTGCATATCGATACCGGACGGGTGCGTAGCTGGTAGCGCCGGGCGCCGCGGCGGATCATCCTCCAGCAGGCGCCCTGCGCGATAAATGCGAAAAAGTGCCTATGAGCCCCAGCATGCCCGTCACGACGAACAGGCCGAGTCCCCACAAAGCATATTCCAGACCGAAAAAATCCACCCTTGCGTCCATGCAAGAAGCAAAAATGCCGAACAGCCAAGGCAGGTGTGCGTCCAGTCCGCTCTGGACCATGAAACGGTCGGCGAACGTCATGTCGCATGAAAACATATTCGCGGCGACCGTGTATTGATACCAGGCGGCGGCAACGCCGCCCGCACTGAGCGCAGCGGTCAGCAGCGCGGCGATTCGGAGCATAATGGCGTGGCGCCGGCCAAGCAGCAGGCCCACCCCGCAGACGGCGGCGATCGCCAGGAAAATCAGCCTTTGCAGCACGCACCAGGCGCAAGGCTGCATTCCGAATATGTGTTGCGATACCAGGGCTATGGCTACCGAAGCCAGGCAAAGCACGGTAATCAAAGACAGCAAGCGGGAAGTCGTAGTGCTCATGAAAGGTTCCTGAAGGCGGATGCCTGGCGCAGAAGTCCAAGCAATAATTCCTGCATGCCGTCCCAGACGATCTGGACTCCCAGGCACAGCAAAATGAATGCGGACAGCCGCATCAATACCGCGGTGCCGTTGGGCCCCAGCTTGTGCAGGAATTGCGCGGCGAATCGCAGACAGAAGTAAACGACGAGCGACGCAAGACCGATAGCCACCAGGGATCCTGTCAGATTGGCGGCTGTATCGAACGAGGCTTCGGTATGCAATGTTGCTCCCACCGTCAGCGCGGCGGAAAGTGCGCCTGGTCCGCAGATCATGGGAAAGGTCAGGGGATAGAACGCCTTAGACCGTACCTGATCCAGGGAATAGGTCTCGGCCATGTTCTGGGCGTGTTCCGCGTCGTAGTCCGAGGCACTGACCAGGCGCCATGCCGTGGCCACGACCAGCAAGCCTCCGCCGACACGAATGATAGGCAATGATATGCCGAAGAAATCCAGCACGAGGTTGCCGGCAATCATGGCAATCGCCAACATCACGCAAATATTGATGGCCACCCGCTGCGCGAGCTGTTCGCGTGTGCTGGCGCTGGCGCCTTCGGTGAGCGTGAGGAATATGGGCGCCACCGCTGGAGGGTTGAGTATGGGCAGCATCGTCGCCAGGGCAAAAAGAAAGCTGCGCCCAAAGTTTATTACCAGGTCATTGAAGGCCATAGCGGTCCAGAAAAAGAGGCAGGGTAATCACGGGCCCGAGCTGTCAAGGGTGGCCAGTATATCGCGCTCGAATTGCAATTGCGCCCGGGGATGGCCGAGCCTGTCGCCTTCGATAATGAAAATATCCTCGATCCGGTCGCCAAGCGTCAGGATCTTGGCCATTTTGAGATTGATGGCGTTGGCCGCAAATACTTGCGCCAGACTGTATAGCAGACCGGGCCTGTCGCCAGCGGTAACTGAAAGGCGCCACGAGGTGCTGCGCTCGTCCGGCTGCAGTTCGACGTTGGGTACGATCGGAAAGATGCGCGAACGTCGCGAACCGGGCCGCCGCGCGATGCTGCCGCCGGTATGCTGGCCATTGGATTGCCGGAACGAATGCTCGCGGGCGAGTGTCAGGTGCGTGTGAAGTTCATGTTCGATCAGCGAAGCATTCGAGCGATAGTCTTTGTCGTGGGTCGGCAACAGCACGATGAAGCTGTCTAACGCCCATCCGTGATGGGTCGTGTGGATGCGGGCATCCTGAATACTGAGGGCGCGGTGATCGAAATACTGGCAGATTCTTACGAAAAGATCATCGCTGTCAGGCGTGTAAACCATGACTTGCAAGGCCTCGTTGTGTCCGATGACGCGCGCCTTGACCACCGGCTCCGGAGAGTTCACACGGTAATAGAGCTGGCGGGTGTGCCAGGCGATCTCGCTGGCTTCATGCCGAAGAAAATACGCAATATCGAGCTGGTTCCAGAAAGCGTCGCGGCTTTCATCCCGCAGGCCCATAAGCCTTATTTCATTGGCGGCGAGTTCTTTGCGTTGCGCCTGGACCGTGCGGCTGTCAGGCTGCGCGCCGCCCAATGCCGCCAGCGTCAGGCGATAGAGATTTTCGAGCAGCTTGCCTTTCCAGGAATTCCAGACCTTGGGGCTGGTGCCTCTTATGTCGGCCACCGTCAATAGATAAAGGGCCGTGAGCCGCCTTTCATTCTTGACGCATTCGGCAAAATCGCGCACCACTTCGGGGTCGCTGAGATCGCGCTTTTGCGCCACGGTCGACATGGTCAAATGCTGCCGCACCAGGAATTCGGCCAATTCGCAATCTTCGCCCTCGATGCCATGGTCTTCGCAAAAACGTTGTACCTCCAGGGCGCCGAGTTCGGAATGGTCGCCACCGCGCCCCTTGGCAATGTCATGAAAGAGTGCGGCGACATACAACAGCCAGTGGCGGTCGAAACCGGCAATCAGCTGGCTGGCCAGGGGGTACTCCTGTGCGTGCTCGGGCATGGTGAAGCGGCGCACGTTGCGCACCACCATCAGTATGTGCTGGTCTACGGTATAGGCGTGGAACAGGTCGTGCTGCATCTGCCCCACAATACGGCGAAAAACCGGAAGGTACCGCGGAAGTATGTTCAGCATGGTCATGCGGCGCAGGGCGTGCACGATGCCGCGGGGCTGCTGCAGTATCTGCAGGAACTGACGGCGATTGACGGGATTCTGGCGGAACTGAGCGTCGATGCGCCATCGCGCGTGCCACATTGCCCTCAGGGTCTGCGCCGACATGCCCAGCAGTTCGGGGCGCTCCTGCATTACAAGGAAGGCGCGAAACAGCAGGGCGGGATTGCGCTCGAAACTGTCATCGCGACGTGTCCCCAGACGGCCCCGCACCATGCAGAAATCGTCGTCGATGATGTCCAGCTGATCGACCGGTGGCGGAAACAGCAGTTCTTCGATGCTTTGCATCAATATGATGTTCAACTGGCTTACTGCCCTGGCGGCCCAGTAGTAACGTTGCATCAGGATTTCGCTGGGCCGGCGAGCCTTGGAGCCCTCGAAGCCATAGATGGCGGCCAGGCCCGGCTGCAGATCGAACAGCACTCGATCTTCACGGCGGCCCGACAGCAAGTGCAGCTCTATCCGCAAGCGCTTGAAGGCGACATCGGCGCGGCGCAAGGCGCGGAACTCGGCGGCCGTCAGCAGGTCGGTGCGGGAGATTTCGAGCCAGGTGCTGCCAAGTCCGGCCGCCTGCGCCACCCACAACACAACCTGCAAGTCGCGCAATCCGCCCGGGGCTTCCTTGCAATTGGGTTCGAGGGCATAGGGTGTATCCTGGTGCCGGGCATGCCGCTGCTGCATTTCCGCGCGCTTGGCCTGAAAGAATGTCTGTGCATCCAACTGCTCGCTCATTGCTTCGCGCAGCCTGCAGAGCAATGCCTTGTCGCCGGCGAGCCAGCGTGCTTCCATGAGTGCCGTTTCAACCGTGATGTCGTTGGCTGCCTCGCGCCGGCAATCTTCTATGGTGCGTACACTATGGCCGGGTTCGATGCCCAGGTCCCACATGGCGGCAATCAGCGTTTCGACCGCGGCGTTATCGTCGCTGCTCGGATGTTCGCGCAAGAGCACAAGCACATCGACATCCGAGTGAGGGTAGAGCTCACCGCGCCCGTAACCGCCGACGGCCGCCAGCGCGGCGCCATCGGGAAGCGGGTAGAGCTTGAGAAGCTCGCGCAGCGTCTGGTCCACGATCCGGCGCAGTACGGTAAGCAATAGCTCAGGGCGCAGGTGGTCGCGGAAATTGCGGATTGCCTCGCTGCGTCGTTCCGCCAGCTGCGTTCGCAGCAACGTTACTGTGGGCGCGCGCATAGTGTTCCTGTCGAACGAAATCAGGTTTCCGATACGAAAGCGGGAGGACTGGGCATGCCGGGGGATACCGTGAGGATTTCATAGCCTGTGCCGGTGACCAGAATGCTGTGTTCCCATTGAGCCGACAGGCTGTGGTCACGCGTTACAACCGTCCAGCCGTCGGCCAGCGTTCGGATTTCCTTGCGGCCGGAATTGAGCATGGGCTCTATGGTGAAAATCATGCCGGGTTCGAGGGTAATGCCCGTGCCGGCCTTGCCATAATGCAGCACTTGGGGATCTTGGTGAAATTTGCGGCCGACACCGTGTCCGCAGTACTCGCGTACGACCGAAAAACCGTTCTTTTCGGCGTGCTTCTGGATGGCATGACCGATATCGCCCAGCTTGGCGCCGGGGCGCACCTGTTCGATGCCAAGCCACATGCATTCATAAGTCGTTTCGGTCAGGCGGCGTGCCAGGATGGAAGGCTCGCCTATGTAATACATGCGGCTGGTGTCGCCGAACCAGCCATCCTTGATTACGGTGACGTCGATATTCATGATGTCGCCGTTCTTGAGAACTTTCTCGCCCGGAATACCATGGCATATGACGTGGTTGACCGACGTGCAGATGGAAGCGGGAAAGGGGGTGTAACCAGGCGGTGCATAGCCGACCGTAGCGGATTTGACCTGAAGTTCGTTGGTGATGTAGTCGATGCTGAGTCGATCGAGTTCACCGGTGGTGATGCCGGCACGTATGTGGGGCTCGAGGTAGTCGAGGGTGGCGGCTGCGGCCTGACAGGCGGCGCGCATTTTGTCGAGATCTGCTGGGTCTGTAACTAGACTACTCATGGTAACTTGAATTAGGTGGGCTAAAAATAGTAGAATTATGGGCTTTCTTAAATTTCCTTTAAGAAAGAGGCGGGCTTTTTGAGTTCCAGGGCATTATAAACCCTGGGGCCACACAGCCGGCTTTTGAAAAATCGCGTGCCTGGTTGACTCAGGGTGTTCGCCTTAGCTGTTGCGTATTGCGCAAGGCGGCGAATACAAACCTGGCACAAGACCAAACCCTCGGAGAATACTATGTCGTTAATGCGTGAAATGCTAGAAGCTGGTGTGCACTTTGGCCACCAGACCCGTTACTGGAACCCCAAGATGGCGCCGT
>JAKFDW010000334.1:0-2206 GCA_036675955.1 Orrella sp. | reverse complement strand
ACGCCCGAATACAATGGCGGACTGTCCGAATCGGCTTCCGCGCATGGCCCTGCATCCCTACGACCTGTTTGACATTCGTTCCCTGCTCAGCGACGAAGAACGCGCGGTGCAGGACACCGTGGCCCGCTTCACCGACGAGCGCGTGCGCCCGATCATCGGAGATGCCTTCGACCAGGCCCGCTTCCCGCAGGAGTTGATAGCCGAAATCGCCGAACTCGGCCTGCTGGGCTCGTCCCTGCCGGAACAGTACGGCGGGCACGGCCTCAACGCGGTCAGCTACGGCCTGATCTGCCAGGAGCTTGAACGCGGCGATTCCGGTATCCGCAGCTTCGTCAGCGTGCAGTCCTCGCTATGCATGTACCCCATCTATGCCTACGGCAGCGAGGAACAGCGCACGCGCTGGCTGCCGGACATGGCCGCGGGCAAGGTCATCGGCTGCTTCGGCCTGACCGAGCCGCAGGGCGGTTCCGATCCGGCGAGCATGAAGACCAATGCCAAGCGCGATGGCGACGACTGGATCCTCAACGGCTCCAAGATGTGGATTACCAACGGCAACCTGGCCGATATCGCCATCGTCTGGGCGCAGACCGAGGACGGCATCCAGGGCTTCGTCGTGGAGAAGGATTTCGCCGGCTTCAAGGCCCAGGAAATCCACAAGAAGATGAGCCTGCGCGCCTCGGTGACCTCCGCGTTGTTCTTCGACAACGTGCGCGTGCCCGAAGCCAACCGCCTCCCCAACGTGAAAGGCCTGAAGGGCCCGCTGGGCTGCCTGACCCAGGCCCGCTACGGCATAACCTGGGGCCCGATCGGCGCAGCCATCGCCTGCCTGGATGAAGTGCTGGGCTACACCAAGGAACGCATCCTGTTCGAGCGCCCCGTGGCCGCCACCCAGAGCGCGCAGATCAAGATGGCCGAAATGGCCCGCCGCATCACCTTGGCGCAGTTGCTGTCGTTGCAACTGGGGCGGCTGAAAGACGCCGGTACCATGCAGCCTGCGCAGGTGTCGCTGGCCAAGTGGAACAACTGCCGCATGGCCATAGACATCGCCCGCGAATGCCGCGACCTGCTGGGCGGGGCGGGCATCACCACCGAACACGCCGCCATCCGCCATGCGTTGAACCTGGAGTCGGTTATCACTTATGAGGGCACGGAAACCGTGCATCAGTTGGTGGTCGGGCGCGAGCTTACCGGGATCAATGCGTTTTAGGAGAGCGGAATGCGGATTGGCGCTGTCTTTTTTCTCTTCCTTGCTTGCCTGGCAGTTCCGGTGCGGGCTGCCGACAAGACGTCCCCTGAGTTTCTCCGTAACAAGCATGCGGGGACCGCTATATTCGATTCTCCGCAAGCCCTGGCCGAATTGTTTCCGAAGGTATTGAAGGCGGCCGACGATTGTTACGCGGGCCAGACCGACCCCGCTCAATGGGGAATATATGGCGGGGTCGGATCGCAGACCGGAGCGTCGAGGATCGTCGAGGGCCATCTCTCGGAGAAAAGCGACTCCGCTTATGTACAGGTGCGGGCAAAAAGCGCTTTCGGCCAGGCTGAGTCCGTGTTCCTGCAGATGGACCTCAATGCGAAGGAAGGCGGCGGTACCCGGATCGTTGCTTACCATAAGAACAACGTGAAGCTGCAGCGCGAATTCCTGGTGAGCGCAGGGCATTGGGCCGCCGGGGATTTCAGCGCCTGCCCGGCCGATCCGTTCGTGCACAAGAAGAAAGAAAGCTAGTCGATGCCAGCCCCATTCGAGAGCCTGCAACTGGAAACCGAACGCCTGATCCTGCGCCCGCAACAGGCCGGTGACTTCGAAGCATGGGCGGCGTTCCGCGAAGACGAGGAAGCCTGCAGGCATATCGGCGGCACCGAACCGCGTGCCATGGCGTGGCGCAGTTTCGCCGCCATGATCGGGGTCTGGCACCTCAAGGGTTTCGCCATGTTCTCTGTGATCGAAAAATCCACTGGGCAATGGGTCGGTCGGCTGGGCCCCTGGCAACCGGAGGGCTGGCCTGGCACCGAAGTGGGCTGGAGCATCGCGCGCGAACACTGGGGTAAAGGGTTCGCGCCGGAAGGCGCCAGGGTCGCGGCCGACTGGGCGTTCGACCACCTGGGATGGAGCGAAGTGATCCACACGATTGCCGAGGAAAACGTCAATTCCAAGGCCGTCGCGGCGAAGCTGGGTTCGCGCTTTCTGCGCATGGGCCAGTTACCG
>JAKFDW010000333.1:0-2806 GCA_036675955.1 Orrella sp. | reverse complement strand
CAAAAACCACAGCTGGTGCTGCTTGAGGGTGCTGTCAGCCTGCAGCGTGTTGTAGCGCATGGCCACCTCGGCCTGCTTTTCCAGCCGGTCGAGGTTGGCGTTGAGTTCGCGCAGGATGTCTTCGACCCGCGTCAGGTTTTCCCGCGTATCCGACAGCCGGTTGGCGGTCTCCCGGCGGCGCTCCTTGTATTTGGAGACGCCTGCGGCCTCTTCCAGAAAGAGGCGTAACTCTTCCGGTTTGGATTCGATGATGCGGCTGATGGTGCCCTGGCCAATGATGGCGTAGGCCCGCGGGCCGAGGCCGGTGCCCAGAAACACGTCCTGGACATCGCGGCGGCGTACCGGCTGGTTGTTGATGTAATAGCTTGAGGTACCGTCGCGCGTCAGGACACGCTTGACGGCGATCTCGGCAAACTGGCCCCACTGGCCGCCAGCCCGGTGATCGGCATTGTCAAACACCAACTCCACACTGGAGCGGCTGGCCGGCTTGCGCGTGTTGGTGCCATTGAAAATGACGTCCTGCATGGACTCGCCGCGCAGCTCGGAGGCCTTGCTTTCCCCCAACACCCAGCGCACCGCGTCCATGATGTTGGATTTACCGCAGCCATTGGGGCCCACCACACCGACCAGTTGCCCCGGCAACACGAAATTGGTGGGCTCCGCGAACGATTTAAACCCTGATAACTTGATCGAATTGAGACGCACGGCAGTCCCTGTTTTCTTGAGCGTTTAGCTAAGTCGTTGATTCTTATAGCGCTTGACGGGGCGCTCGCACTGCTTGGCGCGCAGTGCACGGCCTGCAATGTTACCCGAGCATGGGATGCTTTTTTGCAGGAGAAAATGCCCAAAACCCGTGGTGGATGAAACATTTTGAGTCCAGGGGTACGCAGGCTCAAAGGCGGCAAGGGATCATGCCTGGCTCACGGAAGACGTCCTGACTAGGTAAAGAGGCATAAAATTGGCCTCTAGCCCCCGTCAAAAGGTCATGTACAGCTATTATTTTTGATTCGGCAAACCACACACCGTCGACAGCCGGGCCTGGTTTACGCGTCTTCAAAAATGCTTCTTTGAAGGATTCACCGGTATTTGCGCCCCATTTCGCGATGCGACATGGCGGCGTCATGCATTAACTTGCGAATGCTCCGGGAGCAGGCAATAGCGTGACAGCGGCGTATAGCGGGTCGGCGCCGGATACATGGATAACGGGCCATGTCGGCAATGGACCCATTGATGTATTGGGGCCAACCCAGGGGTGGATGGATGCGACTCGAAAAGATCGGTGCGTCTAGGCTTATGTCCGGAGCAACTGGGGCTTCAGAATCAGGTCGATGACTCAGTCGGTGGCAAACCGGGTTGACCGTCGGCCTGCGTATCAGGCGTCTGCTCACCCTCGTCAGCCACGTCATCAGGCTTGCCTTCAGCTTTGCGCTTGAGTTTTTCTTCTTTTTTACGTTTTTTCGCAAGCTCTTTCTGGCGTTTTTCGTAGGAGTAATTGGGAGTTGCCACAGCGTGCTTTCGTGAATGATTAACCCTTACTGTACTGCATCGCCGTCAGGGCCTCATCAAGTTCTCAGCAGGCCCGAATCAAGCGATGAGCAGTGCCTGAGCCAGGTCTGCCCGCAGGTCGGCCACAGACTCCAGGCCGATTGAAAAACGTACCAAACCGCCCTGATGTGGCCAAGGTGTATGACGCATGGCTGGCACGTCATAAGGCACGCACAGGCTCATGGGCCCGGCCCAGCTGTAGCCCAGCTTGAACAACTGGAGGCTGTCGCAAAAACGGTCAATCCGCTCCTGTGTGACCTCGGGCTTGAACACGGCGCTGAGCAGGCAGGCCGCACCTGTGCAATCGCGCTTCCAGGTGTCATGCCCCGGCGATCCGGGCAACGCGGGATGCAGCACGGCGGCGATTTGCGGCTGGGCCTGCAGCCAGACAGCCAGCTGTCGCGCGGCGGCATCCTGTGCGGCGTAACGCAAGGCCATGCTGTGCAAGCCGCGCAACACCAGCTCGGCATCATTGCCGCTCACGCCATAGCCGACGCGCATGTGGCACAAATGAACCAGATGGTGCAGGGCTTCGTCGTTGGTGACCACTGAACCCATCAGCACGTCCGCGCCACCGCTGGGATATTTGGTGAGGGCCTGCACGGAGATGTCCGCACCGAGCCCGAAAGCGTTGAACGCCAGGCCTGCGCCCCATGTGTTGTCCAGCGCGGTAACCGTGCCCAATGGGTGGGCTATCTTGTCAGACTGGTTGTGCGCCTTGACGACGGCCACCAGCGCCGGAAGGTCAGGGAACTCCAGCGTGATGGAGCCCGGCGCTTCCAGCCAGACCAGCCGCGTTTTGCGGTTCAGTTTGGCGGCCAGATCGGCCGGATTCATGGCGTCATAAAACTGGAAACTGATACCCCAGGCTGCGAGCTCAGCTTGCGCAAATGCCTTGTTGGGCCCATAGGCATTGTCCGGAATCAGCACCTCATCACCGGACTTCAGCAGGGCCATGTCCACCAGCACCACGGCAGCCAGGCCGCTGGGCACCAGGGTGCAGAACTTGCCGCCCTCCAGCGTGGCAATGCGCTCCTCCAGCGTGAAGGTGGTGGGTGTGCCGTGCAGGCCGTAGGTATAGCCCGTTTTGTGTTTCCAGTCGCGGTTGCGCAGCGCCGCAACGCTGGGAAAGATCACGGTGGAGGCCTTGTGCACCCCCGGTGCAACGGCCTCAAAGCCCGCCGGCGGGGTGTAAGGGTGATGGATCAGTTGGGTAGATGGATCGCTCATGCGCCGATGTTAACGGCATGCCCCGACAGGC
>JAKFDW010000332.1:0-10839 GCA_036675955.1 Orrella sp. | reverse complement strand
GTCATCGCCTCATCAACCGGTCCGCACCATGAACGCATTGCTACGATTTCCCAAAGGTCTCTATGGTGTTACGCCTGAATGGGACGATACCGACAAACTGCTGAACGCTATCAGCGCCGCCGCCAGCGGCGGGATGGTGGCGCTGCAGTGGCGGCGCAAGACTGCGGGGGCCGATGCGGGCCTGGTGCAGGTGCGGCGGGTGGCGGAACGCTGCCGTAAAGAGGGCCTGCTGTTCATCGTGAACGACGACTGGCGCCTGGCGTCCCTGATCGACGCCGACGGAGTCCACCTGGGCCGCGAAGACGGCAACGTGGCACAAGCCCGTCTGGCACTGGGTTCCGACAAGATCATTGGCTGTTCCTGCTATAACCAGCCGGCGCTGGCTGCAGACGCGCTCAAGGCCGACGTGGATTATGTGGCGTTTGGTGCGATGTTCCCATCCAGCGTCAAGCCGGATGCGGTGCGCGCTACGCTTGAAGACATCAGGCAGGGCCGCGCAATAGTGGAAAGCGGCCACATGAAGCCGCGGGCCGCGGTCGTGGCCATCGGCGGCATCACAGCCGACAACGCCCGGGAAGTCGTCGAAGCCGGAGCCGACGGCATTGCCGTGATCAGCGGCCTGTTCGAGAGCCCCGACATCCGTGGAACGGCGGCCAGGTGCTCTGCCCTTTTCAGCTGAAAGCGCTGTTTGCGCCCCTGTTATGCTATGCCTGAACTTTCTTCATTATCCCAGCCTTGAGTCCGAACAACATGTCTCGCAATACGCAATTATTTGAACGCGCCTGTCAAACCATCCCCGGCGGCGTAAATTCTCCCGTCAGGGCATTTCGCTCGGTCGGCGGATCGCCGCGGTTCATTACGCGCGCCCAGGGACCCTATATGTGGGACGCAGAAGACACTCGCTACATCGACTATGTCGGCTCATGGGGTCCTGCCATCCTGGGTCATGCGCATCCCGATGTCATCAAGGCAGTGCAGGAAGCCGCAGTAAACGGACTGTCCTTCGGTGCGCCTACAGAAGCCGAAATCGAGATCGCCGAAGCTATTGCCGCACGTCTGCCGTCCATCGAAAAGGTCAGGCTGGTCAGCTCCGGCACCGAAGCGACCATGTCGGCCATCCGGCTGGCACGCGGCGTAACGGGACGTTCCAAAATAATCAAGTTCGAAGGCTGCTATCACGGCCATGCCGACAGCCTGCTGGTCAAGGCCGGTTCCGGCATGCTGACCTTCGGCAATCCTACCTCGGCAGGCGTGCCGCCCGAGTTCATCAAGCACACCCTGGTGCTCGACTACAACAAGCTGCAGGCCGTCGAAGCCGCGTTCCAGGAATACGGGTCTGAAATCGCCTGCATTATCGTCGAACCGATCGCCGGCAACATGAACCTCATCAAGCCTGTAGCGGGGTTTCTGGAGGGGTTGCGATCGCTGTGCACGCAATATGGCGCACTGCTTATTTTCGACGAAGTAATGACGGGTTTTCGTGCCGGACCGCAAGGCGTACAGGGCTTGACGGGCGTCACGCCCGATATCACCACCCTGGCCAAAGTCATCGGCGGCGGCATGCCCGTGGGCGCCTTCGGTGGCCGCGCCGACATCATGGAACACATCGCGCCCATAGGAAACGTATACCAGGCGGGCACGCTGTCGGGCAACCCCGTCGCCGTCGCCGCAGGGCTGGTCACGCTAAAGTTATTGGGCGAGCCCGGATTCTATGATCGCCTGGAGGCGCAATCCAGAAAGCTTGCCGGCGGCCTTGCCGAACGCGCCGCCGCCGCCGGCATTGCAATGTGCACGGACTATGTCGGAGGCATGTTCGGCCTTTACTTCAGCGACGCCGTGCCGACCACTTTCGAAGAGGTCTCACGCTGCGACGTCGAGCTTTTCAAACGGTTCTTCCACGCCATGTTGATCAAAGGCGTGTACTTCGCACCGTCGGCCTATGAAGCGGGCTTCATTTCATCGGCCCACGACGATGAAGTGGTACAGAAGACCCTGGATATTGCCGAAGAAGTGTTTTCCGCACTTTAAACAAAGCCGGCCGGCGGGGGTAGTACCGACGCCTCCATCCTGCCCGCCAAGGCAGGCTTACGGCGCCGCCGGCGGAACCACAGCCGTCACTTCGATTTCAACCCGGGCACGGTCCTCGACCAAGTCCGCCACTTCAACCGCTGTCATGGCGGGAAAGTGGCGCCCGATGACCTCCCGATAGTGGCGGCCGACGTCGCGCAGCGCAGCCACGTACTCGTTCTTGTCGCACACATACCAGGTCATGCGCGTAATGTGTTCCGGGCCGGCCCCCGCCTCTTCCAGAATGGCAACAATATTGCGCAGCGCCTGGCCCACTTGCTCGGCAAAATCGTCGGTTTCGAATTGCTGCTGCCCGTTCCAGCCTATCTGTCCGCCCACGAATACCAGGCGGCTGCCCACGCTCATTTCAGTCATGATGCCATTCGCATAACCGCGCGGCTCCAGCCACGTTGGCGGTTGCAATGTGATCATTCCGTTTTCCTCTTTTCAATCGATCTTTGGCGCAGCACGAAGCGCTGCAGCTTACCTGTTTCGGTGCGTGGAAGACTGTCGACGAACTCAATGGCCCGCGGGTATTTATAGGGTGCAACGACCGCCTTGACGTGATCCTGCAAGGCCTTGACCATGGCCGGGCCTTCCTGCAACCCTGGCTTGAGCACCACGAACGCCTTCACAATGCTTCCGCGCTCGGCATCCGGTTGCCCCACCACCCCGCATTCGGCCACCGCATCGTGCAGCAACAATGCGCCTTCCACTTCCGGTCCGGCGATGTTGTAGCCGGCGGAAACGATCATGTCGTCATTGCGCGCCTGGTAGTAAAGATAACCGTCCTCATCCATGGCGAAAGTGTCGCCGGGCAAATTCCAGCCTTGCTGCACAAATACGAGCTGGCGCTCGTCATCGAGATAACGGCACCCGGTAGGGCCCTTGACCGCCAGCCTGCCCACTACGCCAGGCTGGACCGGCTGAAAGTCCTCGTCGACGACCTGCGCCACGTAGCCCGGCACGACCTTGCCGATCGCGCCTCGGCGCACATCGTTACCGGCGCTCGACGCGTAGACATGTATCATCTCGGTGCCGCCTATGCCATCTATCATTTCGATGCCGGTGGCCGTCTTCCACAGTTGCCGTGTCGCATCCGGCAAGGCTTCGCCCGCCGATACCGAATTCTTCAGAGAAGAAAGATCGTACTTGTCGACAAGGGCGGACATCTGGCGATAAAAGGTCGGTGCGGTAAAGCTCATGGTTGCCCCGAAGTCCTGGATGGTGGCCAGCAACTCGTCGGGCGACAGCTTCTCGGCCAATACCGTGGAGGCGCCCACTCTCAGAGGGAAGCACAGCAAGCCGCCCAGACCGAAAGTAAACGCCAGCGGAGGCGTACCGCAAACGATGTCGTCCGCGTTCATGCGCAAGGTGTGGCGGGAAAACGTGTCGCACATTGCCAGCACATCACGATGGAAATGCATGCAGCCCTTCGGCTTGCCGGTCGTGCCGCTAGTGAACGCGATGAGACAGACATCATCGATGGCGGTTTCGCAGGCCTGGAAGTTGTCGGGCTTGGCCGCCGCCAGCCGATCCACGCTGTCCGGGCTGTCGTCATGGAAATAACGCACATGAGTCAGCTGCGGGCAAAAACCGGCGTGGTCCGGGTCACGGCAATATTCAATTTCCGCCGAAAGCCGCTTGTCGCACAGAACCGCCTGTATCTGCGCTTTGTCGATAATTTGCTTGAGCTCGAAGGCCCTGAGCAAAGGCATGGTGGGCACGGTTACCAGCCCGGCCTTGACGGCCGCCAGCCACGACGCTGCCATCATCACATTATTGGGACCGCGCAGCAGCACCCGGTTGCCCGGCTGCAACTGCATGTCTTGCACCAGGACATGCGCGATCCGGTTGACCAACTGCATCAGGGCACGATAGCTCATGCTTTGCTTGCCGGATTCATCGCGCCAACGCAGCGCTGTCCGCTCGCCCATTCCTTCCCGGACGCGCTCATCGACCAGGGCAACCGCGCAGTTCAGATGCGACGGGTAGACGAGATCCGGATTATCGTCCAGCAACAGTTCAGGCCAGTATTCCGGCGCGGGCAGATGGTCACGCGCGAACGTGTCAGTATGGGCCGATTTTTCCATTATTCAGTCGCCTTCGAAAATGGGCTTCTGCTTGGCCACGAAAGCGTCGTACGCGCGCCGGAAGTCCTTGGTCTGCATGCAAATCGCCTGCGCCTGGGCTTCGGCTTCGATGGCTTCGTCCACCCCCATGTTCCACTCCTGGTGCAGCAGTTTCTTGGTCATGCCGTGCGCGAAAGTCGGTCCATCGGCCAATTGCCGCGCCAAGTCCTGTGCAGCGCCCAGCACCGCGCCCGAGGACTGCAAACTATTGAAAAACCCCCAGGCCAGCCCTTCGTCGGCCGTCATGGCGCGTCCGGTATACAGCAGCTCGGATGCTCTTCCCTGTCCTATCATGCGAGGCAACAAGGTGCAGGCGCCCATGTCGGCACCCGCCAGCCCCACCCTGGTAAACAGGAAAGCGGTACGCGCCTGCGGCGTGCCGATACGCATATCGGATGCCAGGGCAATCATGGCGCCCGCCCCCGCGCAAATGCCGTCGACCGCCGCCACCACGGGTTGGGGACAGGCGCGCATGGCCTTTACCAGATCCCCCGTCATCCGCGTGAAGTCCAGCAGTTCCGGCATGGACATCCGGGTGAGAGGTCCGATAATTTCGTGCACATCGCCGCCCGAGCAGAAGTTGGCCCCCGCGCCCGTTACCACGACAGACTTGATATCGCTGGCGTACACCAGGCCCCGAAACAGGTCGCGCAATTCGGCATACGAATCGAACGTCAGCGGATTCTTGCGTTCGGGCCGATTCAGGGTGATGGTCGCCACCTTGCCATCGTCCGACACATCCCACCGGAAATTATTGGCCTGGTAGCCGGCATAAAGGCGCTTGTGGCCATCCATGGTGTGCAGCGTTTCGTTCAATTTTTTGCTCCTCAATATGGTTGACCTAGCCGGTCATCACTTCGCCGCCGTCCACCGGTATCGATTGCCCATTGACAGCCGAGGCGCCCGGGGAACACAGCCAGGCCACCGCCTGCGCCACGTCGTCCGGCTGCACCAGGCAGCCCTGCGGATTGCGCTCGGCCAGCTTGCCCTTGGCCTGCTCGGACGTCATGCCGGTCTTGCGGGAAATATTGGCAATGGCTTCGTGGACAATGTCGGTTTCGGTATACCCGGGGCACACCGCGTTGACCGTTATCCCCTTCTTCGCGACTTCCAGCGCCAAAGAGCGGGTCAGGCCCATGACGCCGTGCTTGGCCGCGCAATAGGCGCCGACATAGGCGTAGCCCACCAGGCCCGCGGTACTGGCAACATTGACGATGCGTCCCCACCGGCGTTCGAGCATGTCGTGCAAGCCCGCCTGCATGCAATAAAAAGTGCCGGTCAGATTGACCGCGATCATCTGCTGCCAGGCGGCTTCATCGACCTTGTCGAAACGCTCGCTTGATGCCTGGCCGGCATTGTTCACCAGGATATCGATCGGACCGAAGGCAGCCCTGGCCCTCAGAAAAATGTCGTCCACGTCGGCGCGCAGGGAAATATCACCGCTGGCGCACGCGGCTTCTCCATGAACAGAAAGCCGCTGTGCCGCCTCTTTCAGCCCACTCTCGTTGCGGCCGACCACGGTCACCCGGGCGCCCATGCCAAGCAGCCGTTGTGCAATGGCAAAGCCTATTCCGCGCGAACCGCCGGTAACAAGGGCATGCCGCCCATCCAAAAGCCGGGAGTCGTTCATTTTCCTAACGGCTGCGCATACGCGGCCGCCCGTTCAAAATTCGTTTCCAATTGCCGTTTAGCGGGGAAGTACTGCCTGGGCCACGCCACGTCGCTTGCTCCTATCCTTGCCGATTCGCGCAAAGTCCATGAGGCGTCGGCAAGATGCGGGCGGGCCAAGGCACAGAGGTCGGCTCGTCCCGAGGCGATGATGCTGTTGACATGGTCGGCTTCGAAAATCGCGCCCACTGCAATAGTGGGCACCTGCGCCTCGTTTCGGACACGATCGGAGAAAGGCGTTTGATACATGCGTCCATAAACCGGCTGCTCCGCCTTGCTTACCTGTCCTGACGAGCAATCCACCATGTCCGTGCCCGCAGCCTTGAAGCGGCGGGCGATTTCAACCGCGTCGTCCGCCGTTATCCCTCCTTCCACCCAGTCGTGCGCCGAAATACGGACCGACATGGGAAGATGCTCGGGCCACACGGCCCGCACCGCAGCAAAGACTTCCAGGGGGTAACGCAGCCGGTTTTCCAGTGATCCGCCGTATTCATCGTTCCGCTGATTGGTAAGCGGGGAAATAAAGCTCGACAGCAGATAGCCGTGTGCGCAATGCAGTTCCAGCCAATCGAAACCCGCCTCGGCGGCTCTCACGGCCGCTGCCACGAACTCATCGCGCACCGATACCATTTGGGCCCGCGACATGGCTTGCGGGACCTGCGATACACCGTCGATATAGGGAAGCGCCGATGCCGACAACAAAGGCCAGTTCCCTTCCGCCAAAGGCATATCCGTGCCTTCCCAACTGACGCGTGTCGATCCCTTGCGCCCTGCATGCCCCAACTGGATGCCTATCCTGGCATCGCTGTTGCCATGGACGAAATCAACGATGCGCTTGAACGCCGCGGTCTGCCGGTCATTCCACAGTCCCGGACAGCCGGGGGTAATGCGTGCCTCGGGTGAAACGCAGGTCATCTCCACCATCACCAGCGCGGCCCCGCCCATGGCCCGTGCGCCCAGGTGCACAAGATGGAAGTCGCCCGGAATGCCGTCCACACTGGAATACATCGCCATGGGCGAAACCACAATGCGATTCTTCAAACGTATGCTGCGGGCCGTATACGGCGTGAGCATCGGGGGACAAAAATGCTCATCATTGCTCGGCGCGCCAGCCATGCCAGCCATCCAACGCTCATAGCCTTCCAGCCAGGACGCGTCGCGCAAACGAAGATTTTCGTGTGAAATACGCTGCGACCGCGTCAATAAGGAATAGGCGAACTGCTCCGGTTCGAAGCGGGCATACCGGGAGACGTTCTCGAACCATTCGGTGGAGTTGCGCGCCGCGTTCTGGATCTTCAACACTTCGACGCTACGCAGCTCCTGATAGTGAGCCAACGCGGTCGCCAACTGATTATTGCAGGCGCGAATCGAACGGTTCAACTCAATGGCATCTTCCAGCGCAAGCTTGGTACCCGAGCCGATCGAGAAATGCGCGGTATGCGCCGCATCGCCCATCAACACGACGGGAACCGTACGGCCGCCGGGCAATGCCTGTTGATGCACCCATGCATCGCAGATGACTCGCGGGAAACGGATCCAGATGGCCGAACCGCGCAGGTGAGCGGCATTGGAGATCAGGGCGTTGCCGCCCAGCCATGGCGCGAAAAGCTTTTCGCAATATGCGATGCCTTCTTCCTGGCCCATTGCATCCAGGCCTGCCGCCTTCCAGGTGTCGTCGAGCGTCTCGACAATGAAGGTCGACATCCCAGGCTCGTACTGATAAGCATGGGCCTGGAACCAGCCGTGCTCGGTCTGGACGAAGGCAAAGGTAAACGCATCGAATGTCTGCCGGGTGCCCAGCCATACAAAACGACACTGGCGCGTATCGATATCAGGCTTGTAGGTGGCCGCGTAACGCGTGCGAATGCGGCTGTTGAGGCCGTCCGAAGCGATGACAAGGTCGGCGCCATATTTCTCGGCAATCGCCTGATCATCGACGACGTCGGTCTCGAACACCAGATTCACGCCGATTTCTTCGCAGCGCGCCTGCAGAATATTGAGGAGTTTTTTGCGGCCTATGCCGATGAAGCCATGGCCGCTGCTGCGCATGCTGCGGCCCTTGTAATGAATGGCGATGTCGTCCCAATGGTTGAAAGCGTCGCTGATCTGCGTGGCGGACACCGGGTCGGCCTCCTTGAGGTTCTCCAGCGTGGCATCCGAAAACACGACGCCCCACCCGAACGTATCGTAAGGCCGATTGCGCTCGACAACCGTTATGTCATGGCCGGCATCGGTCAGCTTCATGAGCAGACCAAAATACAGGCCAGCGGGCCCTCCACCAATGCAAACGACTTTCATGCGCTGCTCCAATACTTTAAGCCTAAACTATATAGACTGAGAAAACCATTGGCAAGAAATTTGATCGGCGGCTAGCCCCGAAACCTCCATAGCGCTGCAAGCAGCCGCAGCCGCTCTGACGCAGGCCCGCTTATCGATCGGACAAACCGTACAAGGCCTGCAACAAACTGGTGCGCGACTGTCCTATGACAGCCCCGCGCCAGTCGTCGCTATCAGGATAGAACGCCGCCTTATGAGCGGTCTTTATCGCACTGCGCTGCGTAGCGCTGACAGTGCTGCTGCCTGCCTGCCAACGATCGCTGCGCAAGGCAAGAAACACCTCGCTCATGGGCAAGGTCCCGAATTCCAGGGCCAGGAACGTGAGCTCTGGAACCTGATGACACTCTTCCAGCATGGCGCGCGTGCCCGTCCCGCCTATGTCCACCGTGCTGGTTTCAGGATCGACCACCGAAACCACGTCGTTGCCCCACCAGCCACGCGCCCGACGATAGTCTGCTTCCGTCTTCTGCACGAAGATTTTTTCGGCATGCCCATAGGGACCTAATCCGGTGTGATAGTCGATCCAGGCCATGCGGTCGCGGTTCCGACCATAGCGGCGGAAAATGCCACGCAGTGTAGTGTTGCTCCAGGCCGGCCCCTGGCCGCCGTAGAACAAGCCATCAGGGTGGCTGAATTGGCCCAGCATCATGCCTTCGCGGTAGGCCTGCTCTCCTTCTGTACTGATAAATGACTGGATGGCCGCGGCATTTTCGGGTCCCGGCGGCCATGCCTGCGGAACCAACAAAGGATGCAGCGTACGGTAATGAGGGTTGTCGGGCAGCGGTTTGCTGAAATCGCAGAAATTCCTGTTCAAATCCACGTTGTCTTCGTTCGTGCGATGTCCCCACGAAAAGCCATAGGGGTTGACGGCATGGATCAGCAGGATGCCTATCCCGTTGGCACGCGCCCTATCGAGCAGCGGCTGGTCGTTCAACAAGGCCACCTGGCAACCGGAACCGCAATACCCTTCCTCGCCATGCATGGCGGAAGTCAAGACCAGCAATGCGCGCGCATCGTCAGAACCAAAATACGCCACGTCGGTCGACAAGACTTCGCCGCTCACCCCCGGGCCCCTCGGATTCACATATGACTGCATGGAGCATTGCTGCTGCGTTGCCGCTGCAATGAAGCGCGCCCTGGCATCGGCATAACTCTGGCCAAAAAATGGTTGAAACATAAATACTGTCTCCATTTGCTATTTTTTTTTCGTGTTCCCTGCATAACATCAAAGATGTCGACAGAGTTGCTTATTACACTTGCTTTGATCACTACCCCACAGCAATTTAACATCACCATGTAATTGAAGATTAAACTATCTTGGTGCTTAATCCGGGTTCTACAACATGAGCGAAATGTCCTATACCGCAATACTACAACGCACTCCCGACCTTGAAAGCCGCGCCGTGCCCGAAGACCACCAGGACCTGCGCCTGTGGCTGCGGCTGCTTACTTGCTGCAACCTGATCGAAGGCGAAATCCGCAGCCGTCTTCGTACGGAATTCGAAACCACGCTCCCGCGCTTCGACCTGATGGCGCAATTGCAGCGTGTCCCCGGCGGCATGAAAATGAGCGAACTATCGCAGCACATGATGGTCACCAACGGCAATATCACCGGCATCACCGACCAACTCGAAAAAGAAGGGCTGGTCGAACGCATCAAGGTCGCTTCCGACCGGCGCAGCTCCTTGATCCGGCTTACGGCCAAGGGCAAGCGCACATTCAAGAAAATGGCCAGATTGCACGAAGAATGGATACGGGCCATGTTCGGCGGCTTGTCGGAAAAAAGCCGCAGCGCCCTTTTCGACGCACTGGGCGAACTCAAGACCATGACGCAGGCCAAACTTCCCGGCCGCTCCTGATAGAATTGGCAGTCACGGCCGCGCGCGCAGCTGGCCTATTCTTTCCCTTTTTTTTGTTGAGTCACCGTCATGGCCGTCAATTTGTACATCCCGCCGGAATCAAGCATCTTTGCTGTCGCAGGCGTTGAAATAGGCATAGCAGAAGCCGGCATACGCAAGGCCAATCGCCGCGACCTGACAGTGTTTCGCCTGGCTGAAGGCAGCAGCGTGGCCGGCGTATTCACCCAGAACCGGTTCCGCGCCGCGCCCGTACAGGTCTGCGAGGCCCATCTGGCCGCGAATCAAGGAATCCGCGCCTTGGTCATCAACACCGGCAATGCCAACGCCGGCACGGGCGAAAGCGGATTGCAGGCGTCCAAGGACACGTGCGAGGCACTGGCCGGACTGCTCGATGTCGCGCCTGCACAGGTCTTGCCATTCTCCACCGGCGTCATCCTGGAACCCCTGCCTGTGGACCGCCTGGTCGCCGGACTGCCGGCCGCCGTGGCCAGCCTGGACGCCAATAACTGGTTCGCCGCCGCCCACAGCATCATGACCACCGATACGCAGCCCAAGATCGTATCGCAGCGTGTCGCCCTGGGCGACAAGACCATCACGATTACCGGCATCAGCAAGGGCGCCGGCATGATACGTCCGAACATGGCGACCATGCTGGGCTACCTGGCAACCGATGCCGGCATTGCGCCGGCGCTGCTGAAAGACATGGCGCGCGAGATCGCCAACCGTTCTTTCAACCGCATCACGGTCGACGGCGACACCTCCACCAACGATTCGTT
>JAKFDW010000331.1:0-16259 GCA_036675955.1 Orrella sp. | reverse complement strand
GAAAGGCATCTGACTGCGGGAATGCGCCGGTGACCCGACACGGGGCAGCGCATCAAGGAAATGGTGGCACAATGAAGCGTTGCAGTGTGGCATGGATGGCGCTGGTGGCAACCATGGCCTTGTCGGGATGCATGGGGACGGGGCTTGCCCCCGGATCTCCCCAGCCTCACAACGAGCAAATGTCGTTCGACCAGCTCGGGCAAACCGATTTCAACCGTACCGTCACAATCGCCATGCGCGACAATCTCGATAGCCTGAGCCGCCTGCTTGAAAAACTCTATCGCCGGAACCCCGAAGAATGGCGCAAGACGGGCGCCCGAAGCCTTGCCGAAGCAGTGAAGAGGGGGCAACAGGCTATCCGGACGGGCCAGGGCCCCGGCGATCTGGCCGCCCTGCACGATATTGAAATTCTGTCGCTGGCGCTGGATCCCGACTACCAGGGCGATCGTGTAGGAACATTCATCTTCGGGCTGTCCGATACGATCGTGCGCGCCCATAATGGCAAGACACGCTTCTATGCCACCGATGTACTGAATGCGCAGCATGTTTACAATGCGGCAAGAAACGTGGAAATTGCAGCCTGGTTGCTGGCGACGCGCCGCGACGCTGCCGACCGCCCCTTGCTTCTTGCCAACGAGATCTCGGACGACATCTCCAATCTCAGCTTCGAACGCGAATTTGGACAACTGGTCGGGCGTCTGGACCTCGTGGCAAACCTGCTGGACGAGAACCTGCGGCGAGTCGGCATCAACTATATGCAAGGCCTGCTTTTCTTCAATTTCCTGCCTGTACGCTGACCGCGCCGGCCAGCGCATCACGGGTCTGAACCACCGCAGCGGGGCACCATGGTTACCGCTACTTTCCGATTCTACGAAGAACTCAACGATTTCCTTGCTCCTGAACGGCGCCGCCGGGCTTTTGACGCCCCTTGCGCGCGCGCTGTCACGGTCAAGCACATGATAGAGGCGCTGGGCGTCCCACACACGGAAGTTGAAATCGTGCTGATCAACGGTGTATCGGTCGACTTCGACAGAATGTTGAACGACGGCGACCGCGTGACCGTCTATCCCAAATTCGAAGCCCTCGACGTAAGCGAACTGTTGCGCGTGCGCGACCGCCCTTTGCGCACCCTGCACTTCATCGCCGACGCGCACCTCGGAGGTCTCGCACGCCTGTTGCGACTGGCCGGCTTCGATACGCTATACGAAAATAACTACCAGGACGATGAAATCGAAGCGATTGCCGCGCGCCAGCATCGCATCGTGCTGTCCCGCGATCGGGAACTGCTGAAACGGCGAACCATTACACACGGCTGCTATGTACGGGCATTGAAGTCCGAGCAACAGCTACGCGAGGTTGTCGATCGGCTGGACCTGAGCCGCAGCGCGCGGCCCTTTTCCTTATGCCTCAAATGCAATGCGCCTCTGCGCCCTATCGACAAAGCCGCGATATGGCATCGAATACCCCCGCGCACCCGGGCAATCTATGAAGACTTCAGCACTTGCGATGTTTGCGAGGGAATATTCTGGCAAGGATCGCACTGGCAACACATGCGCGCATTGCTGAACAAAACAATGCAGCCGCGCTGACCGAATTATTCCAGTGTGAAGCCGATTTTCAGGGAAACCTGCCAATGCGCCACCTTGCCGTCGGACACATGACCTCGTGTTTCGGTGACGGTAAACCATTGAATATTGCGGACAGTTTCATGCGCTTTGGCAATGGCGTTGTGTATGGCGTCCTCTATTCCTACGTTGGACGAGCCTGTCAGGTCGAGCTGCTTATAGACATGGTTGGTCATCGCGACACTCCTTGGGCATGGGAAAGAATACCTGCCCCATGTTAGGAGCTTTGACGGTCAACCACAAGCGCATGCGCCGCCATCCACACAGCTGCCCCGCCCTTCACGTCACATGAAGAAATGGCCGGAAGCGTCTGAGCAACAGGATGAGACACAGCGACACGGCAAACACCAGAGACGCGGTAAACGGAATAGACCACCAGGACGACTTCGCCGACCCGAGAAGACCGGTCATCGCTTCGAAGCGGTCCATCACGAAAATATGGATGCAGTAAATACCCAGCGTGCACGCCGACAAACGGTTCAATACCTCCGCGTAAGGTCGCAGCTTGCTGCCCAGGCCATACAGAACATTGAAAATGCAAACGGATGCCGCCATGACCAGCGGCGAGAGGTAATCGTAGAACAAGGCATTGGGTGCATTGACATGCCTGGAATAAATGAACGTCGCGATCATCGTCAGCACGCTGAACACAATGAAAAGCCCGGCGCTGGCCCACCAATACTGGGCCTTGGAAAGCTTGTTCTGATATATCTCGTACACATAGGCGCCCAGAAACAGGTAACCCATAAGCCCTATCACCGGCGTTGCCGAAGACAAAAGTAAAAAATCGCTGTCCAGTCCGAAACCTGCTCCGACGATGGGCCATCCCGATACAAGCATCCACAGCAACAAGAAAGCTCTTTTGTCGGATGCCTGGGATGAGGCCCAGACATGGCGCAGCAGCGGCACAAACAGGTAGATGCCCAGTATCGCGTACAGATACCATAAGTGGAAAACGACAGGCCCGCTGGCCACCGCCTTGATCCATTCCGGCCAGGCGCCATATCCCCTGCCCTGCAGGCTGTTCCAGATCATGTAGAACAGCGACCAGAAAAGCAATGGGGGCAGTATGCGGAAAAATCGCTTGGTGAAAAACGCGGGAATGTCTTCCTGTTTGTTCAACAATAAAACGCCGGAAATCATCAAGAATACCGGGACGCAGCTACGCGTAAGAGAATCGTAGAAATTGGACGCCCACCACTGGTCGTCGAAAACACTGAAATTGACCGCCGCCACGTGCAAGACGATGACCATGAAGCAGGCTCCCACCCGCGCTGTGTCCATACCCGTACTGAAACTGCTTTTTGTCATGCATTAACCCTGTTCATTGCAAACCGGCGCCGCCATGAAGCTTTTAGCAAACGCCGCGATCAGTAGTAACATGAACCGGCATTTCGATGTGCCATCGCCTATGTCGGGGTGTTACAAGCGGTCTACGCGCGCAGTGCGCGGCACAGGTTTTTTGCGGCGACCAGGAGGTATCCATCAGCCATGCGTCAGTATTCGTTCGACACCGAGAATGCCTCGCGGCACGGCACACGTACGTGACCAGGCGATGATCTACCAGACCCTTGCCGATCTCGTTTTGCTGGCGCATGCCGCATTCATCGCATTTGTGATGTTCGGAGGCTTGCTGGCACTGTGGAAGCCATCGATTGCTTTGGTGCACTTGCCCGCCCTGGTGTGGGGAGCCGTCGTTATCGCGATGGGCTGGATATGCCCGCTTACCCCATTGGAAAACACCTTGCGGCAGATGGCGGGTAGTGAGGGTTACAGCGGAAGTTTTATTGAACACTACTTGCTGCTGGCTATATATCCCCCGGGGCTTACAAGAGGCATGCAAACGCTGCTGGCGGTGTTGCTGGTCGTGGGCAACCTTGCTGTCTATACGCTTCTATACCATCACAGAAGGCGGCACTAGAACAGCCCGGTCGCCACCGACGGCAGCCCCGCCAGGGCTCAGGCTTCGCCCATGCCCGCAGCGGGCTCTGCGGCTTTGCCTGCACGTACTTTTTCCTCGATCCGTCGACCGACAATGGCATCGATACTTTTCCAGTAATCGAACGCCCGCTCCAGTACCGGGCTGCGCACGCCTCCAAGCAAACTGCCTGCGACCTGTTCAACCAGCCTGTCGCGTTGCTCGTCATTGAAGACGTCCCGCAGCAAGGCGCCAGGCTGGCTGAAGTCGTCGTCTTCTGGATGCAGGGTATAGGCCGAGCGCACCATCTCGCCGTCGGCTTCCCAGCCGTCATCGACCTCGCCAGACGGATCGGTCCATGTGCGGTCACCGCTATTGGGCGCGTAGACCGGCGCATTGCCGCTATGTTCATAAGCCATCTGCCCATCGAACATATATGTATTGACGCGGACTTTCGGCTGATTCACGGGCAACTGATGGAAATTCGTACCGATCCGGTTGCGTTGCGCATCGTTGTAGGCAAAGGCCCTTCCAAGCAGCATCTTGTCTGGCGAAAGACCAATGCCCGGCACCGTGTTGCCCGGTGAAAAGGCGGCCTGTTCGATCTGGGCAAAGAAGTTCTCGGGATTGCGGTCCAGTGTCATCGTACCCACTTTGATCAGCGGATAGTCTTTGTGCGACCAGACTTTGGTGAGGTCAAATGGGTTGATGCGATACGTTTGAGCCTCGGCATAGGGCATTATCTGCACAGACAAGGTCCAGCTGGGGTGCTCGCCAAGCTGAATCGCTTCGAACAAGTCGCGACGGTGGTAATCGGCGTCCAGGCCGGCCATGTCGCGTGCCTGGTCGTTGTCGAAAAACTCCATGCCCTGGTCGGTATGAAAGTGGTATTTCACCCAGAATTTTTCACCGGCGGCATTGATCCACATATAAGTATGCGAACCGTAGCCGTTCATGTGGCGCCACGTGCGTGGCAAGCCACGATCGCCCATCAGATAGGTAACTTGATGGGCCGATTCAGGATTATTGGTCCAGAAGTCCCATTGCATATGGTTGTCTCGCAAACCCGAATCCGGCAGGCGCTTCTGGCTGCGGATGAAGTGCGGAAACTTCATGGGGTCGCGCACGAAAAAGACGGGCGTATTGTTTCCGACCAAGTCGTAATTTCCTTCGTCGGTGTAGAACTTCAACGAGAAACCGCGCACATCCCGCCAGGTGTCCGGGCTGCCGGCCTCACCGGCCACGGTGGAGAACCGCGCTAGCATTTCGGTCTTGCAGCCTTTTTGAAAGAGCGCCGCCTTGGTATAGGGGGACATGTCCTCGGTTGTTTCAAATACTCCGAATGCCCCTGCGCCTTTGGCGTGCGGTTGGCGTTCAGGCACTTTCTCGCGATTGAAATGCGCCATCTGCTCGAGAAAATGGACATCGTGGAGAAGAATCGGGCCATTGGGGCCTATGGTAAGAGAATGACGGTCGCTGGGAGCCGCCGCCCCGGCGCCTGTGGTGGAACCGGCAGCTGGTTTCTTGCTTGAATCGTTCATGCAGTGTTCCTCCTGTCGCGTAAAAATGTCGTGAAGGCAAATCTCGGACTCTGCAAATTTCGGACTTTGCGATACCACTATAGACCATTTACAAGGGAAAACCCCGGTATAAGCCACTGTAAACACCGTGGTAAAACCACAGGCATGACCACAAGCACAGCACAAATCGTTCGAACCTCCGAAGACGCCAAGCAGGGCTTCGAGAAAGTGTTTCTGTTTCTCCGGGAAAAACTGCTGGGCGACAGCCTGCGCCCTGGCGACCTGCTTCTTCCGGAACGCGAGCTTGCCGAGCACCTGAACGTCAGCCGCCCAGTCGTGCGCGAAGCGCTGCGCGCCCTCGCCATGATAGGCGTGGTCGAAATTCGCGAACGGGTAGGCACCTTCGTTCGCAAGCCCGACGTATCCGTGCTGGGCGACATATTCGCCTTTACCCTGGCTCAGGACCAGGGCGTCATCGACGACATCATGCAGGCACGGATCGCCATTGAATGCCAGGCCATACGCCTGGCTTGCGAACGCATTACCGCGCGCGACCTTGAAGAAATAAGCCAGGCGCTGACCGCCATCCAGAACACCATCGACGATGCCGACGGTGGCGGAGTGGCCGATTTCAATTTCCACTCCGCCATCCTGCGCGCCAGCCGTTCAGAAACGCTGATCAGCCTGTACAGCTCCATGCAACCGCTATTGCTCAAGCTGCACAAGGAAAGGCGCGGGGTCGTGGATCTTGCGCCCGAGCTCAAGGAACAGATCATTGACGACCATCGCCGGATTTTCCGGGCGTTGGCCGAAAAGGATGCCGAGGCGGCCGACCGCCAGCTAAGGGTGCATTTCCAGATCGGAGATGCCCGCCGGTATCAGACTGCGCTACGCGTTGCACTGAACTGATGCGCACGTCGCTGAACCAGTGCATCGCACACAAGACCTATAGGCTATCCACATGAGCACTATCACGAGTAAACGCATTGGCTTCATCGGTCTGGGCACAATGGGCCGCCACATGGCCGCCAATTTGCAAAAGGCTGGCTTCGAACTCGTGGTTTACGATGTTGCGGCGCCCGCTGTCGACCTGGCCGTACAGAACGGCGCCACCGCGGCGCGAAGCGTGAAAGAAGTCGGCCAGCTTTCCGATGCCGTCGTGCTGATGCTGCCCAATACTCCTGACGTACAGTCGGTGGTGTATGGAGATGGAGGCTTGTTGTCCACCCCGCCGGCCGCGCGACTGATCATCGACATGAGCACCATCGCGCCAGTTGCTGTCCGCCAGATCAGCGCCGACCTATCCCGACAAGGCGTCGCTTTTCTCGATGCGCCCGTGTCGGGTGGCCCGGTAGGCGCCCAGAATGCCAGCCTTACCATTATGGCCGGCGGCGAAAAAGAAGCCTTTGAACGCGCCCTTCCCGTATTCCGCGGCATGGGCACGACGATTACCCATGTCGGCACAAGCGGCGCCGGACAGACGCTCAAGCTATGCAATCAGCTGATCTGCGGCGTCAACATTCAGGCAATCTGCGAAGCACTGGCGCTGGGCCGCGCCTCGGGCGTCGACTTGTCCGTGTTGCGCGAAGTGCTTCTGGGTGGGTCGGCCGCGTCATGGATGCTGGACAAACTGGGGCCCGCGATGATCAACGGCGACACGGCCGCCGGCTTCCGCATCGATCTTATGCTCAAGGACCTCAAGCTTGTGCAGGAGATGGCCTTCGAACTTGCGGTACCCTTGCCGGCCACTTCGCTGGTCACAACGCAGTACCTCGACGCGCGCGTGCATGGCGAGGGCTCCAATGGCAATCAGGCCCTCTTCACTGTGTATGACCGGATGTCGAACCAGACTCCCAGCTAGGAGAACACAATGGAGAACTTGAATTTCTCGGTGGTCTTCGCGCGCTGGGACATGATCGTGCAGGGCATGTACCTCACCATGAAGCTTACGGTTATCTCGACGGTGTTCGGGTTTATCGTCGGAACGTTCTGCGCGATCGGAAAGCGCGGCCACACGACATGGCTGCGCAAGCTGTGCGGCGGTTATGTCGAGGCGATCCGCAACACGCCGCTGCTGGTACAGATATTTCTTGTGTACTTCGGGCTGTCCAGCCTTGGGTTGTCGCTGAATGCGGTAACGGTTGCCGCAGTGGCGCTTACTATCAATGTGGGCGCCTATTCCGCTGAAATCATGCGCGCCGGATTCGACTCCATCGAACGGGGCCAGCTCGAAGCGGCCGAAACCCTGGGCTTGTCGCGTGCGCAAATATATTGGCATGTTGTGCTGAAGCAAGCCATGGAGCGCGTCTATCCGGCGCTCACAAGCCAGTTCGTGCTCCTGATGCTGGCTTCCTCCATCTGCTCGCAGATCTCCGCGGAAGAACTCACGGCCGTCGCCAACTTCATTCAGTCCGACACCTACCGCCCCCTTGAGACCTACATCGTCACGGGCCTGATCTACGTTTGCCTGTCCCTGCTTCTGAGGGCCGCCTTCTGGCTCCTCGGGCTGGCGCTGTTCAAGCGCCGCAGAAGACTCGAAGCACTTATCTAACAGAGGGGACGGACATGGGTGGAAGTTTTGCTATTGGATACCTGACCTTCCTGTTGCAAGGGGCTTTGTGGACGGTGGGACTATCGCTGATTGCCCTTTGTTGCGGCGGCGTCCTGGCTCTTACCGTGGCATTGTGCCGCATCTCGGGCATGCGCTGGCTCAGGACTATTACGGCGCTATACATCCAGCTGATCCAGGGCACGCCGGTACTGGTTCTGATCTTTCTGATTTATTTCGGGCTGCCGTCGCTGGGGTGGTCAGTATCGCCGCTGTTGGCGGCATCTGCGTCCCTGTCGATATACGTTTCGGCCTACCTGGGCGAGAGCTGGCGCGGATCGATACAGTCCGTGCCCAAGGCGCAATGGGAAACCGCCGAGTGCCTGGCGTTGTCCAGAACGCAGCGCATGACCAAAGTCATTCTGCCGCAAGCGGTGCGCATCGCCACGCCGCCCACGGTGGGATTCATGGTGCAGATCATCAAGAACACGTCGCTGGCGTCCATCGTTGGCTTTGTCGAGCTTGTGCGCGCCGGACAGATCGTCAACAACACCATTTTCCAGCCTTTCATCATTTACCTGCTGATCGCGCTGCTTTATTTTTTCATGTGCTATCCCCTGTCGATACTGAGCCGCAGGCTCGAGGCCAGGGCTGGAGAAAAAGCTTATGCTTGACACCACTGAAGTACAAAGCCCGGAGTCCATCGTCCGCCTGAAAGGCGTGCGCAAGCGATTTGGCCAGAACGAAGTACTGCGCGGCATCGACATAGAGGTCGCGCGCGGTGAAGTGGTGGCCATCATAGGCCGCAGCGGCTCAGGTAAAAGCACGGCCCTGCGCTGTATGGACTATCTGGAAAGCATCGACGAGGGGTCCATTACGGTTTGCGGGCACGACGTCGGGGCCAAAGCCAACCTGAAAGCCCTGCGCCTGGATGTGGGCATTGTCTTCCAGAGCTATAACCTCTTTCCGCATCTGACGGTGGAAGAAAACATCATGCTGGCACCCACCTCGGTGAAGCGCCTGCCCAAAGGGCAAGCGCGACAGCTCGCCCACAAGATGCTGGAGCAAGTCGGCCTGCTGGATAAAGCGGAACAGTTCCCCGAGCAGCTTTCCGGCGGCCAACAGCAGCGCGTGGCCATTGCCAGATCGCTGGCGATGCAGCCCAAGGTCATGCTTTTCGATGAAGTGACCTCCGCGCTCGACCCTCAACTTACCGGCGAGGTGCTGCGCGTTATCGAAGACCTGGCAAAGAACGGCATGACCATGATCATGGTCACCCATGAAATGAACTTTGCGCGACGTATTGCGGATACGATTATTTTCATGCATGACGGGAGGGTCTGGGAAAAAGGGCCTCCGGACATGCTCAACGCTCCCCAAACCCTCGAGCTGAAAGAATTCCTGCAGAATGAACTGTAGGAAGCGTTGTTAACCACCAAGGAGACAAACCTATGTCCAAGAAGAACTTACTGGCTTCCCTGCTGTGCATCGCTGGCTTGCTGGGAACCGGCATGCAAGCGGCCAGTGCCGATGTACTGGATAACATCATGGAAAGCAAGAAAATCCGCATCTCAACCGACCTGGGCATACCACCGGCCGGCATGATGACACCATCCATGGAACCGACGGGCGCCGATGTCGAGGTGGGCCAGCTGCTGGCCAAAGACTGGGGCCTGAAGTACGAACTGATCCAGACCACCGGCGCAACCCGCATCCCCAATCTTCAGACCGGCAAGGCGGACATCGTCGTTTCGACCCTCTCGGTAACACCCCAGCGCGCGGAGGTCATCGATTTCTCGACGCCATATGCGGTGCTGAAATCGGTCGTCGCCGGGTACCAGACCCTGCCCGTCACCAGCATGGAAACGCTGAAAGGCCGTACCGTCTCGGTAACGCGCGGCACGACGCAGGACACAGCCCTGACTCCTCAAGCGTCCAAGCATGGCTTTACCGTTGCGCGCTATGACGACGATGCTACTCTTGTCACTGCAGCGGTAAGTGGCCAGGCTGAAATGGTTGCCACATCCGAATCGCTGGTCAACGCCATCGACAAGAAAATCGGAAAAGACAACTTCAAGCCATTGTTCGTCATCCAGAATTTCGACCTCGCCATAGGCGTGAAGAAAGGCGAGAAGGCATTGCTTGAGAAAGTAAACGCCTGGGTCCAGACCAATCTGGAGAACGGCAAGCTCAATGCCATTTACAAGAAATACTATGGAAGCGAGCTGCCCAAAGACATGCTCGGCAGTAAATAAACTCAACACATTACTATTCAGGAAGCGATATGCGTATAGTCATCGGCTCTGACCATGCCGGCTGGTCTTTAAAGGGTTCCATCATCGAAGCGGTAAAGAGACTGGGGCACGACATCCATGACGTCGGCAGCCATTCTGACGAACCAGTGGATTTCCCGGACATTGCCCGGGCGCTTACGGACCAGATCAAGGCTGGAGCCGCTGACCGGGGCATCATGGTCTGCGGAACCGGCGTTGGCGCCAGTATTGCCGCCAACAAGGTCCGGGGCATCCGCGCTGCCGTGTGCCACGACATTCATTCGGCTCACCAGAGCGTCGAACATGATGATGTCAACGTCATGTGCATCGGCGCGCAAATCGTCGGCCCCTGGCTGGCCAACGACTTGGTCGAGTCCTACCTGCAGGCGGAGTTTTCCACCGACGAAGATTGCCGCCGACGGGTAGAAAAGCTGCACGAAATGGAACTTTCTTCGTAGTCAGGAACCTGTATCGATGACAAGCAAGCGCTCCGGCATCTTTGTTATTGGCATTTATGCCGCAGATCTGGTTTTCTCCGGGCGCCGAATGCCGGCGTCCGGAGAAACCATTACCGCAGATGGCTTTATGCGCAGCCACGGCGGCAAAGGCTCCAACCAGGCCATTGCCGCTGCCAGGGCAGGCGCCAAGGTCGGTTTTTTCACGTTGATAGGCAACGATGCCTTCGGCCAGGACGCCGTCGCGCTCTGGCGCGAAGAAGGCATACACAGCAAAGCCCGGGTCATGGACGACGAAGTGACGGGCGCGGCCAGCATCTTTGTCGACACCCGATCCGGTCTCAACAGCATTTGCGTATATCCTGGCGCATCGAAGCGCATGACCGCCGGCGATGTCGACGCGCTGACTTCCGATATTGCGGCTTCCGCGGTCTTTGTCGTCCAGCTTGAACAGCCCGTTGAAGTGGCCGTACGCGCACTGGAGATTGCCCGGGAAAACGGCGTAATCGCCATCCTCAACCCCGCACCGGCTTGTGCGCTGCCCGACGAAATCTTCGCGCTATGCGACTACATCATGCCGAACGAAACAGAGGCCAGCCTTCTGTCAGGCATCGAAGTGAATTCCATTGAGAGCGCCGAGGCTGCCTCTAGAGTGCTATTGGCCAAAGGCGCAGCCAACGTCGTCATCACCCTCGGCGAGAAAGGCGCATTGCTCTGCAACGCCGATGGCGTGCACCTGGCACCCGCGTTCAACGCGGGCCAGTGCGTCGATACCACGGGCGCCGGCGACGGCTTTACCGGCGGGTTCGCCGCGGGGCTGGCACGCGGGCTGAGCGTTACGGACGCCCTGCACTTTGCCGCCGTACTGGCCGGCATTTCGGTTACGCGACACGGTGCCGCGGTATCCATGCCCAGCGCTGCCGAGATCGAGAGCGCAATGGCCGGCATGCTCAGTTCTTAGTCCGGCTCCAAAGCTTTCGGACTTTTGCGTCGGGAACGGGAACGCACCGGCTCCTGCGCCCGACCAGCAGAATTAAAACTTCATGCTCATACCCAGCCAATAGCGGCGACCGTCCTCGACGTAGCCATAGTCGTCATAGCTAACCCGTTTATCGAGCGCGTTATATACGCCAGCGTACATCGTTACCGTCTTGTTGACGGCATACGAACCGCCGAAATCCACGAGCGTCGATGATGGCGCCATGGTCGTGCTGGCCGATATTCCCTGCGTCGGGTCGCTTTCCTTGCCGCGATACGTCACCTTCAGCCAGCTCTCGATTCTTGAAGTCGGCTGCCAGTTCAAGCCGAAATTGAACATGTGCTTGGGAAGCTGGTTCAGCGGATTCCCGGCATACTGGCCGCTCTTTTGCTCGGAATGGGTAAAGGTGTAGCTCGACGTCATATCCAGATTGTCGGTCAACGGCGTCGAAAGCGATGCCTCGACACCGCGGGTAATCGCGTCGTCCACATTGGTGTAGGTGGTTGCCGAACGCCCAAAAGAATTGACCGGGCCGCATGCGGGGCACGGCACACGGGTAATCTTATCGGTAAACTCGTTATCAAACAGCGTCACCGTGGCAAGCATGCCGTTATCGCCGCTATATAGAAGGCCGATTTCTTTCGTCAAGGTCTTCTCGGGCTTAAGGTCGGGATTGCCGTACATATTGCCGCCGCGGCTGGTCGCGCCCCAATCGGGCAGCGTCTGACGCATGGAGGGCGCGCGAAAACCGGTCGATACGCCACCCTTCAACGTCCATCGGTCTGTCATGTGCCATACGCCATACAGCCGCGGGCTCCAGTGATCGCCCGCGAATTTGTCGCGGTCCATGCGGATACCGCCTGTCAAAGCGAATGACTCTGTCATCTGCCACTCGTCTTCGGCAAAGAAGGCATACTGCCACCGCTCCACAGCTGACCGGTCCGACATGGCGTTGGTCGTCGTATCGTTGAGGTGCTCATTGCTGTAGTAGGCGCCGACAGTCGTTATATGATTGTCCAGGACCGGCATGCTCCAGCTGGTGCTGAGGACCGTGTTCTCGATCGTCATATCCCGCGCAACGTTTTTAGTCTCTTCCCGTTGAACGTATGAGTCTGACGTACCAAACGACCACCGGCCATTATGCGTCAAAGAATAATTCTGGCGCTTGAAATCGCGATCACTTTCGGGGTCGGTCAAGGGCAAGGTGTTACCCGGTGTGGAGCGGTAGTTCTGTTCGGAAGCCCCGGCCTCCAAAAGAATATCGTGGTCGCGGGTAGGTGTAAGCGACAGACGCGCGGTCACGCCGCGATTGGCATGTCGGTTATAGCCTTGCTCTATCTCGTCTTCGTCGCGATGAGAGTAAACACCGTAAAGGCTCAAACCCAGCAAATCGTCCTTGATCGGACCCGCCAGATAGAAGTTGCCCTGGTACATATCGCCCGAGTGCGAATGGCTTTGCAATGTGGAGTCAAGGCGAATCGAACCGCTCCATTCCTTGGGCACCTTGCGCGTGATGATGTTGATGACCCCGCCCATGGCATCCGATCCGTATAGCGAAGACATCGGACCGCGCACAACCTCGATCCGCTCTATCGCTTCGAGCGGCGGTACCCAGCTCTGGTCTGTACCGGTGCTGCCGTTGGTCTGGGTTTCGCGGGTACTCATGCGCTTGCCATCGACCAGGATAAGGGTGTAGTTGGCGCCCATTCCACGCAAGCTGATGTCGGACGTATTGTTATCCGAAGGTGTCATGATGACACCTGGCACGTCCCGCAGCGCATCGGTCAGGTCGCGATAGGCGCCCTGCTCGAGCTTTTCCCGGGGAATTACAGAAATCGAAGCTGGCGCATCGATGATATCTTGCTCGAACCCCGAGGCGGTCACCACAACCGTATTCAAGGTATTGACGGAAACCTCATCTGAGGACTGGGCGTGCAAAGGAGACACTGCACCGCCCAGACCAAACGCCCATATCGGCGTCAATATTCGCACAAGTTTTCTTTTGTTTACATACTGTCGCTTCCTTGATGCCTTTACTTCCAACATTACTTCTCTATCCCCACGGAATTACTGAATACGAACAAGAATTGTTATTATTACAACTGTACCATTACTTCGGCTTTATCGCGGCGGGCCACGGCGGCCAGTCTCATGCCCAAGCCAACGCTACTTCGAGTTAAGTTCATTGCCCGGGGCAGACGCCATTTGCAAGCGAGTGAAGTAAAGAAAGGCGGCCATTATTGCCAGGATGACAACGTAGGCGGAAACGAACGTGATATGGTTGAGAATGCAAGACCAACAGCGGGCCTCTTCCAGCTTACAGACCTCGGAGACCATTGATGACGCTACCTTACATCGCCTCGTTCAAAATCATCCGTTCCGCTACCGGCACGCCGGCGCGTAGCCAAAAGCTGCGCCGCCTTCTTGTCGCCGCTGCGCTCCCGCTACTCGCCTGGCAGGTGCAAGCGCAGACTAATCCGACCCAAAGCTTCCCCAGCGAAAAAGGGGAAATCGTCGTCACCGAGCTGCTTACCGGGCTGGACCATCCCTGGTCCATCGCATTCCTGCCCGATAAGGCGGGCGCATTGATTACCGAAAAATCCGGCCATCTACGTCTATGGACAGCCGATGGCAAACTGTCGGAACCGATCAGCGGCGTGCCCGACGTCTACGCACGATCGCAGGGCGGTTTGCTCGATGTCGCCCTGGCGCCCGATTTCTTGCAGAACCGTCGTGTGTACCTGTCGTATGCGGAAAAAGGTGATGACGGCAAGGCCGGCACCGCTGTAGGCTACGGCATATTGTCTGCCGACGGGCGCAAACTCGAGAACTTCACCGTCATCTTCCGGCAGACTCCAAAATTGTCCAATGGCGCGCATTTTGGCTCGCGTCTGGTGTTCGACAAAGGCTATTTGTTTGTCGCTTTGGGCGAGAACAATCAGCGCCCCACCTCACAAGATCTGGATAAGCTGCAAGGCAAAGTGGTGCGCCTGCATCCCGACGGCCGTGTGCCGGACGACAACCCTTTCGTCGGCAAGGCACAGGCGCGCCCCGAAATCTGGTCTTACGGCCACCGCAACCAGCAAGGCGCGGCACTGAACCCATGGACAGGCGAACTCTGGACGCACGAGCACGGCGCACGCGGCGGCGACGAGATCAACATTCCGCAGGCCGGCAAGAATTACGGCTGGCCGCTGGCAACCCACGGCCTGGATTACGGCGGCTCTGCCATACCCGAGGCAAAAGGCGCCCGCGTTGAGGGCACGGAACAGCCCATCCACTACTGGAAAGTATCGCCCGCAATATCGGGCATGGCCTTCTACGACGCAAAGCGCTTCCCTGCCTGGCAGCAGTCGTTGTTCATCGGCGCACTGAAGGATGAGGCGCTGTTACGGCTTGAGCTCGATGGCGATAAAGTGGTGCACGAAGAGCGGCTGCTCGAGTCGCTGGACGAGCGCATTCGCGATGTACGTGTCGGCCCCGACGGCTATGTGTACGTATTGACCGACGCATCCAAAGGCCGGCTTCTAAAGATAGGATTGAAAGAATAAGCCAGTAAGCGTTCTAGCCTTGCGTACGTTGCTGTCGCCGCCTTTTACTTTTATTCTTCGATGGTGCTGGCGGCGGCGTATTGCGCCTAAGCAATTCAATGCGCATACGCTCCTGCATAGCGGCGCGTTTTGCCCGGCTTTTTACAATGAGCCGGGCAATAATAAAAGTTACTGCGAACGCCGTCACAAGAATGATACCGCTGGCCAAACTGATCAATTTACAACTCCCGCCGAATTTACCGCAGCACAGGGCATGCGCCCGATTTTCGGCGATTTTAGCGTGGTTTTCTGGCCAGCCAACGGAGAACAATCATGGACAAGAAGGACAGCGCGACTATACGGGTCGGCATCGGTGGATGGACCTACGAGCCATGGCGAGGCGCCTTCTATCCCGAAAAGCACCCACAAAAGCGCGAACTCGAATACGCCAGCCGGCAGCTCACTTCGATAGAAATCAACAGCACCTTCTACGGCGCTCAGAAACCAGAGACTTTCGCCAAATGGCACGACCAGACGCCCGACACTTTCGTCTTTTCTGCGAAGGCGCCACGCTATGCAACCCATCGCAAGGTGCTGGCCGAAGCTGGAGCATCAATAGAACGCTTTCTGACAGGCGGTTTGACTGAGCTGAAACACAAGCTCGGTCCGATCAACTGGCAATTCGCACCCAGTAAAGTATTCGACGCCGGCGACATCGAGGCGTTCTTCAAGTTGCTTCCGCACAAGGCCAATGGCCTTTCGCTCCGGCACGCAGTCGAAGCACGTCACGACAGCTTTCGAACGCCGGAATTCATCGCACTGGCCCGACAGTACGGCATCGCCGTAGTGATGGGTGTTGACTCGCCATATCCCTTGATCGCGGACACCACCGCGCCCTTCGTTTATGTCCGATTGATGGGCACACAAGATGGCGAAGCACTTGGCTATCCCGCGGCCACCCTGAAATTATGGTCGCAGCGTGCGAAGGACTGGGCCAAAGGTGCAACGCCGGATGGCCTGGATCAGCTTGCGCCGGCCATGCCGGGGACCGGCAAGCGTGATGTCTATCTTTATGTGATCGGCGGGCACAAGGTGTCTAATCCAGCCGCCGCGATGTCACTCATCAAGTATATTGCCTGAACGATGCCGCCAGGCATGCCGCGAATCATTCACGAAGCCGGGCTCATCGCCTTCAACCGTTCCATCAGGGTCAGTGCGTTGGGTATGGCCTCGCCTTGCGCGGTATTGTCGAATATGCACCACACTTGGCGCTGTGACCGGCGCGCCCCGGCAATCTGCAAGGCTACGGCGTCGATGAAGGCATCGCTATACGCGGAGTAGTAAATATGAGGCGCGCCATGCAGCCGGATATAGAGGGTATGAGGATGGCCGCGCGATTCAACATCGGGTA
>JAKFDW010000330.1:0-39596 GCA_036675955.1 Orrella sp. | reverse complement strand
TTGGCGCAAGACGTATGTCGAACCCGTGGCGTGCCGGCTAGCGCATCGGCAGTCTATGCCGCAATCGAGCACGACGATGTGCTTGCCGCGGCATTCGCTCGGCTGTTGCTGTGGACGGATCCTCAGCCACTGCCAGCGGTTGGTGAGGTAGCCAAGGCCTGGGATCTATATCTTCGGACATGGAACCCAGGCAAACCGCATCGCGAAACCTGGGATGGCTTCTACGCCATGGCAATGGATGAGGTGATGGATGATCGGTCTGTTGGCTGAGCGATCGGTGGTGTATGGCCTGCTAGCAGTGATGTGCTTCGGCATCGGCTGGACTATCCAGGGTTGGCGCCTTGGTGCGGGCATCGCGCAGGACAAGGCCGATGCCATCACGATCATGCGCGTGATCGAGCGCAAGCAGCAGGAAGTCGCAGACACCGAGGGGGACAAGGGCCATGCCGAACTTGAAGAAGCACGCCGCGCTGCTGATGATGCTCGCGTTGTTGCTGCAGGGCTGCGGGTCGAAGCTGGCCGGCTTGCAACCCGGCTCGCTGCCTGCGCTGCCGGAACTGCCGGCGAGCGCCAGGCAAGAGAAACAGCCGCCGCTGTGCTCGCCGACGTGCTTGGCGAGATGGAAGCAGCAGGCCGAGGGATGGCAGAGGCGGCTGATCGAGCCAGGGCTGCCGGTGGGGCCTGTGAGCGGATCTACGACGGAATAAGGCAAGCTCGGGCCGAGCAATGAAAAAGCCCGGAACTTAGCCGGGCTTCTTCGTTCTGCCGCGGCTATTCGCTGCGGTTCTCGCTTTCGCAATACAGCAGAAAATGCCGATCGTGCCCTTCGATCTCTAGCCGCCGCCTCGATGCAATTACCTCTGCCTCGCACTCCACCGGCGCATCAGGTCCTTCCCACATTCCGGCGGGGAAAACCTGCCGATCGGTACAGGCGCCGCTGGAATCATAGGCCACGCATATCGCTGCAAATAAGATACTAATCATGTGCTTGATCCTGCAGTCCAGTTCTATCTAGCCAATCCATGTATGCCTCGCGCATAGTCGGCGCGTAGATGTAGCCAATCCCCCGGTGCCAGCAGATCCATCGCTTGGTTGCTCGGTTGTAGAATAGATGTGGCTTGTTAATGCCTCGGTTACTCTGGCCAACTAACCTATAGGGCTCCCATTCAGTGATCTTCATGTCTCAAACCCATCCTTGATCTCTCGTTGCAATTCTGCAGCGCGATATTGCACTGCATAGTGCTTTGCACGTAATGCACCGAGTTCCGAAAGCTCACCCTCAAATTGATCGATGGCTCGCTCGAGCTCTGCCATCCTTTCGCGCAGAGCCTTTAGTTGACGGTAGCTTTCCAGTCGAGTGACATTCACGGTTCAGCCCTCCTGCGCACCGCACGCGCTATCTGATCCATAGGGATGCCGTAGACATCAGACAGCGCAACGACTGTTTCTAGGCTCGCATCGCCAGACTCTGCGCGGTGAACCTTGTCCAGCGACAATCCCGACTGTTTGGCTGCCACGGCAAGAGTCCAGCGCTTGTGTTTACGGCCCTCCAGCATCAGGCGGGAAATGGATTTGACCCGCCCTCCCTTGTCGATGGCGCTGTGCACAGGCGCGTACTCGATGCCGTCAATGATTACGTTCATGGTTCGCCTCGAGAATAATAGCTAGTCCGCGAACGGATCTTCATCACTGACTGGCGGCGATTCTTGGACGTGAGCAGGAGCCTCGACAGGTGTCGGCTTAATCCTGGCTCGCTGGCCGGCTGTCAACTTGCCGCCACGCTCAACGTTCGTGACGATCTGCTCGACGGTCTTCTTACCGCTGTCGATCAGCTCAATCCATGCGGGCAGGTTGGCATCGAACTTTTCCTGAGGATAGAACTGCGGCTCAGGGGCGGGCTGGTTCTGACTGCTTTCTTCCTGCGGGTAATATGGCTCGACGGTCTGGATTCCCTTTTTGCCGCGAGTCGTATTGACCGCAATCTTTTTGGTGCCGCTGATGTGGCTCAGGTGGCTGGTGCGGATTCCGCCAATTGCCTCTTTGCCAAAGGTCACTGAGTCGTCGCAGTACAGGACTGCATAGCGACCGACCCAGGCGGAAGGATCGCCACCCCAGCACGCCGACAGTACGCGCAACGAGGTCTTACTGGGCTTCCAAGGCTGACTCCATGAATCGATGACGATGATGACAGGCTGCTCACTATTGCCTGCCTTTACGTCGAGGATCTTCGCAACGATTGGGCCGCCGAGCAGGTCACAACTATTTAGCTGATCACTCTTGGCCTGGGTGGCTCGCTGCAGGTCTTCTGCCGTGAGTGTCATCAAGCACCTCCGAAAGCGACATCGCCAATTAACTCGCTCGCCATCCAGCTGGTAACGGTGGTGACTTCCGATTCATCCTGATACGCAGGCCATGCTCCGGAATCACGGCAGCGCGCATAGATGTCGAGCGCCTCACGATAATGGATGCGCCCAAGCTCTAGCGCCACTTCGTCAAGGTCGTGGCAAATCACGCCGTGCGGCGAATCCTCTTCGACAGCGATCAGCGGGAAGTCTTCCAGACGTTCGCCTGTTTCGCAGAACCAGACGTGCTGATAGAAGGCGATCTGCATGTAATAGCCGTAGTTGCTGACGGCGCGCGAGAACTCGTTGCTACGCGCATCCTGGCACTTCTTCAGATCGAAGGCGAAACCCGAATCTCCGATCCGGTCGAATCGGCACTTGATCGGCACGCCGATTTCCGGATCAATCGTAACGACCGACAGCTCATTACGGCCATGCGCCTGCATGTATCCCGCAAAACGCTTGTTTCGATACGCAGCGGCCTGCATGCCGACTATACGGCGATGCTCTGGCCTGGTAAGCACGCGAGCTCCACCGACATCTTTGGCAAGACCCTTGTAGAAGGCGCTTACCCGGTCGTCGGCCTCGGCTACCAGATAGTGTGAGCTGAACAGTTCAGGCTCAAGTAGCGCCATGTGGATGGCTGAACCGATCTGCTTGGCACGAGTGTCGCCGGTTCCTGGCTCAGCATATTTGAAGTGGGCCGGGCTGCGTCGGATCAGCTTCAGCCCTGAGTTGCTGGCTGCGTCGATGGCGAAGTAGTCATCGGATGGTAGGTTTTCGTGGATCATGGATAAATCCCCTCACGTGCGCCATTCCATTTCTGCGGCCAGAAGTCATAAGCGAAGGCCGACAGGGCAAGGTGCATGTTGTTGGCCAGCTCGCGGCCAGGCTTGCGCATTTCATCTTGCAGGCAGCACCATTGCATTTCACCGTAGCTATATGCATGCGGCGACTGCGACTGGATGCGCTTGGCCAGCTCTTCAAAGAAGTCAGCCTGCTGGACTGTGTCCATGTTCCAGAAAGCGTTGGCCAGGACTTCGGCGGTTAGTTCGATCTTGGCGCCTGCCAGATCAATCGATACGGGCTCTTTCATCACACACCTCCTTTTGCTTTGGCGATTGCGGCGCGGGCCTTATCGATTAGGGCAAGACCATCTGTTCCTCCGTACGTGAGCCGCTCAATGTAATCTAGCGATGCCTCCAGCGCCTCCAGCAGTTCAGGCGATGCGGCGATTAGACGGGCGTTGGCGATCAGCTCAGGTGTGCCGTTATGGCCAGAAGCGTAATCGTCATACACGCAGGCGTGATTTTCCTTGCCGTTTTTCCATGGGAATGGGCCGATCTTATGGCACCAGCCGACGCTAGTTTGTACCGTTTCGAGAATCCACGGCCCCGGAGTATGCCCGATCAAAATACGTCTCCTTCTTGCCATTCTCTAACTTCTGGCTGGTCATGCCCTATAGCCTGCAAATTACTGATGCGCTCAAGCAGCAGGTTGATTTTAGCCTGGCTGTCGGCGCGTTCTTTTTGGATGGCTGCGGTAAGTGATTCAATGGCTGCGGCCCGCGTGTCGATTTCCGGTACTTCGATTTCAAACTCGACCGGGCCGAGTGAGACGGCATTCTCGAAACACTTTTGACCGGCCAGGTTATATTCTGAAAGCCAGATCTTTCCGGCTTCAAAGCAGCCTTCCATGTTCTTGTGTATCCACATATTGAATTTCTGTTTCATCTGTCTTGCCCCTGTCTCAATAGTGATTATTCAACCCAGTGGCCGGCGTCAAGGATCTGCTTTAGTTTGGCTTTTTGTGCGTCCATGGCTGCGTCCATGGCTGCGTCCATGGCTGCGTCCCAGGCTGCGGCCCAGGCTGCGTCCCTGGCTGCGTCCCTGGCTGCGTCCCAGGCTGCGGCCCAGGCTGCGTCCCTGGTTGCGGCCCAGGCTGCGTCCATGGCTGCGTCCATGGCTGCGTCCCTGGCTGCGGCCCTGGCTGCGGCCCAGGCTGCGGCCCTGGCTGCGTCCCTGGCTGCGTCCCTGGTTGCGGCCCAGGCTGCGGCCCAGGCTGCGTCCATGGCTGCGTCCATGGCTGCGTCCATGGCTGCGTCCCTGGCTGCGGCCCAGGCTGCGTCCAGTTCTTCATCGGTCGCCAGTCCATCGCTATGCGCCCAAGCCACATCCAGCGCGTTGATGCTGCGCGGATCGGTCATCAGGTGCTGCACTTGTCGAGCGCACCATACGGCGTACTTGCGCCACAACCGATGATCATCGGGGAGGCAGCGCAGCGACCACAGGACATCATCCAGCCCGTTGCTTTCCAGGGCAATTGCCAGCGAGAACGATTCGTCGTCGGCCAGTTTGCTGTAGCTCTTCGGCACGCATCCGCCGTCTACGGCTTCCTGCATTTGCTGCTCGGTGATCTTGCCGCGAGCGTGCAGGATTTTCGCCCAGCCGTCAGCGCACGGGTCTCCGGCGAGGATTTGATTCAGGGTGATCGTGATCATTTGGTTGCTCCTGTCAGTTGATCAATTCACGCAGTAATTATTATCCCACCTAAACCACTATGTCAACCACTCCATCCAATGAATTCCAGGTAGTCGGCATAGGCCAGCTTGAACTGTTCGAAGCCGTAGCAGATAGCGGCAAAGTGACCGGCATCCACGCCAGCCTGCAACACCTTGAGTTGATCGGCAGACGGGCGCGACTTGGTGCGGTCTGCTCGCTTCATCTCGAACAGCCCGCACACCGTCCCGCTCAGGTCGATGATGTCAGGTATGCCAGGCTTGACCCCTTCTTTGGCGCGCATCTGCATGTGCTGCGGGTTGGCTCGCGTCTCGCTAGGGCAGTGGAAGATTAGCGGCCAGCGATCCGGGTAATGCTTGGCTAGCCAGGACATGGCGTCGATTTGTTCGCAGCGCTCTATGCGGCATGGGCCTCTAAAGCCTGAGTCGTAGACGCGGATCACCAGTAAGTAACCGAATGAAAGGCGAGCTTTATCAGTTCATCACGAAACGCTAACGGTGTAGCGTTCGCCTCTTTCCTGCCAAGCGTCGGCTTGTTTCGTTCCTTTCCGCGTATAGCGTGACATCCGCCGATTTGATGTGACCCTTTAGGCCGATCCCAGCGCAAATCAAACGGCGCTATGTGTCCCCGATAGTAAAGCCAGGTTGCTTTGTTGGCTCGATGCCCATAGGCCGACTGCCACACCTCGCAAACCCATCCTTCACCTGAACGGCTCCAGCCTGTGCCGGTTGGCTTGCTCAGCCCGTGCACCGCCCATGCCCTTGACTTGGCAGGATGTTCAAGCACGCCGCCCCACTCGTTGACCGAGGCCAGCGCAGAAGCAAAGCATCCACCGTCATTGCCTGGGCGGTTGTGTTCGCCGCCCCATCGGGAAAAATTAACAGCCGCCATTGCGCCCCATAACTGACATGGCGGGTGCGCGACTACCGGGTTAGGCCCGAAATACTTGCGAGCATCGCGAGACTCTGGCCAAGCATCGATCGATGGATCATCGGCATAGCAGCCATCCGGCTGGACAAACAACGCTGAAATAATCAAAGTATTTCCCCTTCCTGCTCTGCATATTTCCTGCGGCCAACCGTCCACTTCCCCTTCTTCTCCCGCGCCGAAATCTCAACCGGCACCGGCAACAACTCCAGGTTATCCATGATCGTGCTGGCCTTCATACTGCCCAGCCGGAACCTATCCCGCTCACTGATTGGCAGCGTCTTTACAAACCCTTTCCAGATCCGCGAGTTCAAGGCCTTTTTCTGCCCAGCCTGCGGCCAGTAGATTTCGATTGGGCAGCGGCCATCTGATAGCTCATACCTAATAGACAGCTTGCCGCCTTTGCCTGCCTCGATCTTCATGGCGCGCACCGGGATAGACTCGCCTTCGACGTAATGCTTGCTAGATAGCGCCGCATTGGGATCAATCAGCATCCTCCTGCATTCCTGATTGCGGCACTCGCGGGCAACCTGGTCGTTCTTCATGCCGCAGCTAGGGCATGGGCGGTAATGCCAGAAATGCTCACACCTCATGCCGTCCGGGCCAGTCTGACCAATGCAGCGCCTAGCATGCGGGCTATTCATCGTCGCGCATTCCGGGCACTCGATCAGGTCAAGGTGTTCTTTCTTGGCCTTCTGCAGTTCGGCCTGCTCGAGTATCGGATTTTCGTACAAGTGGCCGAGCGTATCCATCACGTTTGCGTAGTCCAGCACCAGCGCGTCCGGCTTGTTACTGGCGGCGATCAGGGCCAAGCGATCAGCTGCCGTCATGCCTTTCAGGTTCGACCGTTCGAGCATGGGCACGTCGCCGTCTTCGATGAGCAGGCGCAGCACCCGGCCTATTGCCTGGATCAACAGGACCAGTGAGCCAATGGGGCGCATGAAGACAAGCGTATTCCAGTAGGGACAGTTTACGCCTGTCGTCAGCACCGCTACGTTGATCGTGTACTTGATGGCGCCAGTCTTCGCGCCGTCCAGAATGCGGCGGCGCTCTTTGGTCGGCGTCTTGTCGGTAATCACGCCAACCGTTTCCTCTGGCACGTCCAGCAGCTTGAATGCCGCAGCGATCATCCTGGCGTGCCGCTGGGTGGCCGCGAACACTAGGACGCCCTTACGGCCGGCCGCTTTCTCGATCACGTCTGAACAGATGGCCAGGCAGGTCTCTCGGTCACTGGTAGCGGCGTCCAGTTCGTCCTCATCATAGGACCAGCCGACCGCTTCAAGATGGCTGAAGTCGTAGGTCTTGGCTTCGTCATCCGGCCAGCCGAAAACTGGCGGGACAACCCACCCCTGCTCGATCATGAACTCGGTGCTGATGATCCCGTTGCCTACCGCGCCTTCAGGGTAGCCAGGATCCCCGGGTTCGATGCTCGCGAACGAACGCCATAGGTGTTTGTCGGTATTGCCGATAATCGACTCGATGTCGCGGAATGGGGAGCCGGTGAAGCCTGCCAGGCGCATGTGTGGCTTCATGTCATAGAAGTGGCAGAGTATCCGCATGTACTGCGCTTCTGGCTGATCGAAAGGGCATTGATGATTTTCATCGATCAGCACCAAGTCCGGGAAGAACTTGTTCAGTCTATGGCGCTGGTCTGGAGCTAGGGCCAGCTCTTCCTCTGTGTAAGGCGAGAAACGATAAGTATCGAGCGCCCGCGCAAGCGTTCCCTCTGTTGCAAACACCACGGAATAATGAGTGCTTTTTCTTCCGCCGCATGATGCCGAAAAGACCGAGTTGTTGAGGCCGATAGACCATGCCGCGTCTGAATTCTGTGACGCCAGTTCGCCTTGGCGCTGGATCACCAGAACGAACACGGTGGCCGGCTTGTCACGCTGCAGAGCTGCGTCACGGACTGCCTTGGCTAGCTCGGCGATCATCACGCTCTTTCCTGACGATACCGAGGCGTTGACCACAATTGGCGGATGGATGTCACGCTCGCCCCATCGAACCGTTTGACGGGTGCGGAAATGGCGAGCGGTTGCGGCGACTGCTGGGGATTGGAATTCTAGGAGGGGCATAAGACTACTCCGTGTCAATCCTGCCAGCGTTAGCCGGCGATACCTCAATGATATTTTGCAGGATCGGCTTCCAGATTGCCCACCATGCGAGAGCCTGCGAATCCATGCGCTCGACTTCCAGATCGCTGAACGCCCACCACTCGCTGATCAGATGGGCTTGGCAGCCGATCTGCATCCGGTCGGCGGTATACGTTACTGGCCACAAATAGCACTGAACTGATTTGATTTCCAACATGTTGCCCGTCGCACCGCTCAGGTTGGCACAGCTCAGGTCGGCACCGCGCAGGTCGGCACCGCGCAGGTCGGCACCGCGCAGGTTGGCACCGCGCAGGTTGGCATCGCGCAGGTTGGCATCGCGCAGGTTGGCATCGCGCAGGTTGGCATAGCCCAGGTTGGCACCGCCCAGGTTGGCATAGCCCAGGTCGGCACCGCGCAGGTCGGCACCGCGCAGGTTGGCACCGCGCAGGTTGGCACCGCCCAGGTTGGCATAGCCCAGGTTGGCATAGCCCAGGTTGGCATAGCCCAGGTTGGCGCGTTCGCCACCATCCTCTCCACGCAGCCACTTCCCGTGATTTTCGGTGATCTCTGCCAGTTCGCTTACGGTATAGGTTTTCATGGTCTAGCTCCTGTCGTGTGATCTGCCGGATTGGCAGCAATGTTCAATGCATCATCCTCCACCCACTTCCAAGCATTCCGCTTCTGCCTGATACGGCTGCATTTTTGATGATTGCCATGGCCGCGGCCTTTGTTGCACACGTCGCACATGACATCGAGGTGAAGTGGACGGAATGTTAGGGGGCGTTGTTTAATTGCCATGTTCGAGCCCCGCAAAATCCAGCAACGTGCGGCGATTCTTCCACATACCGAGCGCCGAATATTTCAGATTGAGGACCGCCATCCAAAACAAGAAGTGCCGGTCGTAGTGATCGCGGTATTCGGCTTCACGAATCAGCCGAGCCCACTGCTGGCCGTTGTGCGTGACGATCAGCAGAACTCCGCTGTCTTGGCGTTCGGTAGTCCATTTCATGGCTTCACCAGTCTATAGCCGGCGTCGTAAAGCCGACCCAGGATGCGACGTTCCCGGTCCATATCTAAACCAGTTACACCTGCCCAGCCTGACATTTCGTCAATCGCCGCATCCCGCCCTTCCGATTCGATCTGGGCTTGTGTGCGGATTGGGCGGAATTCCATTTCTCGATAGAAACGCGATTGCTCTGTTCCCTGGTCGTCATGAAAGAATACCCGATGCACGCCAATGCAAAGAATTTTCACCTTCTCCCATGATGGGAATGATGCACGTTTTATCTCGCACACCGTGCCAACTGGAGGCAGGCCGTCGCCTGACCATGGCGGGGCTGGGCGTGGCACCAAATAAATCTCGCGCTCTCGGCTCATTTCTGTATATACCCAGTGCCATTCGTTATTTTTTGTTGTGAAAAACCAGTCGTCACCGAATTTTCTGTACCACGCCTCAACATAGCCGCCTTCGCCATTCCCCCAATGCGTAGCCCCTTCCGGCGCGCCCTTCCAAAATTCTTCGCTGTTATAGTCGGTCATCATCCGTCTCCTGCCGTTGTCGTTCTGGGGTAGTGGTGCTATTATTATCTCAACAACCCACTATGTCAACAGGTGATGAATGAGCAACAAACTATCTCTATCCTACCGACTTGAACGCCTGGGATATGACCGGGTCGGCTGCGCCCTGCTCGGCTTTCTGGCCCGCCACGAAACCCACGCAGAGACAGCGCGCGAGCTTGGCCTAGCGCCCACTGTCATTGCTCAATGGCTAGTCAGAGGGCGGATCAGCCCGACAGGTGCGCGCTTGGCCGAGGAACGGCTTGGCATCAGCAAGGAATCGCTTCGCCCAGATATCACACCGGAAGGATGGCTTCGTGGTGTACCTGGGCCGCTGCCTGACGCCAAACCGAGCCGCGACAATCACGACCAGCAGACGCTAGCCGAGCTGGCTAAGCACTTCGGATCAGTTCGCCAATTCTGCCAGACTGCCGACATCACCATCGGCCAGTTTCACAATTGGTTGAGTCGTGGGCGCATTGCGATATGGATCATTCCGAGGCTGTGTAACCTGGATGTGCCCGCCGACATCAAGTCGCGGCTGATGGCTGAGCCGAAATGAGCGAATGGGGCAAGGTTTCGCAATCCGACATCGATCGGGCCAACTCCAACATAGTCGAGGTCGTTCGCCAGCATGTCCCGATCAAAAAGATCGGCAAGAACTGGTCGGCTTGCTGTCCGTTCCATAGCGAACGATCGCCATCGTTCACCGTGTCGGAAGACAAGCAGATGTTCTACTGCTTTGGCTGCTCTGCGTCCGGCGATGCTGTTGGATTCCTGATGCAACATCTGGGCGTCACCTTCCGCCAAGCAGTCGAGTCGATCAATGGCGGGCTTAGCCTGGAGTCGTCCAATGCACCAGCTCGACCAGCAGCACCCCGAGCGATCACCTGTTCACTACCCGGGCATGCTGAGGACCGAGTGAGGGCCGCAAAATTCCTTTCACAATGCAAATTAGCAGAACAGCATCAATACTTTATGAGAAACAACACCGCCTCCAATGAGGAATGCTTAACCCTGAAGGGCTCATTGATCGTCCCAATAATCAACAACATCGGCGAGACTGTGAACGCCGCGGCTATCACTGGAGACCGCGTTACGTTTGCGGCTGGCAATCCTTCGTTCGGATCGACCGCGATACTCGAGCCGATCAGCGACGAATCCGCGGATGGACGTATCATCATCTGCGCCGACTACGCACACGCCTGGCGCATCTGGTGGGCATGCTCGGGTAAGAGCTGGGTCCTTTGCACAATGAGCGCCGACAGTCTTTCATGGATGCTCGCCCACTGCCGCGATCGGTTTACCCATGTCGGGTGTGATCCATCGCAGGCCGACGAATATCAGGATATGGGTCACGAAATCGTTATGGTTCCGCTCTATCCATATTCGAAGGTTGACAGGCAGGCCGTTGCAGAATAAGGTTCGTCTATCTGCATTGCTCCTGTCATAGCGCCGCAGCTTGCCCATCTCCTGATGGGCTTTTTTTATTGGCTGAATCAGCAGGCAAAAGAAAGCCCGCGCAAGGCGGGCGAATTGGTGGGGCTATCTTCGTTTCAATCCATCCCGTTCAAGCCTCCTGATCGCGCAATATAACGTCTCCCAGCTTACGCCGTACTCGCGCGCAATCCACTTCCACGGCGTTAGCGTATCGAAGCCGTTGCGGATCTCATAGGCGGCTGCCAGCTCTTCGTAGCTCAGACCGCGCCTCATAAATCAGCCCACATCGGCTGATAGTGCTTCGGCCCATTGTTGCGCAGGTCATCGTCCAGCGCCTCGAGCTCTGACGGCATCTCTTCGTCGCATCCCTCTGCTGATGGCGATGGCTCATAGTCCGGATCGCGCGGGTCCAACTCCCAGCGCCAAGAATCCCGTCTGGTGATCATTTCGCTTTCCTTCCTTGTGACGGCTTCAGGGCCTCTATAAGACCGACCCTCGGCGTCCGAATATGCCGATCCGCCGTGATGTACTCACCGCACTGGGCGCAGTGGTACTCATCGTTCCAGGCGTCCTTGAAGTAATGCTTGGCGTTATTCATCGGTCGATCCCTCGTTGTTTAATCCCAAGGCAGACAAACTTTCGCGAACATTACGATCAATAATCGAATCCTCATTGGCTTTGTAGTAATCAGCCAGCTTGCGCGCCAAGTCTGAATCTTCTATACCAAGTGCGGCAGCAATACCTGACCTGATTTGGCTGGCGTCAGATCGGCTGATTTTTGTTCCGCCTGAATTATATCCAGCCAGGCTCCGCACATAGTCACATGCATAAGTATAAGGATATCGGGAGTTAGTCATCGGTCGGCCCCTCGGTTTTCTCGCAGTAGAAGCATTTTCCTTCCTTGTCCATCCCACTTTTGATCAAAATGATTACCCCGAACGCAGCCATATATAGGACGACTAGCGTCCATGTGACGATCTGTTGAAACACGGTGCCGATGCCCGCCGGATTCTCTTCGCCGTCGAAAACGATCCGGCATATGCCGGAAGCCGGCAAAGTTAGTCCGCAGATGCACCATGCGATAAGCACGCTCATGGCTTGGCTCCTAGGATGGCAAAAGTTCTAATCAGTTCCAATTTAGCTGTTGTGATTTCTTGTTTTCTGAATGGTTTGTCGGAGCCTTTTGCGTAGCAATACAACTTTACCGCCATTTCTAAACGATCAACCAACCCGCGAATTCTAGGGGGTGTACTCATTTCCCAGCCCCTTCGCTTAGACTGCAATCGCATGATCCAAGCAGATCGGGACAGCCATGATTGTTGGTCGAACAGTCAGAATCATGCGTTAGGTCATCAATTGAGCCGCAGTTGGCTCCTAGGATGGCGCGGAGCTGATCCGCTGTTGCGTACTTCGTTGCATGTGTCTCGTATCTGTTTGATTTTTCGTCCAGGCAGCGAACGGCCTGCTCCAACAACTCCAACGACACAGTGTTTCGGTTCAGGCGGGCGACTGCACCAAGCGCGTCTTCATAGCCTGCTGCGTATGAAATAGTCTTGCCTTCTGGGATTATTGTCATGCGCTCCGGCATCACTACTGCAGCCGGGGCGAAGAGGGCTCGGCCAGCGGCGATTCTATGCGGGGTTAGTTCGCGCTCCAGCTCATTGACTTTCGTTTGCCACCGATCTGCAATTAGAGTTAGTCGCTCAATTTCCCGAGACTGCCAATCCACAGCGGCGGGCTGCTCGGCTTCGGCCAGTGCTGGCTCATCCGGCAAGCGCGCAGAACACAACTCACAAAACACCGGGCCGCCCCACCCGATAGGTAAATGACCGTCCCGCTCGCAATTGTTGGGCTCGCCCTGTTGTGCCTGCTTGGCTTCTGCGGTCAATGCTCGCTCTTGCCAGGCATTCACGTCGCGGTCGTAGTCGGATTCGCGCACGCAGCGGATGTTCTGCGCCTCGTGACTCCAGAAGCGGTCTACTTTACTCATCATCGGGCTCCTTCTGCTGGCCGGCGAGGGAATTTTCGATGCGATCCCATAGGCGCTGGCCGGATTCGTCGCATTGACTCCGACTTGCACCTAGCCACGTTTGGAAGATGCGCGCCAATGACTCCAGCTCGGCCACGCGCTGCTCTGCCGCATTTGCATCGCCTACTGCTGCGTCAGCCCGCAGGCGCTCAGTGGCCAGCTCAGCCGCCAGCACGTCAGCCCTTGCTCTGTTTTCTTCTGCTGTCAACTTGTTCTTGCGAGAATTGCGCTGCCACTGCTCAAGGGCATAACGCAGAGCTTGCGTCTCGGTGTCATAGTCGGCGGCCAGGACGACCATTGTTCCTCTCGGCAGGGCCACTTCTGCGGCCCATGCGGTATAACGTTTGACTTCGCTCATAACGGCATCCCGATCAAGTAGCGGGCATAGGCATAGGCGCCCATGACCACGAGGATGGCGATGGCAGCCACGACCAGCACGATGGTGGCGTCGTTATTGGCGCGCGGCCAATTGTCTTTGTCGTAGTCGGTCATGGCAGCACCTTCAATCCGAGACCGGTGGATTCGATGGCGTCGCGGCAGTCATCTAGCATGCAATTAGCAACAAGGGCGACTTGCTGCGCGTGCTCGCCTGTTTCCGTTGGCTCATATTCGCCAACGAACTCAATCACCACCGCATCAAGGGCGGCGTTAAAACCGGACCAGGCGCATCTAGTTGCGCCGGATTCATAGATTGTCAGATCGTTGTACTCCAAGTTATAGCCCTGTCCGTCCGCCCACGCCTCAAACAACTCCCGCCGCTTTTCTTCGATGGTCATCATTGCTTCTCCCACGCATCAGAATCGCGCAATTGCTCGGCGGTGATGTAAACGCTCGGCCCGCTGATCGGGATCATCTCTAGGTCTGCACCGCCGACGCCGCCGATCTGGTAGTAACGCTTACCAGTTGGGATGTGCTTATAGACTGCCGATCCATCGCAAATACCATTGATCCTGCGGACTGCTTGTGATTCATCCATGCCGCTCATTTCTCATCTGCTCCTTTGTGATAAGTCGTGATCTTCCCGAGAACGCCTGGCGCCCTACGGATCGCGCCAGATATGAACCAGATCAGAGAAAACATGTCGCGCTCCTTAAGCTGCGAAGATGTATTGGCAGATGCCCATGCCGATCAGGACTGCAGCCGTGACCACCAGCTCAATCGGGCGCGGCTGATCCCATTTGCGAGGCATAATGCTTGTGCTCTCTGGGATCGCCTCGTCACGGCCGAACTGATAGCCGCGGGCCTGCCAATAGGCCATGTAAGCGAGCTGTCGTTGAGTGTGGCGGGTGGCTTGGGGTTTCATGGTCTTGCTCCTGTCGTTCCTACCTAGATTATTATCCCGTCACGCCACTATGTCAAACACCATCTGACCAATTTTCACGCACAACCGCCGAAATATCGTCTTTGCCACCTTCATCCGACCCGCCTGGCCAGGTGACGCGGAACCGCCCGGCCTCCAGCTTGGTCAGCTCGAACGAGCCGATGCGCCACACTGAGCCATCGCGGCGCCAGGGCAGTTTGGACGGTGGGTAGCCAATGACTCGAGTCATGCTAATTAAGTAGCCAGGCTGAAAATTTGTTGGCGCCAGGCCATCGCCTTCTGGGTCGATCATCCGGCAGGCTTTGCCGTCGGCGAAGGTCAGATCGTAGGATTTCATGACTAGAAATCCTCGCGCCAACCAGGGACCACAACGTCAAGATCTGCTTCGGTCCTGGCTCCGTCAAATATCGCCTTGCGCACGTTCTGCCTGTGATCGTACCCAGCACTTTCAGCTAGCCGCATCATTCCAGGATCAAGCCCTACCCTTCTTATTTCAAAGACGACTAAGCCTGTTACTCGCTTCAAATGCTGGCGAGCGTCTTTCATGCTGACCGCCATCAGGCATCCATACCGATAACCATCGTTGCTTACTCCTTCGTCCCATCGATCATTGTTCTTGTACATATACCGGTAATCGCCAGTCACGTCCTTCATCATCTGCCCTCTTTGTCTGCTGGCGGGTAAAGGTACATGCCCGCCTTCATGATCCCGCCCTTGTCGCGCACGCGCCGATAGGTGCGCTGCCACGCCTTCTTGGCTGCGTCTTCTTTCTTATTGCCTGCCGACATCACATAGGCGATGAACTCTTTCCGCAATTCGTCCTCAGTGATCTTTTTGCCATCTCTTGCGGCGCCGAGAACCATGCCGCAAAGGACGTTCGAGTCTTTGTGGTCAAAGACGGTGATCTCATCTGCGTCCGGATCCGCATCCTCGCCTTTTGATTCAAGGATTGGGACTAGGCTACGTCGTATGCGTCCTTTCCGGTCAACTATGCCTGTGCTGACCACCTCCATTGTAAACCGCATAGGCTCGGCTTTCTCCACGTCCTTCTGCTTGGTGTTCTTGACCAGCGCCTGCCCTTCGTTCGGCTTGGTGACCAGGAAATGGCAGTCTGCAGCACCATCTAGAGCGGACGAACCGCGGATGCCCCTGGCTTCTTCCTTGCCGGTGTGCGTTACGACCAGCACAAGGCAATCGCCAATATCGGCCGAGAACCGAGAGCAGGCGTTGACGAACGCTCCGACCTCCTGGGCGCTGTTTTCGTCGCCATTGAAGCTCCTGGCCATCGTGTCTATGACGACCAGCCTAATAGGCCCACCAAGCTTCTCCGCGGCACGTTCCATACAATCGGTGAACGCCCTGACCATGACAACTTCATCGAACATGACCGGCAACGGCAGGACAGCGAACTGCCCTAGCTCACATTCGTGATGCAGCTTCCAGGCTATCGATCGCTCCAGTATGCCCCTAGACCCTTCTGCGGCGATGTAGATCACGGCTCCAGGCATTTCGCATTCGTAGCCATGCCACGGCCGCCCGCTCGAGATGCTTAGCGCCATGTCAAGCGCGATGAAAGATTTGTAACTGCCTGGCTTCCCGTAGATGAAGGCGATCCCCTTCGCCGGCAGCAGGTCATCAAGAATCCAGGCTTCAAACGCCGCGGCCTTTAGCTCGGCTTCTGGATCGAACACCAATTTTTCGAACAAGATGTCGGCATGAGTCATTGGCACCAATTCAGTTTCGGTGTGCTGCGGCTCGATATCCGCCCTGATTGGCACGACCTTTGCCGACACGGCTACCTCAACCGCTTTCTTTTCTGACTCGGTAAGACTCTCAAAATACTCCTGCATGTCTGATGCAATCTCTGCGCGCTCTTTTTCGTAATCCTCATCTTGATTTACCACTGGCGGTTCTCCGTCATCTTTCGCCATTCGATTCGATCACTCTTTTAAGGGCGAGAATATATCGGTCGCTGTCTCCGTCGCACAATTCCCTGCCGGCGTCCTGCATGGAATTCCCGAATTTGACCAGTTCTTTTTCGACTCTAAGTTGCTGTCTTGATAGCCGCTCTTTCGTTGACGATAAATGAATAGGCCATGCCTTGCCTGAATTGAATTCTGAACTCCATCCGAACAATGCGCCGGAAGCAAAGCAGCCGAATGATCCGCAGTTGCCAAGACTGATCGCGTACCACTCTTTACTCCCTACTCGGAATGCACGTGACTTTCCATCCGGCGGAATTCCTTTAATAAGAACTCCGGTCGCTTTATGGATTTCACGCTCGAGGGTGTTCGGCATAACTGTCATTTTGCTGAGTATTTCTTATAAGCTCTCTGCCAAGCCTTTTTGGCAGTTGCTTCTTTCTTTCCTTGATCTATAAGTCTTTTGATAAACCGGTTCATTAGCTCTCTTTTGAAAGCTATTTTCGGCAGCTGTCCTATATCTTTTGATATCTCATCTAGCAAATGAACATGGCGATGGTTGCGACTATTAACTGGCAAATGGTCGTCGCCAAAAAGAATAGACAATATGCCTTCATTATCTATCGATCCGCAGTCTTTCATTTCCAGCAGGTTTCCAACTATCTGCCTTGTCATCATCATTCTATCCTCGTAATAACTAGTGAATCGCCCTCAAGCTCGGTTCTGAATCGGTAGCCCATCCTAAGGGCATACCCAAGGATCGATGATCTGGCACCCTCCAGGCTATGGCACTCATCCTTCGAATACGAGATCCACTCACCAATCCCAAGCTCTGGCTTTGGGTATTTCCTAGGCCTGCCCATGGTGCGTTTTGCTTTGCTCATACAGCCTCCTGTTTGTCTGAGCCTCAATTGTGATCAGCTAATGTGCAAATGTCAAATTCTCGCGCACCGCTCTAGGACGGCATTTAAAAGAATTTGGACACCCGACGACACTCGAGGAATTTCGGTCAGATACTTTAAAAGGGTTTAGACACTCAAAGAAAACTGATGTCTACTTTAACACCCCATTCTAGAGCCCTCGGGGACACTCCAGGACACTGAAAGACAGTTGTCCTTTGGCAATCAGCAAACCAGAGAGGACACCCCCCCCTACTACGTAGGGGGGGTGTCCTCTTCCGCTCGGCCTTGTCCTGTCCTGCTTCCGGTGATAAGGTAAGGCGGCGCCAAGCTAAAACCGATCCCATCCGATCCCATCCGATCACCCAACCAACATTGACCTCAGCCACATGCTGGCATAGTGTTAGCACCGATGATCATGGAACCCCGTGGTGGAATCGATGTGGAGAGATAACATGACCGAGCCGGCAAGCAGTGCCGCCGCTGGGATAGGACTGTTCAAGTTAGTGGGGATGATTAGCGGCGCAACTCTGGTGGCCATTGTCGTAATGGTGATGGCTCAGCCAACTAGCCGCCGTGAATGGGCAGTGGCGCTAATCAGTACGGTTATCGGTTCAATATGTGGCGGCGCAGCAGCAATCCAATATCTTGGATTGCAACAATGGTCTGGAACTTTCGAGGGATCTTTAGCACTGGCCGGCTTGCACTTCAGTTGTGGACTCCCTGCATGGGTTATAGTACGAGCATGGTTCGTCTATGCCGAGAAGCGACGCAATGCAACTCTTCCGGAAATCGTCAGGGAATTGAAAGATTCTCGGAATTAGTTCAGTTATACTGGCAAGCAGTTAGTCGGAGAGCACACATGAGCCTGGCACCAACCACAATAGCGTTCGAGTTAGCCGAGGGTGGCAGTTGCCAACTGTTGTCATTGTCCACCGTTGCAGTGCAGTCCGCCGCCATTGATGCAGACATGGTGGAGATAACTCCGAACATCGATTGTTACGCAAGGGCCAGCGCCAACCCAACCGCAGTATCCACCGGCGTCGATCATTTCCTTGTAGCCAACACCACGCGGCTCTTCGTCATAAACCAAGGCGACAAGATTTCATTCATCGCGCCAGTCGGTTCTGGTTCTGTCAAACTGGCGCCAATCTGCGGTATCAACTGCCATTTGTAGCCAGGGGGAAGTATGGGCTCGCGTGGTTTTGGGTATGAAGACTATCTCTACGATCTAGGGTTTCTGTTACGCCCAGGCTTCCGCCGGATCATTGCGCTGGGCAACAATCCTTCGGTCGATACTACATCGACGCCAGAGGACATCTGGACCGGCGGCGGCCTGTATCCATGGATGACTGCGGCAACGTCGCTCGAGGCAGTATCAGCTAGTGCTGCTGATGCAGCGGCCGGCACTGGAGCGCGCACTATCATCATCAACGGGCTCGACATCAATTACGCCGAGATTTCCGAAACCGTGACCATGAATGGAATCACGGCCGTGCCATTGGTGGCGCAGTTCTTCCGTATCAACGGGGTATTCACTACCTCAGTCGGATCTGGCGAGATTAACGCCGGAGACATTACGATCCGGGATGCCGGTGCAGGAGCCACACGGGCCCTCATGCCGGCCGGCAAAGGGATTCTCCGGCAATCGCAATTCACGGTTCCGGCTGGACATTTTCTCCAGGTGACCGACCACCTTTTCACCATCAACCGATCCGGCGGAACCACTCGCTATGCCACGGTAAGCACGTGGCAAAGGTCCGGCACTGGTATTGTGCGTATGCCGCTGGAGGTGAGCTTTAGCGAGCGGCAGCCCTATCTGCAAAACGGTGTCCCTGGCATCCCATATCCAGAGAAAACGGATGTACAGATGCGTTGCACAAACGTCACGTCGAACAGCACCGACCTGACCGTGGGCTGGCTCGGACTCCTGCGCAAGAACCAGCAATCGTAGGTGATATCATGCCGCTCAAACATGGCAAGACACCGACCGTGATAGGTGAGAACATCAAAGAGCTGATGCATTCCGGCCGCACCCGAGAACAGGCTATCGCAATCGCCATGGCTAAAGCGCACAAGAGCCGAAAGAAGGAGAAGTGATATGAACCAGGATCAGATCACGAATTCTTCAACAGATGGAGGTGGATAATGATCAAACCTATTGCAATCTGTCTCGTGATAGCGCTCGTACCTCTTATAGCGCTGATCGCAATTATCATACGTAACTCTGGCGGCCCGTCATGCTCCGAGCGCGGCGGGGTTATCGGATTCTCGCATTACATTATGGTCTACCAGCCAGTCCCCAGAACCATGCAGCTTACACCGATTTACAATTGCAAAGTAAGGGATGAGGTAGAATCGAAATGACCAAACAACAGATCGAGGCCATGCGCCAAGTGCTGGCATCCAGGCCGAACGATGGGCAAGCACAAGTAGCTGTGCAAGAATGCCAAGACAAAGCCTGGTGTGCCGGGTTCACACAGAAAGAGGGCAAGCATCGTGAATGACATGAGCGATCCTAAGGCATGGATCTTTATCTGCGCGTTCAGCAGCATTGCCATTGTGATTTGGGAAGGACTGAAAAGCTGGGGATTGGTGGTGTACTGAAATGCCTGCAGGTAGACCAAGCGATTACACGCCAGAAATGGCTCTGACTGTCTGCTTGCGTATTGCAGAAGGACAGTCACTGCGCAAGATTTGTCAAGACGAGAGCATGCCGGACAAGTCTACGGTGCTTCGTTGGATCGGTAGACATCCGGAATTCCGCGACCAATACGCGCAGTCCAAGGCGGAAGGTGCCGAAGCTATCGCCGAAGAAATGTTCGAAATCGCCGACGATGGGTCCAATGATTGGATGGAGCAGTTAGATAGTGAAGGACAAGCGCTCGGGTATAGGTTGAATGGTGAGCATGTGCAACGCTCTCGGCTGCGTATTGATACGCGCAAATGGTATCTATCGAAGATCTTGCCCAAAAAATACGGCGACAAGATCGGCCTTGAACATTCCGGCGAGTTGGCCCTGACCGTCGAGGTGGTGCGCTTTGGCGACGATCCGCCTACCAGCTAATGGCTGGAAGCCGCGGGATTACCAGATGCCAGTCTGGAGCTATCTTGAGCGCGGTGGTAAGCGCGCCTGTGAGGTTTGGCATCGAAGGGCGGGCAAAGATGAGTTCTGCCTACACTGGGCTGCTGTAGCGGCTTTCCAGCGCATCGGTGGCTATTGGCACATGCTGCCGCAGGCATCCCAAGCCCGTAAGGCCATCTGGGATGCGATCAACCCTCACACTGGAAAACGCCGCATTGATGAAGCCTTCCCCCTGGCGCTGCGTGAAACTACCCGCGAAAACGAGATGTTCATCCGTTTCAAGAACGGCTCGACCTGGCAGGTAATCGGTTCCGACAACTTCAACAGCCTGGTAGGTTCGCCGCCCATTGGTGTGGTCTATTCCGAATACGCCTTGGCCGATCCGGCTGCCTGGGCCTTCCTGCGCCCGATCATGGCTGAAAATGGTGGATGGGCGCTATTTGTCTCGACTCCGCGTGGCCGCAACCACATGGCCAAGCTCTACGAGTACGCCAAGCATTCACCGGACTGGCATGCTGATAAGCTAAATGTCGAAGATACCCGCGCCATTCCGCTTGACGTGATCGACAGAGAGAGGCGCGAGCTGATTGCTGAACGCGGGGAAGCAGAGGCCGAGGCGTTAATTCAGCAGGAGTATTACTGTTCATTCGATGCGGCGATTCCTGGGGCCTATTACGCGGCGTTGCTGAACAGACTGGAGCAGGCCGGGCATGTGGGGGCGGTGCCTTATGACCCGGCCTATCCTGTCGTCACTGCCTGGGATTTAGGCATTGGCGACTCAACATCGATCTGGTTCGCGCAGTTTGTCGGTCGGGAAGTGCGCTTGATCGACTACTACGAAACCAACGGCGTTGGCCTTGATCATTACGCCAAAGTGCTGGCCGACAAGGGCTACTACTACGAGAAACATTATCTGCCGCATGATGCTGATGCCAAAGAGTTGGGTACCGGCACAACGCGCGTGGAGACGCTGAGAAAACTGGGCATTCGTGCTACAGTGCTGCCTATTGCGGCAATCGACGATGGCATTAACGCTGTACGCAACTTGCTGCCGCGAAGCTACTTCGATGTGACCAAGTGTGAGCGCGGACTGGATTGCCTGCGCAACTACCAGCGCAAATGGAATGACGATCTGAAGATATTCAGCGACAAGCCGTTGCATGACTGGGCCTCGCACGGTTCCGATTCATTCCGTTATCTGGCAATGGCCGCACTGAAACATGGGCCCGAACGTAAAGTGTCGGGAATGCGACAACAAGCAGTCTCGGACTACAACATTTTCGGGTGACTTATGGGCGGATTCGCAGGTGTTGGCGGCAAGATCGGTAAGTTCGTGAAGAAGATCGATCCACTGCGCGGCGGTGACGTGATTCTGGAAAAGGCCGGCCTGCCGACTTTCACGGGCCAGGGCGAGAAGAACATCCTGAATGCTTTCGGCCCTCAGTCTGGCGTGATGACCGATACTACTGCGCCGACCGCGCCGACCATAGATGATGCAGTATTGGCCGAAGAGCGAGCACGTACTGCAGGCCGTCGCCGCGGTCGTGCCGCCACAATCCTCAGCACTAACCTGAATCAACCATCTGGCAGCGTGTCACGCAAAACATTGTTGGGGGAATAGCATGGGTGGTCTTACTGGAAAGAAAAAAAAACCGAAGCCTGTCCAGGAAATCCCGGCTATCGAAATCAGCGATGAAGTGGTGCGCGGGGATATCGAAAGCCAACGCTTGCGGCGTCGAGGGCGCAGCGCGACTATTCTGGCCGGCAGTGCACTAGGCGCTACCCAGGCCGGTACACCATCGCGTGGCAAGACATTGCTAGGGGAATAGCATGGCTGACGACCTCGCTAGCGAGATCATCCGCAACTTCGATCGTGCCAAGTCATTGCGCGGCATATGGGAGAGCCATTGGCAGGAGATCGCCGAGAGGGTCTGGCCCGATCGCGCCATCTTCGTAGGCACACGTCCGGAAGGTGACAAGCGCACGGAAAGGATCTTCGATGGCACCGCCTCACTGGCATTGCCGCGATTCGGTGCCGCGATGGAGTCCATGCTTACGCCGCGCACTCAGAAGTGGCACAAGCTGACTGTTCAGGATGAGGACCTGGCCGAAGACTACGAAGTCAAGCGTTACCTGGACGCGGTAAACGGCCTTTTGTTCCGCGCTCGTTATGCCCCTGGCTCCAACTTCGCCTCGCAGATGTTCGAGGCCTACATGAGTATCGGCGCCTTCGGCACTGGCTGCCTCTTCACCGATGAGATGGTTGGCCGCGGCTTGCGTTACAAGTCGATCCATCTGGGCGAATTGTTCCTCAGTGAAAACCATGTCGGCCAAATTGATCGAGTATTCCGCAAATTCGAATACTCGGCTCGCCAGGCAGCGCAGAAGTTCGGCGCCGACAAGCTGCCAGAACAGATCAAGAACAAGCTGGAAAACGACCCTGAGGCGCGTTTCGAGTTCATCCACTGCGTCAAGCCGAACGAAGAGCGCAAGGCCGGTATGCGCTCATTCCGGGGCATGCAATTCGCGTCTTACTACGTTTCGATCATCGGCAAGAAGCTGCTGGACGAGGGCGGCTACCGTTCGATGCCATACCAGGTTGGGCGTTTCATCACGACGCCTAACGAAACCTATGGCCGTGGCCCAGCTATGCTGGTGCTGCCAGACATCAAGATGCTGAACGAGCAGGAGAAGACCATCATCCGCGCGGCCCATCGGATGGTCGATCCGCCGATGCTGGTCACTGATGACGGGGCTCTGCAGCCGTTCAACATGCGGCCCAATGCGCTCAACCCTGGCTATCTGAATGAGCGCGGCGAAGAGCTGGTTAAGCAGCTGCGCATGGAAGGCAATATCGGCCTGGGTCTGGAGCTGCAAGATCAGAAGCGCAAACAGATCAACGATGCGTTCCTTGTGACGTTGTTTCAGATCCTGGTCGATCAGCCAACCATGACCGCGACCGAGGCCATGCTGCGCGCCCAGGAGAAAGGCCAGTTGCTGGCGCCGACTATGGGCCGGCAGCAGTCCGAGATGCTCGGGCCGATGATCGAGCGCGAACTGGATATCCTGGCTGCCGCAGGACAGTTGCCGCCGATGCCGCAAGCACTCCAAGACTTGGGCGGCCTGATCGAGATCGACTACATCTCACCGCTGAATCGGGCCCAGCGAGCCGAGGAAGGCGTGGCTATCCTGCGCACCTTGGAATCAGCAGTCCCTCTGGCGCAAATCGATCCCAGTGCCCTGCGCATCTTCAAGGTAGGCGATACCATCCGCGAACTGGCCGAAATCAATGGCGTGCCTGCCAAGCTGCTGTACTCGCCGGATGAACTGGAGCAGATAGAGGCCCAAGAGAACGCCACGCAACAGGCCGCCGCTCTTCTGCAAGCAGCCCCAATTGCCGCGCAATCAGCCAAGGGCTTTGCCGAAGCCGAGCATATCGCCGCCACACCGGCCCCGGTGGCGCAATGAACGTGACCCAATGGTTCAAGCAGCGTTTAGCCCGTAAACGCACGGCCTACCGGCGCTGCTTCTTCGACGATGACAATCGCCTGACCCTGCATGGGCAAACGGTGATGGCCGACCTGGCCAAGTTCTGCCGAGCCCAGCAATCCACCGCGGTGGTTTCGCCGGTCAGCAGAGCCGTCGATATCCATGCCTCGATGCTGGCCGAGGGCCGGCGCGAGGTGTTCAACCGCATCCTCGGGCATCTGCACATCAGCGATGCCGAGATATTGCGCGCCGTACAAGATGAAACCCAGACTGCCCTAGGAGGGCTAGACAATGAGTGACGAAAACGGGTCCGTATTCGATGCGGGCATCCCTGCAGCAACAACTCAACCGACTCAACCGAATGAGGAAAAGCCTTGGTACGAAGGCTTCCAAGATGCCTCGGTCAAGGACTGGGCGGCCGGCAAGGGCTGGAAGAGCCCCGAGGCTGCGACCCAATCGGCCTGGCATCTGGAGCGTCTACTGGGCGCCGATAAGGCTGGCCGCGGCCTAGTGCTGCCAAAGGACGAGGCCGACGCCGAGGGCTGGAACAACGTCTACAGTAAGCTCGGGCGACCCGCCTCGGCGGATGCCTACGAAATCCCGGTGCCGGAAGGCGACACCGGCGAGTTTCTCAAGACCGCGAAAGAGTGGTTCCACGGCCTTGGCCTGAACAACAAACAAGCCCAAGGGCTGGCAGAAAAGTGGAATGCCCACGGCCAGCAGATGATGGAGGCCGAGGAGAATCAATTTCTTGCCGCGGCTGAGCGCGATATCGAGTCTCTGCAAACCGATTGGGGCGACCAGTTCAATGTCCGCGCCGAGGTGGCCAAGCGTGCTATGCGTGAAGCCGGACTCACGCCGGAAGAAGGCCAACAACTGGAGCGCGCTCTCGGTGTGGCGAAGGCCGCCAAGGTGTTCGAGTTCTTCGGCAAGCACTTTATGGAACATGAAGCCAAGGGCATGGATGGCGGCAGCAATAAGTTCGGCGTGACGCCGGTAGAAGCGAAGTCGCGTATTGAGAATTTGCGCGGAGATCCGGAGTTCACCCGCCGTTATATCAGCGGCGATGCAGACGCTAGAGCAGAGATGGAACGGCTGCATAAAATTGCATTCCCCGGATGACTTGCGCGAAAGTGCAAATGCGATATGATATTGATAATTCCGGGCAAGGTTAATTCCCCCGGCAAAGTCCAGTTAAACCGTGCGCCTCAGACGTTCTGAGGCAGCGGCCCCGCATTGCGGACAAGCCCAATAAACCCTTTCTTGGTTTCTTGGAGGGCTTGTCATGAGCCAGAACATCCCGACGCATTTTGTACAGCAATACACAACCAACCTGCAGCTATTGCTGCAACAGAAAGGCTCGCGCCTGCGTTCCGCCGTTATGGAGCAGACGCATGTCGGCAAGCAAGCAGTCGCGGTCGATCAGATCGGCGTGACTAACGCAGCCAAGCGTGTTGGCCGCTATCAGCCGCTGACTCCAGTGGATATTCCGACTGATCGCCGCTGGGTGTTCCCGACCGACTACGACTGGAACGACCTTATCGACAACTTCGACAAGCTGCGCCTGCTGGTCGATCCTCAGTCGGCCTACGTGCAGAGTGCTATCGCAGCCCTCGGCCGATCCATCGATGACGAGATCATCACCGCCTTCTTCGGCACTGCCAAGACCGGCGAGAACGGCTCGACTTCGACCACCTTCCCGGCCAGCCAGGAAGTTTCCAACGATGTCGGCGGCACTGACACCGACCTCAACCTGGCCAAGCTGAAGAAGGCTCGCGAGATACTGATGGCCAACGAGGTTGACCCGGACGAGCAGTTGTTCGTGGCAATCACCGCCAAGCAGCACACCGCGCTGCTGAATGAAACCCAGGCGGTAAGCCTGGATTACACCAATCGCCCGGCGCTGGTGGACGGCAAGATCACCGCATTCATGGGCTTCAACTTCATCCATACCGAGCGCCTGTCGATCACCGCAAGTGACCGCAGCGTCCCGGCCTGGGCCAAGTCCGGCATGCATCTGGGCCTTTGGGGCGATATCCGCACCGATGTCCGCCAGCGCGCCGATCTTTCTTCTCTGCCGTGGCAGGTTTATGCCGAGGGCACCTTCGGTGCTACCCGCACCGAAGAGAAGAAAATCGTCAAAATCATCTGCCGGGAGGCCTAAGCCATGGCTGTCGCAAACACCAAATCGACGGCGATCACGAACGCCGACGCCACGCCGATCGTCATCACGAACCGCAACATCATCAAAGCGCCGATGTTTGGCGCCTGTGGCACCGTGGAAGTCGCGGCCGCTGATGACAACAACTCGGTCTATCGCATGGTCCGAGTACCGTCGAATGCGCGCATCACATCGCTGGTTTCGTTCAACGATGTCCTCACTCTGGCGGCCGGTGCCACGTCCTGGGATCTGGGCGTGCATCAGACCGCGGCCAATGGCGGTGCGGTGGTCGATTCCGACGCCTTCGCCAGCGCCGTGAACTTCGCCACCGCCAGCACAGCCGGGATTGAGTTGCGCTTCGAAGCGGCGAATATCGACACCATCGAAAAACGCCTGTGGGAACTGCTGGGCCTGGCGTCTGACTCACAACGCGAATACGACATTGCCTTTACGGCGATCTCGAACAGCGATGTGGCCGGCACTATTAGCCTGGAAGTTGAATGGACTGTCTGAACCATGGGGCCTCCGGGCCCCTTTCCTAAAGGTAAGCGAACATGGCTCAGCACCAATACGATCTAGTTCTAGGCGGGCACGATGAGGATGTCGTGTTGTCGGCTGGCGGTTCGATCAGCACTTCAGCCGTGAGGGTGACGGTGGACACTGCCAACGCCATAACCAAGGATGATGCGGTCCAGAGTTTGCAGTACATCATCAACCGCATTCTGGAAGGCACCTGGCCGCCGGCATAAGAGGCTGACATGGGCCGAACACGAAATCGTAAGGACCAATCCACGGTATCGGTGTCGGCTTCCATGCCGGCACCGTTGCTAGAACTTGGCTACCAGCAGATAACCAACCTAGCTAGCGCCATTGGCCTAACAGTGCCGTCTGGCGCTAGTTCGGCCCTGATCATTTCCGAAGGGGCTGTCATCCGTTGGCGCGATGATGGCATTGCCCCCACGGTGTCCCAGGGCATGCCGATGTCGATCAATGGCGAGCTCTGGTACCACGGCAATCTTTCCGCCATTCAATTTGTCCAGTTGGCCATCGGTGGGGTGCTGAACATCTCTTACTACGGCTGATTGTTCAACTAGAGATCCTGGTCATGGCCTCAAAGATCGACATCGTAAACCGCGCGCTGACCAAAATCGGCGACGACCGGATCATGGATATCCTGGACGACCAGGAGAACGCCAAGACCATAAACAGCATGTATGACACGGTGCTAGCTGCTGAGCTGCGCGCGCGGGTCTGGAACTTCACGGTAAAGCGCGCCTCGCTGCCAGCTCTGGCCAGCGTGCCTCCGTTCGGCTATCTCCTTGAATACCAGTTGCCAGTCGATCACCTACGACTGATCCAGGTCGGCGAAACCTATGTAGGCCTTTCGCTCTCCGATTACGTAGGCACGAGTGAGGCCGAGTTCCAGGTTGAAGAGCGCAAAATCCGCACCGACCTGGCCGCACCGTTGAAAATTCGGTACGTCAGTCTAGTGACTGACCCTGGCCTGTATGACGCGCTGTTCGTCGAAGCATTCGCTTCCCGCCTAGCAGTGGAATGCTGCGAGCGCCTGACCCAATCCAATACCAAGCGTCAATTGGCTGCCGAGGAATACACCCTAGCCATCCGGACTGCGCTGCGCGCCGATGCCATCGAGAATCCGCCGCAGACCATGCCCGATGAATCCTGGATCATGTCGAGGTTGTAATGGCTAAAGCGACCCCGATGCAGACAAGCTTCAACGCCGGCGAATGGTCGCCGGAGCTGGAAGGCCGTGTCGATCTGGATAAGCACGGCAATAGCTGTTTCCGCATGGAGAACTCGCTGCCGTTGGTTCAGGGCCCTGCACGGCGCCGCGGCGGTACGCGCTTCGTCAACGAGGTGAAGACCTCGGCCAACCAGACTTGGCTGATACCATTTGAATTCAGCGCCGAGCAGGCCTATGTGCTGGAGTTCGGCAATCTTTACGTGCGCTTCTACACCAATCACGGTTTGGTCGAGAGCAGCCCTGGCGTGCCGTTGGAGGTAGTCACGCCGTACACCACGACCAATCTGAAGAACACTGATGGCACCTTGGCATTGAATTTCGTGCAGTCCGGTGATGTGCTCTATATCACCCATCCATCCTATAAGCCGCGTAAGTTGCAGCGCTTTAGTGCGCTGAGCTTCACCATGGTCACGCTGGAAACCGAGGGCGGTCCTTACAAGGATGTTGACCCCGATCAGGCCATCACCATCTATGCCAGTGCCACTACCGGATCGGTGACGCTGACTGCCTCGAGTGCATTATTCGCCGCCAGCGACGTAGGCAGAACCTTTCTGCTGGAGCAGAAGGCCGTTGATATCGTCACCCAATGGGAGCCTTCCAAGTCGATAACTGCCGGCAACCTGCGCCGCTCCGATGGCAAGAACTATCTAGCCAACAACACGGCGACTACTGGTGCAGTACGGCCAGTGCACACCGAAGGCTCCCGCTATGACGGCGATGCCGGCGTGCAATGGGCCTTCCAAGATCCTGGTTACGGCACCCTGACCATCACCGCTTTCACATCCAGTACGGTGGTGACGGCTACGGTGGTCGATCAATTGCCGACTGGCGCAGTGGGCTCGGGCAATGCCTCCAATCGCTGGGCGTTCGGTGCCTGGAGCGATACCGATGGCTGGCCGTCACATACAACGTTCTTCCGCGAACGCCTGTGTTTCGTACGCTCGGCTGACCAGCAAATCTGGTTCTCTGTGGCTGGCGATTTCGAGGATTTCAGCGCCAAGGATGCTGGCGGCCAGATCGTCAAGGATCAGGCAATCAGCATCCGCATAGATTCGGACAAGGTGGATAACGTCAAGTGGTTGAGTCCTGGCGACTCACTGATTGTTGGCACTGCCGGCGCAGAACATTCGATACGCGAGATAACCACGTCTGAAGCCTTCGGGCCTGGCAACGTGAAGATTTCCAAGCAGTCTGACTACGGCTCCAATGGGGTGATCCCGGCCAAAGTCGGCAATACCATCCTCTTTGTGCAGAAGTCTGCGCGTAAACTGCGGTCCTACCTATACGACTTCAACTCCGACTCGTTCCAGGGCAACAACATGTCGGCCCTGGCCCCGCATTTCTTCCGGCGTCGTCAGGCCATCCTGCAGGTCGCCTATCAGCAAGAGCCTTACAGCATCGTCTGGGCAGTGCGTAACGATGGCTTGCTGCTCGGATTCACGTTCGATCAGGAACAGTCTGTGACGGCCTGGCACCGTCATCAGCTAGGCGGTGCCGGCATTGTCGAATCTATTGTGTCGATACCCTCACCGAATGGCGACCGCGATGATCTGTGGCTGATCGTCAAGCGCACCATCGGTGGAGTGACCAAGCGCTATGTTGAGTGGATGGAAGAGGAATGGGACAGCAGCCAGGCGCAGAACGAGGCGTTTTACGTCGATTCAGGGCTGAGCTATAACGGCGCGCCGGCCACGGTGATTAGTGGCCTGAGTCATCTGAACGGCGCGACTGTGGACATCTTGGCCGATGGCGCGACCCATCCGCAGAAGGTTGTGAGCGGCGGCAGTGTGACCCTGGATCGTTCCGCCTCAGTAGTGCATATCGGCCTGCCCGCACCGGCGAAAGTCGCCACCATGCGGCTGGAAGCCGGCGCGCAGGATGGTACGGCGCAGGGCAAGATCAAGCGCATCACCCATGTCACCTTGCGTTTCATGGATACCCTCGGCGGCAAGGCCGGGCCGAATGAAAGTAAGTTGCAGGAAATCCTCTTTCGCCAGGCCGGCGATGATATGGATGCGCCACCCGCAGCGTTTACCGGTGACAAGCGGATCGGTTGGTCTGGCGGATATGAGAAAGATGGTCGTCAATGGTATGTGAACGATCAGCCATTACCCTTTACACTAGTGGCCATTATCCCCGAGGTGAACACGCAGGATCGATAATGGAACTCATCGCCTTTCGTCCAGAACATGCCGCGCAGATTCAACTTCAGCCTGGGCAGGCCTACATGAAGGAATTGATCGATGATGAGTATTGCCAATCTCTGCTGGAAGCTGGGCCCGCGTATACCTTAGTCGAAGACGGCAAAGTGCTTGCAGTCGGCGGCATTTCGATTATCTGGGAAGGCCGCGGGCTGATGTGGTCGCTGATTTCTGATTCATTGCATGGCGGGCAATTTGTCCGCATGCATAAGATCGTTGTTCGTTTCCTTGAGCTGCAGAATCTACGGCGAATAGAAATCACGGTGGACCACGAATGGGCGACCGCGCATCGCTGGGCCAAGTTGCTTGGCTTCAAGCATGAAGCGTATTTACCAAAGTTTGCTCCCAATGGCTTAGACGCCGATCAGTATGTGAGGCTCCAATAATGGCCTGGTTCGCAGCGGCAATCCCCTATATCACAGCGGCAGTCGGCGCAGTCGGCGCCATTCAACAAGGTCAGGCTGCAGCACAGGCCAGCCAAGAATCGGCGCAGATTGCCGAAGAGAATGCGCGCATCGCCAGGCAACAATCAGTGGCGCGAGAAGATGCTCTGCGCCGTGAACAGCGCCGGTTCAGCGGTGAACAGCGCGCAGGCATCGCTCAATCCGGAACAGGCTTTGAAGGAACCAACCTCAACATCGCGCGCGAAACTGCGCAGCTCCAGGAGTTGGATTTGCTGAATACCCGCTACGAGGGGCTGCTGCAATCCAGGGGCCTATTGGCTCAGGCAGAGCAGCATAAGCGGGCTGGTCAGGCCGCGCGGCAGCAATCACTTCTAAAGGCAGGCTCAAGCGTCCTCGGCGGGGCTAGCACCTACTTCGGCGGGACGAAGGTATAACATGGCCAGGATTCCGATCTATACCCAGCAGACCACGCCTCGAGGTGGCCTCGATGTCCGCGTCATCGAGCCGGATGTCAGCAGCGGCCTGGAAACATTCGGGCGCACTCTCGGCGCCTTTGGCCAGAATCTCGCAGCCAAAGAACAAGCGAAGAAGCTGGAAACAGACAAGCTGGAAATCGCCAAACGCAGCAGTCAGGCCGAGTTGGACCTGACTAAAAGGCTTGACGAGCTGAAGAACAACTATCAGCCCGGCAGTGACAACTATCCCGAACAAGTGTTCGGCGCCATCGAGGAATATAAGAAGACCGCGACCCAGGGCTTCCAGACCCGCGAAGGCGAGCAGGCCATGCAGGCGCGCTTGGACGATCTGCGTTCCTCGCTCGGACGCCAGGCCATCGGCTGGCAATCGCAGGAGACTGCACGATTCAAGATTGCCGGACTGGATGAAGTGCGCGAGAACTACAAGCGCGCGGTGCTGAGCAACCCGGGAGAAGCGCAGCGCTTCGCCGCCAACTATAAGGAGGCGGTGGACAGCCTGCAGTTACCGCCGGAATACAAGCGCGAAGCTAGCCTGCAGGCCATGCAAGAAATCGCCTGGACCGCCGAACGCGCGGTTGCCGATCAGAATCCGAACGCAGCGTTCAAGCAGGGCTCGCGTTGGTCGTTCGATGCACTGCCGGCCGAACGCCAGCAGCAGTTGATTGACTACGCGCAGCAGCAGAAGCAACGATTAGCGGAGCGCTCCGAGATGATTGCGCTCCGTCGTGAAGTAGCCGCAGGCCGGGCCTTGGATCAGATGGACAAACAGGCCGCCACCGGCATCCCGCCTACGCCAGAAGATCAAGTTAGATGGCAGCAGTTATTGACCGGAACTTCATTGGCCAGCGAATACAGCACTCGCATTGAGGAAATGAACGAAGTTCAAAACCTGCTGCGCGCGCCTTTGGCCGAGCAGCAGGCGTTTATCGATAACAAACGACAGAAGATGGCCATCGAAGGCGCGAGCGTCACCGAGCAGGCTAATGTCAATCGACTGCAAACGGCAGTAGACAACAACATCAAGCTGTTGAAGGACAGCCCATTGACTTTCAACGCCATGCGCACCGGGGTGGATGTGGCACCGTTGGACGTGGACAACCTGACCGCACCAGACGCACAGCAACAACTAGCAGAACGATTCGACACAGTGAATGCCATGCGTGGTCAGTATGGCCCGGAAGTATCTCGGATTCCGTGGAAACCAGGTGAGCAGGAAGCCCTCAAGGCCACATTGGCACAAGTCGATAACGACACAAAATTGCAGATGTTGGCCGCGATTGCTGCAGGAGCGCCGTCTGGCGCCGACTATGCCGCCGCTATCAAGCCATTGCTAGCCGATCAGCCAGTCACGCTCCTAGCAGGGCTGGCGCAATCGCGCGGGCTCAGGGGCGATGATGGAACGGATGTGGCCACGACCTTGCTGGTCGGTAGTAAGGTTCTAACCGACAAATCAACACCGATGCCTAGCGTGGACCGTTTCCGCGAAGCGTTCGATGATGGTGTTGGGGTAGCCATGCCCAGTGGGACACCACAACGGGAACAGGCATTCCTGGCTTTCAAATCGCTGTATGCCGGGCTTTCTGGTCCTGCCGGTGTACAACACGGCGGCCCGAGCCCTGAGCTTGACGGTGATTTGGCGGAGCAGGCTTTGCAGTTGGCAACCGGCGGCATTGGCGAACGCGCAGGGACTAAGGTCGTCAAGCCTTATGGAATGCCGGATCGAACCTTCGACAAGCTGGTTGATATTGAACTGACAATCCTCGCCGAGCGCACGCGATTTGATATAGATCAACTAGAGGACATGCCGCTCTCCCCTATCCCAGGCCGGGACGGTTCGTACTACTTGCTGAACGCCGGTCGTATCCAGATTGATCCTGCGACGGATGAACCGATGATTGTGAAAATCAAATGAGCTGGCTTGACGATTCAATTGATCAGGCAGAGGCGGCCAGCCAGGAACAGCGTTTCGAAACGACGCGCGAGATGCCGTCGCCAGGAGCGTTTTCTGGTGGGTTCGATGCGCTTGGCAAAGGCTTAGTGCGCGGCGCCATTGAAGGCGTAGGCGCGACGGAAGCGTTGTTCGCATTATCCAGCGCCAACCTGGCAGCCATGAATCTATCGGCCGAAGGCGTATTTCTGCACGAGCCAGATGCTTCTGGCGAACTTGGCCTGTCGCCCATCGATGATGCCGAGCGCAAAGCAGCTCGAGAACGCGTCGGAACCATTGGCGCCGAGACGGCCCGCGCAACCATTGATCTACGGCCCGATCCGACTACGACTGGCGTGGTCGGGCAGATCCTAGGCGAAGCGGCTGCTATTCTCCCGCGGGCCGTGGTGGGCGGTGTGGCTGGTGGACCGATAGGAGCTGCTATTGCGGCCGGTGCGCCTGCTGGCTTTGCTGGGAAGTATGTCGGGATTGCCGAAGGTCTTGACGAGAGCACGGCCACGCTAAAGGGCGTGATCGATGCGTTGACTATAGGTGGCGGAGCACTATTGCCGGCAGCGCGGTTCGTCAAGCCATTGCTCGGCGACTTCGCGATTGCTGTAGGCGCCAATACTGCATTGGGTATGGCCCAGCGCGGAGTGACCGCCGAGCTACTGGAAGGCGGCGGATATACCCAACAGGCGGCGCAATACCGTGCCATGGACGGGGCGGCTATCGCGACCGATGCGATATTGGGCGCGGCGTTCTTCGGTATTGGCCGAGCCTCCTTGCGCCGGCCGACGCCTGAACAAGTCGATGCGGCTCTGACCGAGCGCGCGACACAGCATTACGACGTGGATACTGCGCCTGGTGCGCCCATCAACCCGCGCTCGGCAGTGGCGCATCAGGCTGCCATTAAGGCCGCCATCCGCCAACTCAGCCGCGGCGAGCCGGTAACTCTTCCAGAGAGTATCCATAACGCCGAATTCCTGCGGCCAGTGGATGACATTCTGCTGGCCAAGCCGAACAAAGAGCAGGCGCAGGTCATCGCACGGCAAGAGCTGGAGCCAGCACTTCGCGCAGAATTGGAGCAAGAGGCACAGAACCTATTGCCGAACGTTGCCGATATCCGTGCAGAATTAGGTGCAATTGAGAAAACCATCGGCGGGTTGGATGCCACCTTTCGCGGCCTGGCCAAAGCCGCGCAAGAGCAAGGCCAAAGCCGCAAGCGCGCAGAAACAACGGCCAGGCGAGCGATTGAACAGCGGCGCCAGGAGCTGACCGAACGGCAAACCGCGTTAACTGATGAGTTGGCTGGTAATCGCCAAGCTGAATTGGCGCGCGCTGAATTGGCTGCCATGGACCGCGGCGAAATACCGCAGCGTCTGCAATCGCGGATTGAACAAGAAGCCGATGCGATCATTAAAGGCTTCGAGCCGAGGAAGCTGGCAGTCGGTGTACGCGAAGGCCAGTTCAATATCGCCCAAGTGGCGCGCGAAGAGATCGATCGTATCCGCCTAGAAATGGAGCGGATCGATCCGCTGTTGCAGGCCAGGCCATTGGAAGAGATTAGGCCAGCCACTCGAGAAATTAAACCAACCGAGAAGGTGATAGCGGCTCCAGCAGAGAAAGCTGCCGAGGTTACAGAAGCCGATAGAGATCCCACTGTTTTGGTCGCTGGCGAGATACTGGCGCGGGTGGAAGATATGCAACTGGCAACCGGGGCCATAGACGCGGACGGCATTCCGATTACCGTTTCGGCGCGCGAGCTGATGGCTCGAGCCGATGTCGATATTCAGCAGGCCCAGGCTGACTCGCGGGGCTTTGCCGCTGCCGCCGCCTGTTTCCTGCAACGAGGTGAAGTGTAATGCGCAAGGAATGTATCAAGGCGGTCGCCCAGGCCATCGGTCGCACGCTCACTCAGCCGGAAATCAAGGGAATCGAAGACCGCCTGCGGCGCAACATGCGGCAACTGGCGCAGACCGATCCGGCTTGGCAGAGCAAGACAACAGCGGAACGCATGGCAGAGGCTGCAGATAAAGCCGCCCGTGAATTGGTGGCCGATCAGAACCTGAAAAAACAGCGCATTGCTTTGACGATTCTGGCCCATGATCGTGTCGATAGTTATATGAAGCGCTTCCCTGATAGGCCCATGGAGGGCTTAGACCGGCTATTGGCGTTCTCCTCAGATGGTAAAAGCGGCATCCAGTCCATCGAATCGGCAGGCCGAGCAATCCGCGACGATGCCGTGAGCCGTATGTTGGATGTGATTGATCAAACTCAAGGGAAATTCATGGGGCTGTTCCAAGATGCGGCCGGCAATCTGGCTTTAGTCAAGGAATTGCATGGCGAGGACTCCGGCAGCCCGACTGCCAAGAAAGCGGCCAAGCAATTCAGGGATGTCGCGGAGCAATTGCGCCAGCGCTTTAATCGGGCCGGCGGCGATGTCGGGCTGCTGGATGACTGGTCTTTGCCTCGCGACCATTCGCAAATCAAGGTCGCGAAGAGTCAAAGCGCCTGGGTCGGGGACCATATGAAATGGGCCAACCGCTCCAAGTACATGAATGAAGACGGCTCGCGGATGACAGATCAGCAGCTGGAGGAATTCCTGAATGCAGCCTGGCAGACTCTCGCTACTGGCGGCATCAATAAGCTGGAACCTGGGCGTGTAGCTGGAACCGGCATGAGGGCGAGCCGCGGCAGTGAATCGCGGCAGATACACTACAAGGATGCCAATAGTTTCATCGCCGCCCAGGCAGCTTACGGCGAAAAGAATCTGCTGGAGCTGTTGCTTGGCCACATTGATCGGGCTGCACGTGATATCGCCCTGGTTGAGATTCTCGGACCCAATCCGAACCATCAGATGCGCTACTTCCTTGATCTCGGCCAGAAAGAATCTGACATCGCCAAGCCGAAAAAAGCGGAAAAGACCGCCAAGCTGCGGCGCAAGATCGAACATCTTTATGAGGAAGTTGCCGGCACCCGAGAGCCTCCCGTCTCGGCGGCGATTGCCAACGGTTTCGAAACCTACCGAGCTTTGAACGTTGCCAGTCGCCTAGGCTCGGCTGTCCTAACCTCGGTGACTGACCAGGGCACATTGGGCCTCACGGCGGCCATGAACGGCATGCCGGTGATGCGGGTTTTTGAGAACGAACTGCGCATGCTCAATCCAGCAAGCCGGACAGATCGGCGATTGGCCCAGCGTGCCGGACTTGGGCTGAATCAATTGATCGGCAGCCTCAATCGTTGGGGCGCTGACGGCCTGGGCAGCACCGAGCAGATATCGGGGCGGGTAGCGAAGTTCTCGCAGACCGCGGCGAGCAAAGTCATGCAGGCATCGGGCCTCAATGCGTTGACCGCCGGCACCCAGCGCGCCTTTGGTGCCGTGATGCTGGACACCATTGGCGATATGTCACGCCGCCATCCCTCGCTATCAGCACTTGACGCCGATGACAGCAAGCGCTTGATGGGCCAAGGCGTCACCGAGGCGGACTGGCAAGTCTGGCGTCTAGCCACCCCCGAGGATTGGCGCGAGGTGGGCGACACAGTACTGACCGCGAATAGCATCTATCGAATACCAGATGCTGCCCTGACGCCGCTGGCACAGCAACTGAAGACGACTCCTCAACGCCTGAAGGATCAAGCAGCTACCAGGCTTCTGGGCACCGTGCTGGATGAAACCAACATGGCGATCATTGAGCCAGGCGCACGGGAAAAGGCGCGCATGCATGGTGGCATTGAGCGCGGCACAATCAAGGGTGAGTTGGTCCGATCATTCTGGCAGTTCAAAAGCTTCTCCATGGCTATGATCATGCGACATGTGCAACGCGGCATGGCGCAAGAAGGGTGGGGAAAGGCCGGTTATCTGGGGACTTTGGTCGCGGCGACTACGGTACTCGGCGGGATGGCTATTCAGCTCAACGAGCTTGCCAGCGGGCGCGATCCAAAAAATGTCGTGGATGATTCGACGCTTGGTGTGCCCGGCTTGCGCTTTGGCATCGCCTCAATGCTGAAAGGTGGCGCCTTGGGCCTATACGGAGACTTTTTGTTCTCCGATACATCACAGGGCGGGAGCTCCCCCTTGGCAGCTATCGGCGGCCCAATAGCTGGCGATATGGAAGCAATTTTCAAACTCAAGGATAATGCGGCATCTGGTGAGGTTGGTCAGGTTGGCGGTAAATTAGTGCGATTGGCCAAGAGTCATCTACCGGGGGCTAATCTCTGGTACACCAAGGCGGCTACGGATCATTTCATTTTTCACCAGCTGCAGGAATACTTCTCGCCAGGCTATTTGCGGAACATGAAGAATCGAGCGATGAAGGAATTCAATCAGTCGTTCTGGTGGGAACCTGGCGAAACAGCGCCCGAACGACTACCGAATATCGGCTCCGCGGTAGGAAATCGCTGATATGGAAATGAAGCAAGAAAACAACCAAGAATTCCTATTGCGCCCGAGTGAGGTTGTGCGATGACTGTCCCTAGTGAAGTGAGCAGCGTTTCGTATTCTGGCAATGGCACCACAACTGTTTTTGCCATTCCGTTCTATTTCTTGGAAAACAGCCACATCAAGGTGATTCTGAGAAGCTCCACAGGGTCCGAAACGACATGGGTCATTAACGTCAATTTCACCCTGACCGGCGCCGGTGTTCAGGCAGGTGGTACGCTGACGGCGACCGTAGCGCCAGCCACCGGCACCACGCTGGTCATTAGCCGTAGTGTGCCGGCCACACAGGAAACAGACTACCCGGCGAATGATCCGTTCCCGTCGAGTTCGCACGAACGTGCACTCGACAAGCTGACGATGATCGTGCAGCAGAATAGCGCTGGCATAAAAGGCGCTATCCGTGTTCCAGATACTGATCCGGAGCCGGCACGCTTACCGACTGCCACTGTCCGTGCAAACCTATTGTTTGGATTTGATGGCTCAGGAAATCCGATAACTGTCGTGCCAGTTTCAGGATCTGCCGCTGATCTTGCCATAAATCTGGCAAATACTGCTGATCCAGCGAAAGGCGCTGGACAGATTGCCCGCGGCGATCAAATCGTAAACAGCATTACCGAGTTGCGCGCATTATTGAAAACCTCTGCCTCTAAATTCGCATTCGTCAATGGTTATTATGCAGCTGGCGATGGCGGCGGCGGTCAGTATTATCTTGACGCCGCCGATACCACCAGTGCAGACAACGGCGGGACCATCATCGTCGCCACCGATGGCGGGCGTTGGAAGCTAATAGTTACAGGGCAAGTAAGTGTAAAACAATTTGGGGCAAAAGGTGATGGTACGTCTGGTACAAATGATTCTTTAGCCATTCAAAATGCTGCTACTTGGTCAGCAGCCAATAAAGCTACCTTGCTCTTCCCGAAAGCAACCTATCGCCTACTCTCCTTTGTTTCTATCCCATCTAATTCTGATTGGCTAGGTGAAGTCGGAACTGTAATTTATCTTGATCCGGCTATGACGCTAGGTACAGTGATAGGTGGAACCGCAAGAGGTGTTTTCGCCAACATTGTTAATGACATTTCCATTGCAAAGATTAAATTCAAAAGCATTAAGACTGGGTTAACTCAAGCAGTTACTGTATGCCTCAGTGGAGTAGTAAGGCTGCGTATTGAAGATTGTGCGTTTGAAGATTTTGGGAATGCAACCTTTTATGCACAAGGCCTAATTGTTTTTGGCTCTAGTGATGTTCGTGTAACTGGTAGTAGATTTTATAATAACTCGGGTGATGGGCTAGCATTTTCTAACAACACAATTAATTATGTTGTGTCAGGCAATGAATTTAGCACCAATGCGGACTGGGGGTTTGCTCTTGTTGATGGTTGTAATTATGGCATAGTGCAAGAAAACATTATTAGGGATAATACTAGCACAGGCACAGGTGTAGATAGGTGTTCAAATGTTACGTTTGTTGGAAACAATATAAACAATAATGAACATGGTATTCGTATTGCAGAATTTACAGTATCTACAGAAAAGAACAGTCATATTTCTATAATAGGGAATAACATTGTTACGTCTGGCGTTGCTGGAGTGTCTATAGAGGACATGAAAGCAGCATATGGTAACTATACGGTTGTTGGTAACACCATAGAAGGTTCTTCTGGGCAAGGCATACGGATTCATAATACAGAACTCGGGACAATTGTAGGTAATACAATCTACTCAGTTGTCAATGAAGCAATCCTATTTAATGCTAATACAGCCGGTAGAAATACAGGCACCGCTACAGTTAGTAATAATAAAATACAAAACTGCACATTCGGGGTGCGTCAATTGACGGGTGCAGGAACAACGGTTAGGATAACAGTATCCGGCAATGATATTGGAGTGGCATCGTCTGGACTCGTAAGTCTGACAAATGCGGACTATATAGAAATGTCTAATAGTAACTATTTTGACATGTCAAAAACATTAAATTTTCCAAGCGGTATAACATCATTTACAGCTACTGCTGGAGCTACTGCTCAACCAGCAAATGTGCAAGGCTTTTTACCATTCTATATGGGTGGTATCCTTCGTAAAATTCCCTTTTACAATGCGTAAAAATATGAACTATATATATGAAAATGGTTATGTTATTGGTTATATGATGGGCGATCTTGTTATATATTTTAATTGCAAGATATCAATAAATATGCTTGTTGATTAAACAGAGGCCAAGGATGGCTTTGCAGATTAGCTAGGAATACTCGCGGTATGACCATTTTCAGTATATGGTTAAAAGCAATATCTCCAGCGCTCGCATTGCTACCTGCGCGCATGTCCAATGATGCCGCCGAGGTAATGCTGCTCGCCATCGGATTGCAAGAAAGTCGCTTTGAGCATCGACGCCAGATCGGTGGCCCAGCCCGCAGCTTCTGGCAGCTCGAGCTAGGTGGCGGTGTTCGTGGGGTGCTGACGCATTCGGCCAGTCGAAAGTTGGCGCAAGACGTATGTCGAACCCGTGGCGTGCCGGCTAGCGCATCGGCAGTCTATGCCGCAATCGAGCACGACGATGTGCTTGCCGCGGCATTCGCTCGGCTGTTGCTGTGGACGGATCCT
>JAKFDW010000329.1:0-2390 GCA_036675955.1 Orrella sp. | reverse complement strand
GTGCCGTACCTTCAGGCGCTAGGTTTGAGCAAGGATGAACTGGTGCAGGCGCTGGGCCTGTCGTTCACCGTTTCCACACTGGCACTGGCCGCCGGTCTGCTGTGGCGCGGGGCATTGGGCGGCGGCGAGTTGAGTGCTTCGCTGCTCGCCCTGATACCGGCCGTGCTTGGCATGTTGCTGGGGCAGTGGTTGCGCCAGCGAATCAGTGCCGTGCTGTTCAAGCGGGTGTTCTTCATTGGCCTCGGATTGCTCGGCGGCCATTTGTTGATCAGCGGCTAGCGGACGACGGGCTGAGCATGTCGATGGGGCGGATATCGAAGTCGCGCTCCAGATAATCCATGCGTTGCTCGAAGAACTGCTGCATGTGCGGCAGGTTCGAATGCACATCCAGATGCGCCCGGGATTGCCAGATTTCGTAGAAGATAAACTGCGTCGGGTCCTGCTGGTCGCGCAGCATGTGGTACTCGATGCAGCCGGGCTCGGCGCGGCTCGGTTCTACATAAGCGCGAAACAGCGCTTCGAATGCCTCGGCTTTTTCCGGTTTGGTCTGGGCGTGCAAGATAAAACCGTGCAAGTCGCTCATGTAGATCTCCTCAAGTCTGTGGTTCGAAAAGTCTACGGCAACAATTCATCGATGATTCGTGCGTATGGGTCAAATGTATTTTGACTGCTTCGGGCTTATTCCCTCAGCGCTGCATCGATACCCTGCCGTCATCAACTTTCAACCTTCTCAATCCAGCGACTTATCCACAGCGCTGCTGATTGGACCCTGACGAGGCTCCTCATGAAAAAAGTACTGTTGCTCAACGGTGGCAAAAAATTCGCCCACTCCGATGGTCGCTACAATTCGACGCTACATGACACCGCGCTGAGCGTGCTGGATCGCGGCGGTCTCGATGTGAAAGTCACCCACATCGACGAGGGCTACGACCTCGTTGAGGAAGTGGCGAAGTTTGTCTGGGCCGACGTGATCATTTATCAGATGCCGGGCTGGTGGATGGGCGCGCCTTGGATCGTCAAGAAATACATCGACGAAGTCTTCACCGAAGGCCACGGCAGTCTGTATGCCAGTGACGGTCGCACCCGTTCCGATGCTTCGCAAAAATACGGCAGCGGCGGCCTGTTGCAGGGCAAGCAATACATGCTCTCGCTGACCTGGAACGCGCCGCAGCAAGCCTTCGACGACCCGAGCGACTTCTTCGAAGCCAAAGGCGTGGACGCGGTATATTTCCCGTTCCACAAGGCCAACACCTTCCTCGGCATGACCGGTCTGCCAACTTTCCTGTGCGTCGATGTGATGAAGCGTCCAGACATCGAAGCCGACATTGCCCGCTACGAGCAGCACCTGACCGAGGTTTTCAACCTGCCGGCGTAAGCGTTCCTTTTGCCCCGTATCGGACTACTATCGGTGCGTCAGTAGCGACGAGCATCGAACCACAGTGAGTGCGCAGCATTCGCCATCGGGACAACTCGATAAAGAGGGAACATGTGAAAGCCAGATCCGATGAGTTGCAGATTTTCGTCTGCGTGATCGAGTGCGGTTCGATTTCCGCTGCGGCTGAACAGGTCGGGCAAACACCCTCGGCAGTCAGCCGCACGCTGTCGCGGCTCGAGGCCAAGCTCGACACTACGCTGATCAACCGCACCACGCGGCGCATGGACCTGACCGAAGAGGGCAAGTATTTCTTCGAGCACGCCAAGCTGATTCTCGAGCAAATGGACGACCTCGAAGAGCGCTTGTCCTCACGCCAGCAAACGCCGTCCGGGCGCCTGCGAATCAACGCCGCTTCGCCGTTCATGCTCCACGCGATCGTGCCGTATATCAGCGAGTTTCGCAGTCTGTATCCGGACATCCAGCTGGAGCTCAACAGCAACGATCTGATCATCGATTTGCTGGAGCAAAGCACCGATATCGCCATTCGTATCGGGCCGTTGGTGGACTCCACGCTCCATGCGCGCTCATTGGGTTGCAGCCCGTTGCACATCCTTGCCAGTCCTGAATACCTGGAAAAACACGGGACCCCGGCTACCGTGGCGGAACTGGCCGGGCATCTTCTACTGGGCTTCACCCAGACCGAAAGCCTCAATCATTGGCCGTTGCGGCATGCCCAGGGTGACCGCTGGCAGATTCAGCCGGGCATATCCGCGTCCAGTGGTGAAACCTTGCGCCATCTGGCGCTGGAGGGGCAGGGCATTGCGTGCTTGTCGCATTTCATGACCATCGATGACATCAAGGCCGGCCGCTTGAAAGTGGTATTGGCCGAAGCCAATAGTGGCTATCGCCAACCGATCAACGCGGTGTACTACCGAAACTCGCAGCTGGCGTTGCGCATTCAATGCTTCCTCGACTTTATCCAGAGCAAGCTGGCGGCCTACGCCATGACGGTGTT
>JAKFDW010000328.1:0-3197 GCA_036675955.1 Orrella sp. | reverse complement strand
AGAACGCCGAAGGCCGCCGCCGCGATCGCGCAAAACACTAGAATGGCGCTTGTCATACCCCAGTAGTCGGCCATGCGGCCTACGACAATAACGGGTATGGTGGCGCCGATATAGGCAATGGAAAAGTATGTAGCCATATTGGCGCTGCGGCGATGTTCGTCGGCGCTCTGGGCGGCGATCATGGTTGCCGACATGAAGCACAGCCCCTGACCGACACCGGCCAGCACCATGCAAGCGGCAAAGGCCAGGACACTGTCCGTTGTTATGCCCACGCTGACCGCCACCAGAAAAAGAATCAGGGTGATCAGGCCGGCAATCAGGCCCTTGATCGGATCAAGATTGCGTTGCGAGAACTGTATGGCGGCGGCAGCGACCGCCATGAGCAGGAAGGCCAGGCCCGGTACGGCGGGGCCTTGCCAGGGCAGCAGATCGTACAGGAATGATGGAATCAATGAGGCGAGCAAGCTGCCTGAGGAGAACATCAGGAAAGAGGAGAAGCTGGCCAGAAGAAAGGGCGTGCGTGTATGTGGGGCCGGCAAGGCCAGTTTGGGGCTGATCGACAGGCGCACGCGAACGCCGGGCGCCTGCCTGATGGCGTCCCGGCAGCGCCAGGTGAGGTATAGATTGGCCAGTGCCATGGCGGCCACCACGAAATAACACAGGCGCAATGGCGCAAAGCCCGTCTGCGCCAGCAAGCCGCCCAGGAGCGGGCCGACCCCTACTCCGACTGCGATAGACGCCGATGTCGCCAGTGAAGCGTAGCGGCGGTCTTTGTAAGGATGCGCATCGACCAGAGCCAGAGTGCCTGCCGTCGTCAGCAAACCGTTGGCAAAACCGATAATGACTCGCGCAAGCAACAAGGTATTGATACTTGATGCTACGCCAGACAGGACGAGTCCCCCGCTGATCAGGAACAGGGAGAGGCATACGGTGGCATAGCGGCCGATGGTGTCCGACAAGCGCCCAAAGCACAGCAAAGCGACCAGTACGCCGACCATGTAGAAAGCGTAGATGTAGGTAAGGGCGCTGGGCAGCAACCCCCACTGGGACTGGTATAGCGGATATAACGGGGTCGGCATGGAGCTGGTCGCAAAGCCCAGCCCTAACGCCAGGCCGACGGCCAGAAAGCCTCCCCAGCGCCGTAGATGGGAGTGAGGTTTGGCAACGTCTGAAGGCATCTTAAATAACTCGTTTTATTCTGTTGTACGTAGCGTCAATTTGACACTTGCGCTTACAGGCGGTGCCAGGGCGGGTGGTATAAAAAATTCAGGAGCAGGCACTATGCCTGGAACTTTAAAGGATTTTCCATGAAGCGTAATCTATTAGCACTAAGCGGAGTAGTCCTGTGTGCCGGCCTGGCAGCTTGCGGCACGCCAGAAGACGCTCGAGAGTTGTCGCAGAAAACTGTCGAGTACCGATGCGGCGCCAGTGGCGAGCAACCCTTGAGCGTGCAATATACCTTTCAGGGCAAGGAGCCTTTGGCGGCCAAGGTCGTGTATCAGAACCAGGTCGTCGACCTGACGCGCGCCACGACCAACAACGCCGACATGGTGGGCAATACCTTCCGCGGCAACGGATATACCTGGACGACTGAAAAGTTCGATGCCGAAAATGTAAACAGCGTGAGCGGCAATATGCTTACGCAGGAAGCATCGCAAATGGTGAACGGCCAGAACACCGCCGTCAGCAATATCCTGGTCAAGGATTGCAGAATCGCGTCCTAAACAGTCATTGCAGCAAGTCTCTTCATTGCCGGGCTTCGCGCTCAGCGAAGCTCGGCGGCCAGCAGGGCGCGAGTGACGTCCCATCCTTTGCTGTGATGTGCACGCAAAAGCTCGCGCAGCAGTGTTCCATCGCGGCGCAATAGTGCTTCCATTATTTGTTCATGTTCGGCGACCGCCTTGCTCCAGCGCGAGTGCTCTATATTGCCCGCGTACCGGTATCGCTTGATGTGCAGCGATTCGGTCTTGTAGATGCGCGAGAGCGCGGGGTTGTGGGCCCCGTCCACGATGAGCTGATGAATTTGCTGGTTGATCCGGAAATACGACATCAAATTTTCGTTGCGGAACGACTCGGTCATTTCGGCATGCAGCCGCTTGATTTCCTCGAGTTCCGCCTCGGTGATCCGGGCGCAACTGGCCGGCGCCGCAATGCTCTCCAGCCCGATGAGGACTTCCATCGCCGAATCGATATGGGCCATGGACAGCTTGGTGACGAAAGCGCCACGATTCGGCGTGAGTTCAACGAGTCCTTCTGACCCAAGTATTTTCAATGCTTCGCGCAAGGGCGTGCGCGAGATTTCCTTTTCTTCTTCCAATATGGATCGTTCGGATATGCGTTGTCCGGGCCGCAGCGCGCCCGTGACGATCAGTTCGCGCAGGCGGTTCAAGGCATAAAGCGTTCGCGTGCCGCGGGATGTGCCCTCGGGGGACACCGCGTCACTGCTGGTCGGCATATTCTTCATTTGCATGCAATAATTCGCATCCTAGGGTTTCCATGTACCGATATCAAAGTATTCTTCGATTATTGCATGCAATAATTTCGAAATGGAATGCATGACCTTACCGGCACACATCGCATCGCTCTCAATAACGAAACAAGTATATGAACTTCCATAAGTATTTTTCCACGGTCGCCCGGCCGGTCGAAGCCTGCGTGGTCGGCAGCGGCGGATTTGGCCGCAGCTTTCTGGCGCAATGCTTGCGGACCGGACTGCTGAATTGCCGGGTCGCGGTCGATATCGATGCGGCCGTTGTGGTCGAGGCGATGCGGGCCGTGGGTATCTCCGCCGATCAAATCAAAGTATGTGAGGATCCAGCCGCCGCCAGGGCGGCCTGGGAAGCCGGATTTTATATCGCCACTTCAAGGTTGGAAAACATAGCCGGCTTGGCCGTGGACATTGTTGTGGAAGCGACCGGCAATCCGGAAGCCGGCGCGCGCCATTCGCAGTTTGCGCTGGATTCGGGATTCCATGTTGCCTTGGTCTCCAAGGAAGTCGACAGCGTCATCGGCGCGGGCCTGGCCCACACGGCAAGAGGCCGGGGGCTGGTGGTTACACCAGTCGACGGTGACCAGCCCAGCCTCTTGATCGGCCTGGTTACATGGGCGCAGGTGCTCGGCCTGGAAATCGTCGCGGCTGGAAAAGCCAGTGAGTACGATTTTGTCTTCGATCCCGCCACGGGAAAAATGAGCAGCAA
>JAKFDW010000327.1:0-8106 GCA_036675955.1 Orrella sp. | reverse complement strand
CCAGGTGCGAATCTGTTGTTCGACCATATTGAATCGGGCTTGTTCGATTTCTGAAAGCGCAGTGACGTTCATAGCTATATAAAGAAAAACACAGGTAATAAATTGTATGCCGGATGATTCCGGTGTGCCATAGGCCGCAGGCTATAGTGGTGTGTACTATAGCCCATTTGCGGGATGGCCCCGCTTTCAGGGGGCCGGCCACCACCCGTGAAAGTGTTGCACCGGCCCGTGTCCGCTGCCTACGCTGAGCTCGCCGGAGCGCGCGATGGCGGCGACGAGGTAGGCTTTGGCGCGCCTTGCCGCTTCCGGCACGTCGTTGACCTGCGGCAGCAACGCTGCCAGCGCTGCCGACAGCGTGCAGCCGGTGCCGTGCGTATTGGGTGTCATGATGCGCGTGCCCGGCAGTTCTATCATGCGGTCGCCATCGTGAAGAATGTCTATGGTGTCGTTGCCCGGCAGGTGTCCGCCTTTTAGGAATACCCAGCGCTCGCCGCGGTCGTCCAGCAAACGGCGCAGCTTTTCCGCGACGCGCCGCATTTCCTTCACCGAGTCCACAGGACTGGACCCCAGCAACACCCCAGCCTCGGGCAGGTTGGGCGTGAGCATGGTGGCCTGCGGCAGCAGGCTGTCGCGCAACTCGTTCACCGCCGCGCGTTCCAGCAGATGGTCGCCGCTTTTTGCAACCATTACCGGGTCCAGCACCAGATGGGCCGGTTTCCAGTGCGCCAGGCGCTCGGCCACCGCGCGCGTCACGAGCTTTTGCCCGAGCATGCCGATTTTGACGGCGTCAATACGTACGTCGGCAAACAAGGTATCGATCTGGGCAATGACAAACTCGGGCGCAACCGCCGAAATGCCGGTGACGGCATGGGTGTTCTGCGCGGTAAGCGCCGCGACCACGGCGGTGCCATAGGCGCCCAGGGCGCTCATGGTCTTGATGTCGGCCAATATGCCGGCACCGCCGGACGGATCGACGCCGGCGATGGTAAGGGTGTTGGGTATCATTTAAGGAATCATGCCTTGGACTGGATCAAGCCCTCGGTGGGCGAGCTGGGGTCGGCGCTGTAGAACTTGCGCGGCACGCGGCCGGCCAGGAAGGCCTCGCGTCCCGCCTGCACTGCCTTCTTCATGGCACTGGCCATGAGGACAGGATTCTTTGCCCCGGCAATGGCCGTATTCATCAATATGGCATCGCAGCCCAGCTCCATGGCGACTGCCGCATCGGAAGCCGTGCCGACGCCTGCGTCCACCAGGACCGGAACCTTGGACTGATCAATGACCAAACGAAGATTCCAAGGATTCAGAATGCCCATGCCGGAACCGATGAGGGAGGCCAGCGGCATGATGGCCACGCAACCGATGTCTTCCAGCATGCGGCACTGGATGGGATCGTCGGTGCAATAGACCATGACTTTGAAGCCATCGCTGACCAGGGTGCGCGCCGCTTCGAGAGTGGCAGGCATATTGGGGAACAGGTTGTCCTTGTCGCCCAGCACTTCCAGCTTGACCAAGTCGTGGCCGTCGAGCAGCTCGCGCGCCAGGCGCAGGGTACGCACGGCGTCCTGGGCGGTATAGCAGCCGGCCGTATTGGGCAGGATGGTGAACTGCGACATGGGCAGGAAGTCCAGCAAATTGGGTTCGCCCGCGTTCTGGCCTATATTGGTGCGGCGTATGGCGACGGTGACGATTTCGGCGCCACTGGCGTCTATGGCCTGGCGGGTTTCTTCGAAATCTTTGTACTTCCCGGTGCCCACGAGTAGGCGTGAAGTAAATGAGCATCCTGCAATGGTAAGGGTATCTGCTTGATTCATGGTTTTATGCGCGTATGGATGTACCGCAATGGGGTTAGGCCGCAACGGCGAAGATGTTCGCGTTGGGCTGTGCGGGTCCTAAACAAAAGGATAATCCATTTACGCTCCTAGCGGGCTGTATCGATGTATTGGCACAGCTGTTCGACCGCAATGATCAGGCGGGGACCTGGGCGAAAGAGCTTGTCGGGGTCCATGCCGTAGACACGGCCCTGAAGCGCCGCCGGCAGGCGCAGGCTGGACCAGCGGGCGCGGGCGGCGTCGAGGCTGTCTGCGTCGGTGGCCGACGTAATGATCACGGCGGGTTGCGCCACCAATACGCTTTCCGCGCTGACCTGCGGGGCGGCGCTGAACGCGTCGGCATAGACGTTGCGTCCGCCGCAGATGCGCAGGGCATCGTTCAGCAAGGGATCATTGCCCACGGTGTATAGCGGATTGGTACCGATCTCAATGAAAACGGAAACAAGGCGGCGGCCGGAGTATTGCTTTTCCATAGCCTCCAAGCGGTCTTCGAGCGTCTGTGCGACCTCATCGGCTGTATCTTGGGTGTCGAACAATACGCCCAAGCGCCTGATTTCTTCCGGGATATTGCCCACGCTTTGCGGGGCCGAGTAGATCAGCGGTATGTGCAATTGCGCCAGGACCGGGGCCAGAGTGAGCGCCGCGGCAGAAGCCTGCCATGCCACCACCAGGTCGGGGTGGAAGGACAGGGCTTTTTCTATGCTGACGTTCAAGCCATCGCCAATACGGGGGATGGAACTCGCGATTGGCGGATAGTCGCTGCTCGTCACGGTGGCGACGATGCGATCGCCCGCGCCGGCCGCAAAGATAAGCTCCGTGGCGTGCGGCGTGAGTGAAATGGCGCGTTTGGGCGCTTGCAATGGCGCTGCAGACGACGTTTGCAGCGCCGCTGTCTGCCCGGCTTGCCGGGCGGGGGCCTCAGGCGCAGGCGCGGCCAGGGCTGGCAGCGCCGCGAGGCAGCAGGCATGCATCAGTTGTGCAGTCCATCGACTCCAGGCCGCAGTCCTCATTTGTCTACATCCGGAAAGAGACATTCACGAACACGTTGGAGCCGGGCATGTTGTAGCCGTAGGCATTGGTGTAGTCTTTGTCCAGAATATTATTCCAGCGCACCTGCACACCCACTTGTTTGCTGAAGTCGTAGCCGGCAGTGAGGCCGAGCAGGCCGTAGCCGCCCAGGCTGATCTCGTTGTCGGCATCGTCGTAGCGCTTGCCGGTAAATTGATACTCGGCGCCTACCGTCAAGGCATCGAAGCGATGATCGACGCTTGCGCGATAAACCTGTTTGGCACGCCAGCGCAGCTGCTTGCCGCTATGGTCGTCGCGCGGATTCATGAAATCCGCGCTGACGCGCAAGATGGTCTTGTCGAACTGGTGTTCTCCGGTCAATGTCATGCCTCGTATGGTGGCCGAATCGATGTTGTACGCCGCCCAGTTCCGATTGGGATCCAGCGTGATCATGTCCCTGATCTTGTTTTGATAGGCCACGAGTGCCAGCCGGGTGTCGCCGGTTTGATACCGCAGATTCATCTCTATATTGCGGGATTTCTCTGGCTGGAGATCCGGATTGGGTGCAAAGGGGCTGTAAAGGTCGGAGAAAGTCGGCGCGCGAAACCCGGTGTTGCCGGCGACACCTACGCTCCACGCATCGTTCAGGTCGTAATCGTAGGCCAATCCACCCGTGGCCTGGTTGCCGTAGCCCGAAATATTGTCATTGCGCACACTGGCCTGAAAATGATGGGCCGAGAAGTCGCCGCGATAGACCAGGCCCGCCGAGTTCGTGTCGCGGCGATTGACGGAATAGCTCGAGGAGGAATGCGCCGGGCGCTCTTCCAGTCGCTCGAGCACGGTGGAAATCCGCTGATTCTCGGTAAGCTGGACATTATTCTGCCAGGTATAGGAACGTTGCAGACTGCTGTAGTACGAGTCATAAGCGCGGTTCTCGACATACTCCTTGCTCAGGCCGAAGCGCAGCACGCTTTGCCAGCGGTCGGTGATATCGTCCGTGCTGGTCAGCGTGTAGGCCTGCTGACGCGTAATGCCGTATGCCGGGTAGACGTATTCGCCGGCATCGTAGTCGCCGTTCATATAACCGTTATAGGCCGTGAGCCCGACATGATGGCCGGGCTTCCATGTGTAGCCCAATGAGCCGGAAAGCGAATTTTGACTGTAGCCGTCCTTGTCCGGATGATGGCTATAGATGTTGTCAAGGTTGGTGGCGTTGAAGCCACTGCTGTCCGCCATGCTGCCGGATAGGGCATAGTCCCATCCGTCCTGCGCGCCGGAAATGCCGATGCTGGACTTGAAGGTATCGTAGGAGCCGTAACCGATATTGCCCCACGCGCTCAGCGGACGGTCGCCGTCGGGCTTCTTCGTGATGATATTGACGACACCGCCGATGGCGTCGGACCCGTACAGGCTGCTGGCTGCACCGCGCACGATCTCGATGCGCTCTATGGTGTTGGGGTCGATGGCGCTCCAGTTGGTGCCGCCCTGGGTAGAGCTGTTGATTCGTATGCCGTCGATCAGCACCAGCGTCTGGTTGGGATTGGTTCCACGCAGGAATACGCCTGTTGTGGTCTGGGGGCCGCCATTGCTGTAGAACTGGACGCCTGGTTGCCTGGATAGAATTTCGGCGACGCTGTCCTGTCCGGCTTTTTGCAGCTCCTCTTTATCGACCACCGTTACGTCGCCCAGTACGTCTTTTTGCAGCTGCGCACTGCGCGAGGCGGTGACGACAATCTGATCGAGTCTGGAGACGGAACCGGCGGATTGGGCAGCGGCGGCGGAAGAGATAGAGCAGGCGAGCACGGCAAGCACTTGCCGGTTGAAGATGGAAGGCATGGAAGAACCCTGGAAAACGCGCGTCCCCGCACGTTGTAAGCAATAAGACATTTCCGGATCAGCATTGCGCCCCGCGGGAGCGGGCCGACAAAATACGGAACTGAAAATGGACTAAGGGGTGATCAAGGCCGGTGTCGGGCTGGCATGCGGGGCATGCTTACCGTTGCGGGGGCAGCACAGTTTGGCGAGTGTTTCTTGCTTGATGCAAGGCGCGCTTCTGTTTCCCGTTTAACTTTCGCAGAGTGTGGGCGGTATATGGCTACTGCCGCGTTTTTCTACTCCGAAAGCACCTTTGTCGTCGCGAAATATATCACAGGCCTCCTATAATGCCGCTCTGTAACCCTAGCCTGGATGTGACCTTTATGGATGTTCCCTATGTGCAGCCAACCCAGGATGCCGCACTGTCCCAGGCGTTGACCGCCGCCATCGACAACAAGACCAAGCCGCAGGGAAGCCTGGGTGTGCTGGAGTCGCTGGCGAGTCAGGCCGGCCTCATACAAAAAACGCTGAGTCCCCGGCTGCACAGGCCGTCGATGCTGGTATTCGCCGGCGACCATGGGGTTGCCGCAGAGGGCGTTTCCGCCTATCCGCAAAGCGTTACCTGGCAGATGGTGGAAAACTTCCTGGCGGGAGGCGCGGCCATCAATGTGTTCGCCCGCCAGAATGGCATGGCGCTGCATATCGTAGATGCCGGCGTCAATCACGACTTCGGCAAGCGGGATGGCCTCATTTCACGCAAGGTTGGTCCCGGCACGCGCAACTTTGCCAATACGCCAGCGATGACGGCCGGCGAATGCGAAACGGCGCTGAGGCACGGCATGACGCTGGCCGGCGGGCTGGACACCAATGTACTGGGCTTCGGCGAAATGGGCATAGGCAACACGACGGCTGCGGCTGCCATTATTCATAAACTGGCCGACATGCCGATTGTCGATTGCATTGGCGCCGGAACAGGCTTGGCCCCGGACGCCGTCCTGCACAAGGGGCGCGTCATTGAAATGGCGGTGGCGCATCATGCGCATGCGTCGTCGCCCCTGGACGTGCTGGCCACCTTCGGCGGCTTCGAGATTGCGATGATGGCCGGCGCCATGTTGCAGGCAGCAGAACGGCGCATGATATTGCTGGTTGATGGTTTCATCGTGACATCGGCCTTGCTGGTGGCCGCAAGGCTGCAGCCGGCTATTCTGGACTATTGCGTGTTCTGCCATCGCTCCGACGAGAACGGACATCGCCACGTGTTGCACAAGCTAGGGGCCAAGCCGCTGCTGCAGCTGGACCTGCGCCTGGGCGAAGGCACCGGCTGCGCGCTGGCCCTGCCCATCTTGCAGGCGGCCGTGAACTTCCTTTGCCAGATGGCCACCTTCGAGTCGGCACAGGTCAGCGAAATATCCGAAGCTGCCGATACCTTCCACACATCCGGCGGCCAGACCCGCTTCAACGATATCCCGCCCGCCGGTAAGCAAGGGGAACGCGATCGTGGCTGATTCCGGGGCTGGGCGCCCCGCGACCCTGACCGAACGCGCCCTCTACCAGCCGCGACTCTTTTTCATTGCGCTCCAGTTCTTCACGCGCATACCCATACCGGGCTGGGTCGGGTACGAGCCTGCGTGGCTGCAACACGCATCGCGTTATTACCCGCTGGTAGGAATCGTCGTTGCCGCAGTCACCGGTTTCGTCTACTTTCTGTCTGCCTTGATCCTGCCATCCGCCATCGCGGTGCTGCTGTCGACGATTGCCGGCATCTACCTGACCGGCGCCTTCCATGAAGACGGGTTTGCCGACGTCTGCGACGGCTTCGGCGGCGGGTACACCCGGGAGCGCGTCCTTGAGATCATGAAAGACTCGCGCGTCGGCGCCTACGGGGCAATAGGCATCGGACTGCTTGTGCTCCTGAAATGCGCCACGCTTGCGCACCTGCAACCCCATGCCATTATTGCGGCCCTGTTCGTCGCCCACCCCGTGTCGCGCCTGTTTTCAGCGGTGCTGATCTGGCGCATGGAGTACGCCAAGGACGAAGGCAAGGCCAAGCCCCTGGCCCAGTCCATGACGACGCCCGAAATCACCATCGCCGCCCTGACCACATTGCTGCCGCTGGCCGCAATCGCCTTGGGCGGATGGCTGTCATGGCTGGCCATCCTGACCGGCATTGCCGCGGGAGTCCTGGCTACGGCATGGCTGGCCCGCTACTTCCAGCGCCGCATCGGCGGCTTCACCGGCGACTGCCTGGGCGCCGTCCAGCAATTGTCCGAAGTGGCGATTTACCTGGGTATCCTGGCCTGCATGGACAGCGCCACCCTTCACTGACATAGCGCGAGCCTTCACTGACACCGCGCCAGCTATGCGTCTCTACCTTATCCGCCACCCGGCACCTGTCCTGCCACCCACTGTCTGCTACGGCGCTTCTGACATTGCCGTCGCCACCGAGGAACTGGAGCGCGTCCTCGCCACCCTGACATTGCCTGGTTTAGGCAATGCGACAACGGAGACGACTATCCTGGCGCCAGGCAGCACGGCCCCGGGAGCAGACCTTGCCATCGATACGCCAGGTCTGGACGATATGGAGGCACGCCGGATCAGCTTGACGTCGGGACTAAGCCATGTGGAGGTTCGCGGGATTACTCTGGCGCCAGACCCGAGCATCCCACGAGCGCGTTTGCCCGCCGGCCTTCGTCTTTATTCCAGCCCCCTGCAGCGCTGCCGATGTTTGGCCGAGCCCCTTGCCGCCGCGCTGGGCGCCACGTCGTTGACCTTTGATGAAAGACTGGTCGAAATGAATTTCGGCCACTGGGAATTGAAGAGCTGGGACGAGATCGCCCGCAGCGAAATCGACGCCTGGACCGCAGACTTGGTTACATACCGGCCCGGCGCCGGCGAAACCGTCCTGGAAATGGCACATCGCGTCCAGGCCTTCCACACACAGATCCTGGCTGCCCGACAAGACGCTATCGTGGTTTGCCATGCCGGGACCATCCGGATGCTGCTTGCATGTCAGCGCTACGATTCTCCGCAAGACATCGCGCTGCATGCCGCGTCCACCACCATGAAACTGGCTTATGGGGAGCCTGTGATCATGGAGTGCGTATAAGGACGCCAGCGTTAATTTCGCTGCATCTCTAAGCACTAACGTAGAGCTGGATCGCCGGTTGGAAAAATTATGAGCCCTTGGATGGTTAGATCCTGGATGGTTCCTGAATGGTTCTTAATACGTCGCTGGCGTGACGGTAGGGATGTCCGCTCCTCGTGGCCCTATTCGGCGCGGTCGCGCCGAACCAGCGTGGCTTGGCTCATCCGCCCGTACGGGCTACTTTCGCCGACAGCCCGCTGGGGCGCCCCGAAAGTCGCGAACATCCCTACCGCCACGCCAGCGACTGCATAGTGGATGATTGCGAAGTCGTCGGGGCGGATTGCTTGCTTGGCCTTTTTGCCATGGCCG
>JAKFDW010000326.1:0-8190 GCA_036675955.1 Orrella sp. | reverse complement strand
CAGCACAAGCTGGGATTGCATGGCGGCGAACAAGTCCATGCCGAAGCGAACCAGAATCCCGCCCAGCATGGCGGCGGCGATATGCCGCGGTATGTAGTGCATGACTCGCTGAAACCAGCCTGTGATACCGCAAAGGGTGATCAGCAAAGAGGCGAACAGGAAAACGCCTATGGCCTGGTTCATGCTCAGGCCGGAGAGCCCGGTGACCAGCAGGGCGGCCCCTGGCGTGGACCATGCCGTGAGCACCGGACTGCGATAATGCAGCGACAGCGCGATGCTGCTTGCGCCCATGCCTATGCCCAGGGCCCACATCCATGAAGCCAGTTCGGCGGGTGTCGCGCCCGCTGCATTGGCAGCCTGAAAAATAATCGCAACCGAACTGCTGTATCCCACCAGCACCGTGATGAAGCCGGACGAGATGTGCGAAATTTTGAAGTAGTTGGCCATGACGTTCCCGTCGGTGGATTGAATGTGCGTTATAACGGTCGGGTGTATCGCATGGTAGCATCGTGCGTTATAACGCACAATACATATTTGACCGGCGCGTGCATCCCACGCACTTAGATGAGGCCACCATGCAAGATACCGCCGACTATCTGGCACAGGCGTTGAAGCAACTGCGCAGGAGACGCGCCTGGAGCCTGGATCAGGCAGCACACGAAACCGGCGTCAGCAAAGCGATGCTGGGCCAGATCGAAAGAGGCGAGTCCAGTCCCACTATCGCAACGCTCTGGAAAATCGCCAATGGTTTCCAGACGCCCATTTCGAGCTTTCTGCGTCCTCCTGCCGAGGTGAGCCTCGATGGGACCGACCGCGCGAACGCCGATACAGACCGGCGCGGCTTGGCAGTCGATCCCGGGATCGTCGTGCGCTCTCTATTTTCCTACGATAAGCAGTTCGGGTTCGAACTGCTTGAACTTATACTGATTCCGGGCGCCGTCCGACTGTCCGAGCCGCATGCGGCAGGGGTAACCGAGCATGTGACCGTCATCAACGGCACTATGGAGCTGTTGATCGACGGCCGATGGACTTTCTTGCACGAGGGCAGCGCTGTGCGGTTCGCGGCCGACCGACCGCATGGATACCGGAATCTCGGCTCCCATCCGTCGGTTTTTCACAATCTTATTCATTATCCGGCGGACTATGAAAAGTCCGGCGGGCCTGGACCAACACCATGAAAACAGCCTTTCCCGATGCCGAGCGGCGCCACGCTCTTCAGGAAACCATACAACAAGGGCAAGCCTATACGCTTGCTCAGGAAGATATCGCATTTCTCGCCAGCGAGGACCTGCGCCCGGTACGCATGCAGCTGGAGTTGCTCAAGGCTGAACATGCCCTGCGCGAGCATGGCGTCAACGCCACCATAGTGGTATTTGGCAGCGCCCGAATCATGTCGCCCGAGGACGCGACCGCCGCGCTTGCCCTGGTGGAGGAACAGTTGGGCCTGCAGCCGCAGGATCCGAGCCTGCAGCGCGCGCTTGCTTTGGCTAAGCGGCGCGTCGCGCAATCGCGCTGGTACGATGAGGCATACAGCTTCGCACGCAAGGCATCACAGTGCTTCGAACACGAGGGGCCATGCGATCTGGTGGTCATGACCGGCGGCGGGCCCGGCATCATGGAGGCCGCCAACCGTGGCGCCTTCGAGGCGGGTGAGCGTTCCATCGGGCTGAACATCACCTTGCCGCACGAACAATATCCCAATCCGTTCATGACGCCCGAACTGGCATTCCGGTTTCATTATTTTGCGCTGCGCAAGATGCATTTTCTACTGCGCGCAAAGGCACTCGTGGCGTTTCCGGGCGGATTCGGGACGCTGGACGAACTGTTCGAGGTCCTGACACTGGTGCAGACGCACAAGATGGGGCGAATCCCCATTGTGCTTGTGAATAGTTCGTTCTGGCAGCGTCTGGTCGATTTTGAGTTCCTGATCGAAGAGGGCATGATTGCGCCGGAAGATGCCCAGCTTTTCGTCATGGTGGACAGTGCCGACGAAGCCGTGGATGCGTTGCGCGAGTTTTATGCAATGACGCCGCCGTAGCTGCGGGCGGGCATCGCGCTTGCTAAGAAGCTGCCGGATACCTCGGAACTGATACTAAAGGAGGCCGACATGGCTACCAATGACCGGAAAAACCCAGATGCAGCAACGAACTCCGAGTCCGGCCGCCCGATGCCGGCACCGGGTTCCAATGACTCTTCCCATACCTTCACCGATATGCCGGAATCAGGGAAAAGTCCGAAGGACGACCGCAGGGTCGATATTTCATCCGCTGACGACGTGGACGTCGATAAAGACACACCAGCCGACGATGAGAATGTGCCGGACACCCCGCCCGATCCTGTTCGGGACGGGGGTTAGTGCGCTGTTTGCCGATGCGAAGGCGCTCAGTCGGGAACCAGGTTAATCGTGGTTTCCGCATTGGCCTCGACGGCTTCCCTGGAATAAAGCAATGGGAAATATTGGCCCGCGGCCCATAGTGGCGCCAGGTCGCGGTAGTGTTTGCTTGCTACATTGCCGGATTGTCCGGGCGTGTTGATGACCTGCGATGCATCCCAGTTTCCGACGTCCAGTATCATCCGGTACGACGCACCGGATCGCAATTGGAAGTTGTCGTTGTAGCTTGCGGCAAGCGGCGTATAGGCCGACCCGGCCAGAGGCCATTCCCCCACATTGAACCTTTCCCTGGAAGGGCCATCCAGAACGGAACTCAGCGGATGGGTGAATACGGCCTTGTGCAGATTGCCCCATTGCCAGGCGGCTGGGTCCTGGCCCAATAGCTCTTTGGTCTGGATTACGGCCATCTTGAGCGTATCGGTCAGGACTTGGTCGCGCGCCGTGCGGGAGAGCCAGCCTTCCGGATTTTCCAGCACCTGGATGACTCGCTCCACATCGCCTTCGCCCACCAGCTTGGCGGCCTGGGGGTCCAGCGCAGCCTTCACCAGTCCTGTTCTCAAGTGTTTGCTGAACCACACTTCGAACAGGGCAGCTTCGGGGCTCTCGACCGTTTCATTGCCATCCCAGTCTTTCAGCAGATCCAGGCCTTGTTTTGTTTCGGCATCGGCCGGGACGGGTACATTATTCAACAGCGAGACCAGCCGCACAGCGGGCAGGGATGTGGTGTCCAGTTGCCACGCCTTGGAATCTTCAAGCGACGATTTATCGTTTTCGCCTATCAGTGTCTTCAGGCGCTTGGCACGCGAGCTATTGCTCCATTCGTACCCTATGCCTTTCTTGTAGGCTGGATGATTGGGCGGGATGTTGTTTTCGTTGGCCGTGACAATATAGCCGGCCTCAGGATTATGCTGCGACGGCAGTTCGTCCATATTGCGATAATCGGCCCACTCGTAGCGTCCATCGCCGGGCACGGGAGTCAGGCCGTCCCAATTCGGGCGGTTGACCGTCAACCCGCCAGGCATCCATGCAATATTGCCGCTTTTATCTGCATAGACCTGGTTTTCTCCGGGCGCGCCCCAGCGGTTCATTGCTGCCCGGAATTGGTCCCAGTTTTGCGCCCGCATATAGTCCATGGAGCCGAAGTAGGGCGCCATGCCGAAATCCAGCCAGGCCGCGCGCAAAGCCCACGCCTGGTCCTTGGCGTCATCTTTGTAGAGAACGGGTCCGTGGCGGGTAAACGTGATATCGACCTTGCGCGGGGTACTCTCGCCCTTCACAGTGATCTCTTCGGAGATTACCTCAAACGGTTCCCAGCGATCCTTGTATTTGTATTCGGACTTATTCCGAGGATTCAGTTCATAGGCATAAACGTCTTCCTGATCCATATAGAAACGCGTGAGTCCGAAACCTATGGTGCCGTTGTGGCCGATGGAAATACCGGGCAGGAAGGGTTCGCCGGCGCCGATGACGCTGAGTCCCGGCGCATTCAGATGGCTGATGTAACGCAGGCTGGGCGCGCCGTGTGATCGGTGTGGGTCGTTGGCGAGTACCGGCCGTCCGGTGCTTGTGCGTGTGCCGGCAATGACCCAGTTGTTCGAGCCAAAACTGCGGGCGTCATCGCTGTTGAAGTCCACGACGTTATAAAGCGCAGCGACGTCTGCGGCCTTGGCCGGGACAGCATTGATGGATTCTTTGGTGAACTTGGGCGTGGCTGTGGCCAGATCGTAGGCTTTTTTCAGCGCGGCATAAGGCACGTCGCAGGGATCCAGGCCTTCAGCGATGGTCGGGTCGATTTCGGGCACGGTTTCCCGGCGCAACCAGTCCACGCGTACTGGATCTCTTTTGATCTTGCAGAATACTTCGGCCCGATCGATTTCGTTCTTCGCATTCAGGGTTAAACCGTGGTGGCGAATGCGGACGATATCCTCGGCTTTCCATTTTGACGGCTTATAGCCCAATAGCTTGAATTCTTCCGGTAAAAGGGCCGCGTCTTTCTCGGTTTGATCGATATAGGCATTCACCCCCGCCACGAAAGCTTCAGCCACGCGTTTTGCATCGGAACCATAGGCCAACCATTCTCGATACATATCGCCGCGGAAAAGCACCGCCCGAGCCATGCGGTCGCCCTCGACATATGCGGGGCCGAAATCCTTGGCCATTTCGCCCAGGCCTCGCTTGCGCCAGGTATCTATCTGCCACAAGCGATCGCGGGCGGCCATGAAGCCCTGCACATAAAAAGCGTCGTAGAAGCTATTGGCATAGATATGCGAAATGCCCCACTGATCGACCAATACGCGCGCCGGCTTTTCGATTCCGGCAGCGGTATAACGCTCTTCGCTTGCGTTCGACGTTTTTGCCTGGACCGCGCCGAGGCTGGCCAGGATCAAGGCGGCGCCCGTAGCCAGCGCCAAGCCGTTTAAACGATGTGTAGTCACTTTTTGTCCCTCTCCGTGATTAAGATGCTTCCTGCTCCAAACGAAACGTAACGGTGTCATAGAAAGCTATAACAGTGTTCGACCATGAGTAACGATACGTTCGGCCGCCGGGAATGCGGCTTGCTGCCCCACAGGCGTCACTTTCAAGGAAACGTTATGGATAGCACGCAACGCCAGCCGGGCCTTATCGCAACGGCCATTGTCATTGCCGTTCTGGGACTGGTACTTGCCGCAGGTGGAGGATGGCTCATTGTCCTGGGCGGGTCATGGTATTACCTTTGTGCCGGTCTGGCGCTACTGGCGACCAGCATCCTGTTGGTCAAACGCAACCCGATCGCTTTGTATCTGTACGCCTTGCTTGTCGTTGCAACACTGGGATGGGGACTGTGGGAAGCGGGCCTGGACTGGTGGCCCCTGGCCGCGCGTGGCGACGTGCTTTTCGTAGTCGGCGTCTTTCTACTGATGCCCTGGATTACCCGCCCATTGTTCACAAATAGAAAGCAAGGCGAAGACGCCAAGTCGATCGCCAGAACCGGCCGCGGTGGAGGACTCGCGCTGGCCATGGCGCTTGGCCTGTTTCTTGTCGTGGCAATTGCTTCGTGGTTCGTCGATCCGCAACGCGTGCAAGGGGAACTGCCGGGTGCACGCGCCCAGCCTGTTGCGGATGCAGGCGGCACACCCGACGGAGAATGGCACGCATATGGCCGCACTGGATACGGACAGCGCTACTCCCCGCTGACACAGATCACGCCTGACAACGTCGACGAACTCGAGGTGGCCTGGCACTTTGAAACCGGAGATATCCGCGGGCGTCCTGGAGATCCCGTTGAAACGACTTTCGAAGTCACTCCACTGAAGGTCGATGACGCGCTTTATCTGTGCACGCCGCACCAATCGGTGATTGCGCTGAACGCCACCACCGGCGAGCAGATATGGCGCTACGAACCGCAGGTGCAAGGTAATCTCGCGTTGCAGCACCTGACCTGCCGCGGCGTTTCTTATCAAAAGCCGACGGCCAGTTCGGCAACCGCCGCGTGCCCGGCGAAACTGTTCATGCCTACGGCTGACGGGCGTGTCATTGCGCTCAATCCGGAAAATGGCGAGGTATGCAGCGCCTTTGGACAAGGCAAGGGCTATATCGACCTTTGGGAAAATATGCCTCACAAGAAGCCCGGCGGTTACTACTCCACATCGCCGGTCGTGGTCACTGACTCGTTGCTGATCGTGGGAGGCACCGTGCTGGACAATGTTTCCACTCAGGAGACATCCGGGGTGATCCGGGCTTACGACGTCAATACCGGTGATCTGGTGTGGAACTGGGACGCAGGCAACCCTGATGTAACGGCCCCCTTGCCGCCGGGGGAGACCTATACCCCAAATTCGCCGAACAGCTGGTCGATTTCCAGCGTGGATGAAGAGCTGGGCATGGTCTATGTGCCGCTGGGCAATCAGCCGCCCGACCAATGGGGCGCCGAGCGAAGCGAAGCCGTGGAACGATATTCTTCATCCGTGGTTGCGCTTGACCTGGCCACGGGACAGGTTCGTTGGCATTTCCAGACGGTGCACCACGACTTGTGGGATTATGATGTTCCGTCGCAGCCCAGTCTCATCGATCTGACGATAAACGGCCAGACCGTGCCCGCTTTGGTCCAGCCAACCAAGCAAGGGGAGCTCTTTGTGCTGGACCGTCGCAGCGGCGAGCCCCTGTTGCCGGTGACGGAAAAGGCTGCGCCCCAGGGTGCCGTTGAAGGCGAACGGCTCGCCGCGACACAGCCTGTCTCCGCGCTGTCCTTCGACCCGCCTGCATTGACAGGGGCCGATATGTGGGGTGCAACGATGTTCGATCAGCTTGCGTGCCGCATAGCGTTTCAGAAGCTGCGCTACGAGGGCCGGTATACGCCGCCCTCGATAGAAGGTTCGCTGGTCTACCCAGGCAACTTCGGCGTTTTCAACTGGGGTGGCATTGCCGTTGATCCGCAGCGCCAGGTTGCGTTCACGACGCCTACCTACCTGGCGTTTGTCTCGCAGCTGGTTCCGCGTGCGGACGACACGACGCTTTATGTGCAAGGCGAGGCGCGGCCGCAGGACAGCTTGCCGGCCTTGAACGAAAACTTCGGCGCTCCTTATGCGGTCAAGTTGAGCGCCTTCACTTCCGCGCTTGGCTTGCCGTGCCAGGCGCCTCCATGGGGTTATGTGGCAGGGGCCGACCTGACTACCGGCGAAATCGCATGGAAGCACAAAAACGGGACCGTGATCGATAGCTCGCCGCTGTCTTTGCCATTCAAGATGGGGGTGCCGAATCTCGGCGGTCCCATCATGACGGCCGGGGGCGTTGCTTTTCTGTCGGGTACCCTGGATTACTACGTACGTGCCTATAACGTGACGAATGGCGAGCAACTCTGGCAAAGCCGGCTTCCCGCGGGCGGGCAGGCGACCCCCATGACCTACACCGGCGCCGATGGGCGCCAGTTCCTGCTTGTCGTTGCCGGAGGACACGGTTCACTCGGCACGAAAGCTGGCGATGATGTAATCGCCTATGCGCTACCCGATGGAGGTAAATAGCCATGGCAGCGACCACTACTTATTGCGCCGTCGAACCTGATCGTTCAGAGATCGATGCCCTGGCCGGAGCCACCTTGCTGGAGTTCGGCACGCCGTGGTGCGGCTACTGCCGTGCAGCCCAGCCAGCGATCATTTCGGCGATGGAGGCGCACGACGATGTCCGCCATATCAAGGTCGAGGACGGCAGCCGCCGCCCCTTGGGCCGGTCGTTCACCATCAAGCTCTGGCCGACCTTGGTGTTTTTGCGCGATGGAAAAGAATTGCTGCGGCTTGTGCGGCCTACCGACGAGCAAGCCATCGCGCGGGCGCTGTCGCAGATCGATCCCGGGCCGGCCTGAGTGCGGACTTATTGGTTTCTCTGATTCAAGGCAGCAATAAGTCCGTCTACCCCATTCTGGCGGATTTGCTGCGCGAACTGATTGCGGTAGTTTTGAATCAGCCAAATGCCCTCGACATTGATGTCATAAATCTTCCATCCCTCCGGTGTGTTTTCCATGCGGTAGTCAACATTCACCTGGGGGCCATTGCGTTGCGAGAAATAGCTCCGAACGACGACATCCTTGGCTTTGGGGTCGCCACGGAATGGCAGAATGTTCAAGGCTGCGATTTTGTCGACATCCGCCAGCGCGCCGGCATAGGTTCGAATGAGCGTGCCCTTGAAGGCCTCGACAAGATCCCTGCGCTGCTGTTCGGTAGCGGTGCGCCAGCCCTGGCCTGCGGCGAGACGCGTGGTCTTCTCAAAATTGACATAAGGCAATAAATACTGATCCACCAATTCATTGATTCGGCGGGTATCGCCTT
>JAKFDW010000325.1:0-2556 GCA_036675955.1 Orrella sp. | reverse complement strand
CCGACAGCCCGCTGGGGCGCCCCGAAAGTCGCGAACATCCCTACCGCCACGCCAGCGACTGCATAGTGGATGATTGCGAAGTCGTCGGGGCGGATTGCTTGCTTGGCCTTTTTGCCATGGCCGTACTATCCAGGGAAGAGGTCTTGCGTTCGCCCTGCACGGCCCGCCAGCCGGGCCGCTTGGGCATCGGGTCAGGTTCAAGTGTCCATCGTAATATTGGCTCGAATTTCCATGAGACGATCCGGCAGGACGGTATCTAGCAGCTCGCCGCGAAGACCCGGCATGGCATCGGATTCGCTTCATGGACGGCTCCGTAACGCTCCCGTAAGTCTTTAGTCAGCCGCTGCGATACCGCTAGAAGATCAGGCAAGTTAAACGTCCCGGCAGTATCACGCGTTTCCGTTTCGGAGTGTGGCAGGGTCTGGTGGCATGTTGGACAACATTCGGAGACGAGCCACCCACAAAGAAAGCCAACCAGCCAAAGTGAAAGCGAACCAGCCAAAGTGAAAGCGAACCGGCCCAAAAACGCCAGCGCCAACTTCGCCGCTAATCACCAACGTAAAGCCGGGGTGCCGGATGCCGGGTAAGCGAATTATGAGCCCGCCGTGCAAAGGAACTGGACCGGGGATACAAGCCCGCGCTGTTCGCGCGGGACGCTTACGGACAGCCAGTGGCTGTCCGTCCCGCAAGTTCGCGGGCGCCCCGGTCCAGCTCCTTTGCACGGTCCGCCCTGGCGCAGCCAGGGTCGGGCGATTTGAGCGCACCCGGCATCCGGCACCCCGGCTCTTAAGAACGAACACTTTGGCGAACGAGGCACCCCGGCTCTTAAGAACGAACACTTTGGCGAACGAGGCACCCCGGCTCTTAAGAACGAACACTTTGGCGAACGAGGCACCCCGGCTCTTAAGAACGAACACTCCGGCGAACGAGGCACCCCGGCTCTTAAGAACGAAGCACCTCGCAAGCGAAGCACGCGGACGCTCACCAGCCAGAACGATACAATAGACCTAAACATCCTCGTACTAAATAAACAGACCCTTGCATAACGCACCCAAAGCACTATGCAAGCCCGCAGGGCATGCCCCAAGTATGCCTGTCCTGCCCACTGCCAGGTGACCCAGTGCCCTATCCGTCCTTGCCATACCCCATCTCCTCCTACACCCACGGCGCCGACTTCGCGCGCCAGCTCGCCAACCGTATCCTGATCCTCGACGGTGCCATGGGCACCATGATCCAGCAATACAAACTCAGCGAGATGGACTTCAGGGGCGAACGCTTCGCGAATCACGCCAAGGACGTCAAAGGCAACAACGAACTGCTCTCCCTCGTGCGCCCCGACATCATTGCGACAATCCACCGCCAATACCTCGAAGCCGGCGCCGACGTCATCGAGACCAACACCTTTGGCGCCACCTCCATCGCCCAGGGCGACTATGGCCTGCCCGAAATCGCCTACGAACTGAACGTCGCCTCCGCCAAACTGGCCCGCGAAGCCTGTGATGCCTTCAGCACACCCGACCGCCCGCGCTTCGTGGCTGGCGCCTTGGGCCCGCAGCCCAAGACCGCGTCCATTTCGCCAGACGTCAACGACCCGGCGGCGCGCAACGTCACCTTCGAACAACTGCGCGTGGCCTATAGCGAACAGCTCAACGGCCTGCTCGACGGCGGCATAGACATCGTCCTGATCGAAACCATCTTCGATACCCTGAACGCCAAGGCGGCCATCTTTGCCGTCGAAAGCGTGTTCGAAGAACGGGGCGTGCGCCTGCCGGTCATGATTTCCGGCACAGTCACCGACGCTTCGGGGCGCATTCTGTCCGGCCAGACCGTTGAAGCATTCTGGAATTCAGTGCGTCATGCCCGGCCCATCACCATAGGACTGAACTGCGCATTGGGGGCGGCGCTGATGCGTCCCTATGTGGCCGAGCTGTCCAAGCTGTGCGACACCTATGTTTGCGTGTATCCCAATGCGGGCCTGCCCAATCCCATGGCCGACACCGGCTTCGATGAAACGCCCGCGGACACCTCGGCGCTGCTGGAAGAGTTCGCGCGCTCCGGACTGGTCAATATGGCCGGCGGATGTTGCGGCACCACGCCCGGGCATATCAGGGCCATTGCCGACAAAGTAGCCAGCCTGCCTGTGCGCCAGCCGCCTGTGGTGCCCGTCAAGACACGGCTGTCGGGGCTGGAAGCCTTGAATATCGATCGCGATTCGTTATTCGTGAACGTCGGCGAACGCACCAATGTGACGGGCAGCAAGATGTTCCTGCGCCTGATACGCGAAGAAAAATACGATGAGGCACTCGCCGTCGCGCGCCAGCAGGTTGAAAACGGCGCGCAGATCATAGACATCAATATGGACGAGGCCATGCTGGATTCGGCCGCCTGCATGCACCGCTTCCTGAACATGGTGGCTTCCGAACCCGATATTGCGCGGGTTCCCATCATGATCGACAGCTCCAAGTGGGACGTCATCGAAACCGGGCTGCGCTGCGTGCAGGGCAAGGCGGTGGTCAATTCCATTTCCATGAAAGAAGGCGAAGGCCCTTTCCTGGA
>JAKFDW010000324.1:0-6001 GCA_036675955.1 Orrella sp. | reverse complement strand
CGAAACCCAGCGTCCATCCATTCTCGTGAATCGCTAAATCTATAGAAATCAAGGTGATAGAAGTTTAAGTTAGAAAGATTATAGCTTTCAAGCAGCGCATAGCTAGGACTTTTTATTCTTCCCGTGATTCCAGAGGCACGCAGCAAGGCGCGCGCGAAGCTTGTTTTGCCGGCACCAAGATCGCCCCGCAAATGAATTCTGCCTCCCCGCTGGTCCGGACCCAGGGCCGGATGGGTGCCGCAGAGCATGGGGGCCAGCTGATTCGCCAATGCTATCGTGGCCTCTTCATCGGCCAAATATAGCGATCTGCTCATTAATATGGAGTTAGTGGAAGTCATATGCACTCGCTATGGGTTGGTGCTTATCATTAGCCAGAATGGAATGGTAAGGGCTGCGAGCAGTGTTCCGCCCGACATGGTCACGGCAACCAACGCACTGTTTCCGCCCATCCGGGCAGCCAGCACGTGCGCCGAGGAAGCTGTCGGCAAGGCGCTAAAAAGCAACAGCATTTGCCTTTCGACCACGGACAAGTCCAGCGCCCAGCCGATCGCGAGGGCTGCAAGAGGCATGGCCAGCAATCGAGCCGCAATCATCCATGCCATCAGCTTGCCGGCGCCTTTTCCGCCATTCAGGGAAAGCGTGGCCCCTACGCATATCAATCCGAGTGCGATGGCGCACGCGCCGAGCCGGCCCAGTGTGACGTCGATGAATTCGGGTACGGGTACGGTCAGGATGTTGCACGACAATGCCAGCACCGTGGCAATGATGAATGGATTGCGTATTATTTCCCTGAGCACTTTTCCGCCGTTCTGGCGGGCCAGGCCGTGCACCGCCGCCATATTCGCGAGAGGAACGGCGAACCCGACGATGACGGCCATGATGGTTTGCCCGGTCGTACCAGCCAGGCCGCCGGCTATGGACAAGCCGATATACGTGTTGAACCGGTAAGCACATTGCGCGACCGAAGCATGGTCCACGGGATCCGGCCGCAGAACAGACACGGCGAGCCAGGCCATTGCCACGCCAAATGCCATGATCGCCACGGTGGCCTGTAACAGCGTATAGGCGCCCGACGGACTTATTGGCGTCTGTGTAATGGAGTGGAACAGCAATGCGGGAAACAGTACAAAATAAACCAGTTGCTCCGCGCCCTTGAAGAAGTCCATGGAGAATTTCAGTTTGTGGAACAGCACCCATCCCAGGGCGATCGATAGGAAATCTGGCAAGACAAGCTGAAAGACGGACATGACTGTTGACGCAACACAAAGGCGGGACGCTATTTTAGGCGTATTACCGTCCAGCGTTCAGGCGCGCAGCCCAGGCGGCCCCGAAAGAAAATAGGCGGCTCGAAAAATTGCTGTTATTCTGAATTTAGAGCGGGCGGAGCTGATCTACAATTAGCTGCGCTACTCAAATAAAATTTCTTACAGAGAGACTTACAATGGTTCAAATTCGAAATCGATTCGCAGCACTGACTTTGTCAGCCACTATTGCTTCCCTTTGCGGAGCCGGCGTAGCGAACGCCGCCGAATACCCCCAGCAGCCCATCCGCGTCATCGTCCCGTTTGCTCCCGGCGGTTCCACCGACATCGTCGCCCGCATCGTTACTCAACGCATGGGTCAGGAACTTGGCCAAACCATGGTAGTCGAGAACAAAGGCGGCGCCGGCGGTGCAATCGGTGCGGCCGAGGCGGCGCGCGCCAATCCCGATGGCTACACCTTGTCGATCGCCACAGTATCCACTCTGGCCGTGCTTCCGGCATGCCGCCCGGACGACCTGCCCTACAATCCCCTTACCGACTTTGTTCCCGTCACCAACTTCGCCAACGTACCCAACGTGATTGAAGTGAATCCCAAGTTCCCTGCCAAGGATTTCAAGGAATTCGTCAAAGTCCTGAAAGCGAATCCAGGCAAGTATTCGCATGGCAGCTCGGGTACCTGCTCGGTACTGCACCTGTTTGGCGAAGCGTTCAAGCTGGCCACCGACACTGACGCCGTCCACATTCCTTACAAGGGCTCGGGCCCTGCCGTCACCGATGCGGTGGGTGGCCAGATCGAAATCATGTTCGACAACCTTCCGTCGTCCATGCCCCAGATCCAGGCCGGAAACTTGCGCGCATTGGCTATCGCGTGGCCGGAACGCCTGGCTTCCCTGAAAGATGTGCCGACATTGGCCGAAGCAGGTTACCCGCAGCTGAATCAGCCAGCCTGGTATGGCTTGCTGGCCCCCAAGGGCACGCCGCCTGAAATCGTCAATAAGCTGCGCGACGCGGCGGTCGTGGCATTGAAGGACCCCAAAGTCATTGAGGCTCTTGAAAAACAGGGCGCTGCTCCGTCGGGCAACACCTCCGAAGAGTTCAGCAAAGAAATCAAAGAGCAATATGATTGGGCCAAGGATGTTGTCGCCAAAGGCAATATCCAGCTCAAGTAAGCCTTACTGAACCAGAATAAAGGCCGGGGCGTGCTTCCCGGCTTTTATTTGCCGCCGACTGTCTTATAATCCGGCTCTGGTTTTCGCGGTCTCCATAGTTAAATGGATATAACTTTCCCCTCCTAAGGGAAGATTGCAGGTTCGATTCCTGCTGGAGACGCCAAGCATCCGGGCTTGTCAGCCTTTGGCCAGCCCCACGGTTACCGGCTTTGCGCTCAACAGCGACGTCAATGCAGCTGGTTCGACACCAATCAAATAGCCGCGCCGGCCTCCGTTTACATAGATGACCGGATATTCCAGCAGGCCGGCCTCTATCCAGACCGCCATCTTTTTGCGTGTCGCAAATGGCGATGTTCCTCCGACCAGATAACCGGAATGCTTCTGCGCCGTGTCGGGCACGCAGGGGCTCACCTTTTTTGCGGCGATCTGGCGCGCCAGATTCTTGGTGGAGACCTCGCAGTCTCCATGCATGACGACAATCAAGGGCCGCGCATTTTCATCTTCCATGATCAGTGTCTTGGCGACCTGATGCGGATCCAGATCCAGTTGCTTTGCGGCTTCCAGGGCGCCGCCGTGGTCGACGTAGTCGTACGGGTGTTCGCTGTACGAAATGCGGTTCTTTTTCAGAAACTGCGTGGCGGGCGTTTCCGAGACGTGTTTGTCTTTGGCCATGGTAGGAATGTCTTTATTCGAGTACGGCGCGTGTTTCCGAAGCAGGCGTGGTCAGGCGCGCGGATGATGTTTGGCATGCAGGGCTTTCAGCCTTTCGCTGGCGACGTGAGTATAAATCTGCGTGGTCGAAATATCGGCATGGCCCAGCAGCATCTGGACGACACGGAGGTCGGCGCCGTGGTTCAATAAATGCGTCGCAAAGGCATGCCTTACGACATGGGGCGACAACGGGGCATGGATATCGGCCTGCAGCGCATATTTCTTGACGATGAGCCAGAACGCCTGCCGGGTCATGGCCCCAGCCCGGGCCGTCACGAAAAGGGCGTCATCGCGACGCGCGCCCAGCAACTGCGGACGCGCCTGTTTGATATACAGGTCTATCCAGTGCTGCGCTTCCTGCCCCAGCGGAACCAGCCGGTCTTTCCCGCCCTTTCCGGCATTTACTCTGAGCACGCCCTCGGTAAGGCTTACGTCCAGCATATTGAGGCTGATCAGTTCGCTGGCCCGCAGGCCGGTCGCATAAAGCGTTTCCAGCATGCTGCGGTCGCGCAGGCCCAGCGCTGTACCCGCATCGGGCGCCTGCAGCAAGGCATCGACTTGATCTTCCGACAGTGTCTTGGGAAAACGGGCAGCCTGCTTGGCGGCATGCAAGGTCAGGCAAGGGTCCTTGCCGACCATGCCGTGGCGCAGCGCCCACAGGTAATAGCGCCTCAGCGACGCCAGGCGCCGATTTGCGGTCGTGGCCTTGCTGCGGGCGTGAATGGCGGCGAACCAGTCCTGTATGTCGCCGGCATCGGCATGCTCTAGCGGTTTGTTCTTTTTGGCTTGCAGCCATTGTGCAAAAGCGGTCAGATCACGCCTGTAAGCCGACAGGGTGTTAGGCGCCAGGCCGTCTTCCAGCCAGATGGCATCGATGAATGAATCGACGGAAGCGGGAGATGACAATGCCACGATTGCTCCGCGCAAAGATTCATATTCTATCAGTGGCATTCAATACAGATGGGCAAGGGTTGCTTTACTATCGCTATGTTGGCGGACATGGTGCGATACGCCGCCGAACATCTTCTCTATCTGCAGATCACCGGGGGAAAGGAATGAAATTCAAGCGATTCGTCATGGCAGCGCTGTTTGTAGCGCTCGGCCCGAATGCGACAGCATCGGCCCAGGACATGTTGGTGTCGGCCGCCTCCAGCCTTACCAATGGATTTGCAGAACTGGCGGTCCAGTTCCAGCAGGCGCACCCAGGCACTAAAGTACTGTTGAGCTTCGCCGGGTCGGATACGTTGATGCAGCATATCGTCAATGGCATGCCGTCGGATGTCTTCGCGTCCGCCGATCAAAATGCAATGGACAGGGCGGTCGAGGCCAAGGCGGTAGACCCGGCCACGCGCAAGGATTTCGTGGGCAACGAAGTGGTGCTCATTGTGCCGGCCAATAAGCCGGGCAATATCAAGTCGCTCGGCGATCTCCGGCTTCCCGGCGTCGAGCGCGTGGCGTTGGGCAACCCTGCCATCGTACCGGTCGGACGTTATACCAAGGCCGCCCTGGAGCAGGCGGGCGCCTGGGATGACGTCAAAAAGCGCGAGGTGCTGGGGCAGAATGTACGGCAGGTTCTGGACTATGTCGCGCGCGGCGAGGTCGACGCCGGCTTTGTGTTCGCTACCGATGCGGCCATCATGCCGGACAAGGTCAAGGTAGTCCAGAAGCTGTCCACGCCGATGCCTGTGCGTTATCCGATTGCGCTGGTGCAACGCGAGAACCGGCATCCGCTCGCGGCGGAATTCGTTGCCTTCGTGCTTTCCGACCAAGGCCAGTCCATTCTGGCCAGGCATGGTTTTTCCAGGCCCTGAGTGAACCGGGCATGAGCAGTTTCAGTGTCCCCTTATTACTTTCCCTGAAAGTGGCAACCTGGGCCGCCTTTTTCGCCGCGGTACTGGGCATTGCCGCGGCATATGGCTTGTCGCGCTGGCGTTCGCGCTGGTGCGACCTGGTCGATTCGATGCTCACGCTGCCCATGGTGCTGCCGCCTACCGTCATTGGCTACTATCTGCTGGTGCTGCTGGGACGGCACGGCTGGCTGGGATCCTTTCTGGATCGATACGGCATACAGCTCGTGTTCACCTGGCAGGGGGCGGTTGTGGCGGCGACGATACTGGCCTTTCCCATGGTGCTCAAGGCTTCACGCGCGGCCTTTGAAAGTGTGGACCATACCCTGGAAGAGGCTGCCAGAGTCCTGGGTGTCGGCAATGTCAGCGTGTTCTTCAGAGTTACCTTGCCATTGGCGCTGCGCGGCATTCTGGCGGGGGTGTTGCTGGCCTTTGCACGGGCTTTGGGAGAATTCGGGGCAACACTGATGATCGCAGGCAGCATACCCGGTCAAACCCAGACCTTGTCTATCGCCATCTACGAAGCGGTACAGGCGGGCAACGACAGCCTGGCGAATATTCTGGTGCTGGTGACGTCGTTCACCTGTGTTGCGGTCCTGTGGATTGCCAGCCAATTGATGCCGGGCCGTTCACGCATGAGGCGTTCCGGATGGCAATGATGATAGACATGCATGTAAAACGGCGCGTGCTGGCGGGAAACCGGCAATTCCAGCTGGATGTCGCCATCCGGACCGGCGTGCGGCGCATTGCCCTGGTTGGCCCGTCCGGCGCGGGCAAGACACTGACGGTGCAGTCGATCGCGGGACTGCTGCGTCCCGACAGCGGCCATATCCGCATCAATGGATCGACGCTGTATGACTCCGGGCACGCCGTCTGCCTGGTGCCCCAGCAGCGCCGCGTGGCTTATCTGCAGCAGGACTATGGCCTGTTCCCGCACCTTACCGTTGCGCAGAACATAGGCTTCGGGCTGCGCAAGGGCTGGTTCAACCTGCGGCGAAATGCCTTGCCGCAA
>JAKFDW010000323.1:0-10248 GCA_036675955.1 Orrella sp. | reverse complement strand
CTTGATTTTATTGGTCGGAACGGAAGGATTCGAACCTTCGACCCCTTGCACCCCATGCAAGTGCGCTACCAGGCTGCGCTACGCCCCGAAAACCCGGATTTGAGGTTCCGGGCTGTTCGCTGAACGGTAGAGCCAATCAGCGAGAACAGAATTCTAGCACAAATTTCGTATGACTTGCGGTGCTGAGCCTATCAGCTGAAACGCCGGTGCCGGACTGCCGGCTACCCGACCTGGAACTCCGTTTCCGGATATCGGATCCTGCTGCGCTTGCGGGTGGCCAGGCTATAGACCAGGGTCAACGGCCCGAGCCTTCCCACGAACATCAAAACAGTCAGCAATGCCTGGCTGGGCAGCGACAAATGGTGCGTCAAGTCGCGGCTCAGGCCGGTGGTGCTCAAGGCGGATACGACTTCAAAAAGGATATTGATAAAAGGTATATCCTCGAGGATAGTCATCAGCAGGACGCTGCCGAAAGCCATCGCGCTCGTAACCAGCACCAATGCAAGCGACTTCTGCACGGTGTCCGGCGATATGGATCTCTTGAGCAAAACGACTTCTTTTTTGTGGAAGATATAGGAATACACGGCTGCGAGAAGCACAATGAAAGTGCCTATCTTGATACCGCTAGCCGTGCTCAAGGAACCGCCGCCGATGAACATCAACATGATAATGAGCAGGGTAGAGGTGTCGCGCAGCTGGGTGATGTCGATGGTCGTGAAGCCTGCTGTGCGCGCGGTTACGCTTTGCATCCATGCGGCCAGGGCCTGTCCTGGAACCGATAAGGCGCCCAGGGTGGCCGGATTGTCGGCTTCCAGAAGCCAGATGGAAACGAAACCGACAAGATTGAGGATCAGCGTGCCGAGCACTATGACTTTGGTATAGGGCAATAGCGTCAACCAGCGTCTTTTGTTGGCGATATCGCCAAGCACCGGAAAACCGATGCCGCCCAGTATGATCAACGATGAGACCGCAAGGACGGTAACGGCATCATCGACGAACGGTGCAAGACTGGATGGGAACAGCGAGAATCCGGAATTGTTGAAGGCCGCAATGGAGTGGAACACTGCGCGATACAAGGCCGTGAAGAAAGGGAGGTCGCGCCACCACCAGAGCATGAGAATAACGACGCCGACCGCTTCGATTGCGATCGACGTCTTGAACACCAGAAAGGCCGTGCGCCTGATTTTCGAGACACTGGTTTGATTGAAGGCCTCAAGCGCCAGGGCTTGGTGCTGCAGGCTCATCTTATTGCCCAGCGTTATCGCGGAGATTACGGCGAAGGTGACGAAACCGAGCCCGCCCAGTTGCACAAGGGTGATCAGCACGATCTGTCCAAACTGACTGAGCGTGGTGGCTGGGTCGATCACTGTTAAACCGGTAACGGTCACCGCCGAAGTCGCCATGAAGAAGGCTTCGAACAAGCTGATGGGATGCTGGCTGGCCGCAGGCAGCGAAAGCAGTAATGTTCCCAGGAGTATCAGGCATAGAAATCCGGCGGCCAGCACGAATGGCGGGCTGGCGCGCAACAAGCCGGTGCGCTTGACGCGTCGGTAAGTGGTCAGGCTATAAAGCGGATCCCAGTTGCGCATGGCTTCAGACCAGTTTTGGCGCTATGTTTTTGAGCGTACTCAACTGACCGAGCATGACCAATATGTCGTTGGCCTGGAGAGTGAAGTCGCGTGCGGGATGGACGGTAATCTGGGTTTTGCGTTTGATGAGCAATACGTGTATCGATTCCGGCTCGCCATCCAGAACCTGGCTGAGCGGTACTCCTTCCAGGTGTTCGCTGATGTCGATCTCGACGACGAATTCTCCGTTGCCAATGGAGATATAGTCGTTCACCATGGGGTAGCTCAGCGCCTGGGCGACGCGTATACCCATCTCTTCTTCAGGGTGCACAATACGTGTTACCCCTAATTTGTTTAAAATAAGGTGTTGGGCGTGTGATGAAGCCTTCACCCAAAGCGTCTGTATTCCCAGCGATTTCAGATGGACTACGCAAAGCAGGCTAGCCTGTATATCTTCTCCGATGGCTACCAGTACGACGTCGTAGTTGTCCAATCCGAGTTCCTCCAGGGCCCCCGGATCGGTCACATCTGCTATCACCGCATGGGTAAGGTCATCGGCGTACTTGTCGATAAGTTTCGCATCGGCATCCACGCCTAATACTGAATGCCCCATCTTCATGAGTTCCAGTGATGCGGCCGAGCCAAACCGCCCTAGGCCAATGACGGCAAATTGTCCCATATGGTGTTCCTCTGTAAAGGTCTGGATGCCGGCATGCCGATCCGCCCGGGATGGTAGCTTACCGCAAAATCTGGTAAAAACCCTGATGAAGTTACGTACATGCCTGCAGATTTTGCGCTTTTAGTGCAAACTAAAGAGCTAGGGTTAACCTCGATTTAAGTAGTGGTACAAAAAATGGCAAGTTTGTTTGACCCCATACAGTTGGGTGCAGTTGTATTGAGCAATCGGGTTGTAATGGCGCCATTGACACGTACGCGTGCTGCCAAAGGACGGATACCGAACGACTTGATGCGTACCTATTATTGTCAGCGTGCTTCAGCAGGTCTCATTCTCTCCGAAGCCACGTCTGTGTCTCCGCAGGGCGTCGGTTTTCCTAACACGCCGGGTATCTGGTGCAGCGCGCAGGTCGAAGGCTGGAAGAAAATTACCCAGGCTGTACATGCCAAAGGCGGGAAGATTTTCCTGCAATTATGGCATGTGGGCCGCGTCTCCGACCCCGAGTTTCTCAATGGCGAAATACCGGTGGCTCCCAGCGCCATTGCGTGCGAAGGCAACGTCAGCCTGTTACGTCCTCAACGCAATTATGTCGTACCGCGCGCTCTGCATACCGAAGAGATCCCCGGCATTGTCACCGATTTTGCCGAGGCAGCGCGCAATGCACGCGAAGCCGATTTCGATGGTGTTGAAGTCCATGCGGCGAACGGTTACCTGATCGACCAGTTTCTGCAGGACGGCACCAACAAAAGAAACGACCGGTATGGTGGATCCATCGAGAATAGGGCACGCCTTCTTCTTGAGATCGTCGACGAATGCACAGGAATATGGGGCGCGGGTCGTGTGGGCGTGCACTTGTCGCCACGCGGCGGCTCGCATTCCGTGTCAGATTCGGATCCGCAGCCGCTCTTCACTTATGTTGCGCGCGAACTCGGGCGGCGGGGCCTGGCTTTTATCTTCACGCGGGAATCCTTGAGCGATGACAGCCTGTCTCTTGAAATAAAACGCTGTTTTGGTGGGCCGGTAATTGTCAACGAACAATACGATTTGTCGATGGCGCAACGAGCGGTTGACCAGGGACGGGCCGATGCGGTCGCATTCGGCAAGGCGTTTATTGCCAATCCTGATCTGGTGGCCCGATTAAAGGCGGGCGTCGAACTCAACGCCTGGGATTCCAGCACCTTCTACACCGATGGCCCGAAGGGGTATATTGACTATCCGGCCTTCAGTGCCGAAAGCATGGCCTTGAACGAGACGTGCATATAATCGTCGTCGCAATATCAATAAAGATCCCACTGATGGCTGGCGTCGTGCTACCTTTGTGACAGCGGCGAAGCGTAGTGTTTTGCTGGCCGGGCGTGGTGCCATATCCAGGGCAAAGGCAGGAGCAAAGTGAAAACTTCAGTGATCAGTATTGGTGCCGCTGCATTGCTTTCGGGCTGCGCTTTGGGCATACAGCCCAACGGAAGCTCACCCAGCATTTCCTATTCCGTTCCCCGCAGTTATCAAACGGTATACCTGAGGGCGCAAAACCAGGCGGCCGAATGTCTGACCGCCAAGAAACAATACGATGTGTATGCCCAGGTCAACCCAACGGTGCAAACAGGCCAGGTAACCGTACGCAGCCACGTGGGCGGCATAGAGGTGGCGCGCACGGAAATCAGGGCAATAGATGGCAAGACCACCGAGGTGAAGCATACCGTATGGGGCCACAGCCCATGGGACGAAAACGCCCTGGAGGCAATGCGGCAGTCAATACGAATGGATACCTCGGTATGTGTCGCGTATAAATAGTATGTAAGGCAGTAGCGTCTTACATGAGGTGCGCCTTGACCTGTGCCGAAACAGCGGTCATGTCGGCGCGTCCGGCAAGTTCAGCCTTCACGATGGCCATGACTTTCCCCATTGCGGGGCCGCCGGTGATGCCCTGGTCTTTGACCTCGGCGATGGCCGAAGCGATAGTGGCATCGACTTCTTCAGCGCTGGCCGCCTGCGGCAGGAATTCCTGCAGCACCGCGAGCTCGGCCTTTTCTTGTTCGGCCGTTTCCGTGCGTCCCGCCTGTTCAAAGGCGGAAATGGATTCGCGGCGTTGCTTGACCTGTTTCTCTATGATGGCTATGACCTCGGCGTCGTCCAGTTCGCGGCGCTCGTCGACTTCCTTTTGCTTGACGGCGGCTTGCAGGAATCGCAAGGTGCCAAGACGAGGCGTATCTTTGGCGCGCATGGCATTCTTGACTGCGTCGGCCAGTTGCGGCTTGAGCGTGTTGCTCATGGTGAAATCCCGGGCAAAGAATTTATTTTAGCAGTATGAACAGGGCGACGGCGCAAACCGTAATGATTTGCCGGCTGCATGCATGAGGCACATCTGGCGTACAATTTTTTAAACGCTTCCGGCGGTACTGCCGGAAAATCTATATTGCCATGACCATGAAACCAGATCACCCTCAACCCTATATCTTTGTACCCAAACAGGGTGAAGTTCGTTTGCTCTTCGTTCTGTTGCATGGCGAATCGGCCAACCCCGACCAACTATTTCCGTTGGCCCGGGCGATCAAGCTGGCGTTTCCATCGGCCGTCGTGGTTTTGCCCTATGCATATGCGCATAGCCCAGACGCGGGCCAGGAATCGCCCGTGCTTTACTCCTGGGTCGAGCCCGGCGGCGAGCATGAGAAAAACTATGCCGGCCGGGTGAAACAGGGGCTGCCGGAACTTATCGAACTGGTAAAGAGCTTGCAGACGCAGTATGGACTCTCGGGCGAAGAGACCGCTCTGGCGGGTTATTCGCAAGGAGCCAGCATGGCGCTGGAAGCTTCCTTGGCCCAGCCTGATCTGGCGGGCCGGGTTCTGGCGTTTTCGGGACTCTATGCAAGGCAGCCGGACGCGGCGCCGCCTGCCACGCTTCTGCATTTCTTTCACGGAGCCGACGATACGCAAGTTTCCGCCCACGATGTGGCATCCACGCTGGCCAAGCTGGAGGAGCTGCAGGGCGATGCGACTTTGGACGTGGCGTCAGATATCGGACACGAATTGCACGAGGCGCTTATCCAGCAGGCAATCGTACGCCTGCAAACTTGCGTACCCTTGCGCAATTGGCAGGCCGCACTGGCGTTGTTGCAACAACAGGCGCAAGATTCCAAGGAAGACTGCTCGCTGCCTGACCCTTCAGGCAGGACGCTGCATTAGTCCGGACCGGATGCGGGCCGTTCCCAGGCGAAGGTAAGACGTGTGCTGCCGTTTATGCCTACGTTGATTTCACGTTTTTGAGTCTTGTTGGCATAGGTGGCAAAAACCTGGTACTTGCCTGGCGGCAGCTTGACCAGCAAGAAGGGCCCTTCCGAGGCCACGTTCAAGACATTGGCATCGTTTTCGTCGCGTATGACCACCTGTACATCGGCGGCGTAAGCCGCCGCGCCATCGCTCTGGCTGGAAAACGTCATGGCCACGGAAAATTGCGGCATGGCCTGCTTGAACGCGGCTGACTCGTCCTGCCCGAAACCGCCTGTTACGTACTCGGTGCCGCCCTGATTCTGTGTGGGTGGAAGCTGGGCGTATGCCGGAATGCCCATGCCCGCGCACACGAGCGCCGCTGCGGCCATGGCGCTCTTCACGCTGGCTCTTGCGAAGTTCAGGGGTAGGCGAATGATGGGCATGGTTTTATTCCCGGGAAGTTGATGCTTTATTCTAACGTGCCGGCGCACGGCACAGAAACGAGCCGTCGATGTGAAAAGGCCAATCGTGGCGCTCCGTGGGCGCGCCGGAAGGGGCATAGCTGACTTCGCTGAGTATGGCACGGCCGCTGGCGTGCACCGCAATAATCGTGGAGCAGCGTGTCCCGTAGTCCGGGCTGACGATGAAGGGACTGCTAAGCAGGCGTTCCCGCGCCAGGGTCAGGCCGGTCTGCGGCAGGCTAAGATCATCGGCCTGCGTGCTGTCCCTGAGCAGCTCGAATACGGGCGCCAGCGAGTGCTCCAGACGATCCAGCGGATATTGATCCAGAGCCAGCCTCAGGCGTTCGGCCTTGGGCCATGGGGTGTCAAGCAGATGATTCGAAATAATGTAGCGTCCCGGAGCCAGATCGTGGGGCGCAGGTTGCCCGCTGCGATTTCCCACATAGCTGGCTGCGGACAGCGTGCCCACGATCAGATTGAATCCGTTGTAGGACGCTGACTTCTCATGCACGCGCTGCGCATAGGCTTGAGGCGATTCATCGCCGACAAGGTAACAGCTCGCCAAGTCGCCGCGAGACGGTGCGCCAGCCACGACGGACGAAGGATCACGATAATTGGTCAGCAGGGCGAATTTACCTTGCTTCGTAATACCCAACCAGGTTCCGTGGCCTCTGCAGTCTATGCCGGCGATGACATCTGGATGATCGGGCCAGGGAGCAGCCGGAAGGCATGGACGTTCGTGGAACTCGTCGCGGTTGGCGGCGATGAACAGCGGCCAATCGGGATCCGCCGCAATGGCCAGGTAGGCTAGGCACATGGAAACTGATCGGTGTCCGGGCCGGTGCTAGAGCATTGCCACATTGCTGGCTTTTTCCACTACCGAGCGCAGGCGGACCGCATCGCCCACGCGGGAGCGTCCCGAAGAATTGAGCAGAACAATGGCGACGTCGCGATTGTCGATACGGGCGAGCATGACAAGGCATTCGCCGGCTTCGTTAATGAAGCCGGTCTTGGATACTTTGATGTCCCAATCGGATTTGCCGACCAGGCGGTTGGTATTGTTGTAGACCAGTTGCCGGCCCCGCGCTACTTCAATCTTGTACTTGTCGTCGGTGGTATAGCGCTTGATCAGGGGGTGCTTGCTGGTGGCTTTCAAAAGCTTGACCAGATCGCGCGGCGTCGACACGTTGTCGCTGGACAAGCCAGTGGGTTCGACAAAGCGCGTTTTGCGCATGCCCAGCGCGCGGGCCTTGTCGTTCATGGCACGCACGAATGCAGGCATGCCGCCCGGATAATATCGCCCAAGTGCGTGGGCGGCGCGATTCTCCGACGACATAAGGGCAAGGTGCAGCATATCGGCCCGGCTGAGCTCCGTGCCCACGGACAAGCGCGAGCGGGAATATCGCATCCGGTCTACGTCGGCATCGCTGATCTGCATCATCTCGTTCATGGGCAATCCGGATTCCGCTATGACCAATGCTGTCATCAACTTGGAAATTGACGCAATGGGGCGGACTTCGTCGGCATTCTTGTCATACAGGACAGTCGAGCTTTCCATATCTTGTGCAAAGGCGACCTCCGAGCGAAGCACGGCATTGCTGCCCAGTGATTCAATTTGCTGTTGAGTGCGGGGAACAGAAATCATGCCGTCGGTCGCACTGCGCAAGCCGACTCGTATTTTGGATGCCGAGCCGTCTACTGCCTGGTAGGCCACAGGCCGCAAGTTGCGCCGGGGGGCGATGCGTGTCTTGATGGAAGCGCCATCCGCCGCCAGGGATGTTGTGGCGCTGTATGCTGTTTGTTGCGGCTCGTGGCCCTGGCCGGTCGCGGCCACTTGGGCGGCGGCCGGCGTGCTCGCCATCAGCAGGAAGGCCACGGGCAGGGATGCCAACATGGGAACATGACGTGTCAGTGGATTCCGGATAGGGAGCATGGCTGGCGCTTCAGTGTGTTGTTGATTGAAGCGATAGTATCAGAAAAATCTTCAAGATATTAGTATGTTACAGCCTTCTGTTAAGTTTTTTTTTAACTTTTGGCGTTGCAGCGGCCAAAAAAACAGATTGACTGTATATGCATGCAGTGGTTCTGGCGAGCGGGTCATTGATTTTTCGTATCGTGTCGCTGAAGCGGCTGGTCTGTGGGGGGGCGACTCAACGACCGGCCCGGATTCTCAGCTGTGGGTTTTCTCGGCATAGCGCAGCCTGGTAGCGCACTTGCATGGGGTGCAGCCTTACAAGCTGTTTGCTTGCAAGGCCTTGGCCCGGCATCCGGCTGCCGCTCGGTCAGTTGACGGTGATATTGGCTTTTTTGATGATCGCGGCGAAACGCTTGGTGTCGTCATCGATCTGCTTGGCCATTTCTTCGCGCGTATTGCCTATGACTTCGGCTCCTATCTTGCTCATGCGGTCACGGAAGTCAGGCGACTGGATCACCTTGACCATCTCTTTATTCAGCTTGTCGAGAACATCGACCGGCGTACCGGCGGGCGCCAGCACACCGAACCAGGTTCCTAGATCAAAGTCCTTCAGGCCGGCTTCATTCAGGGTAGGGGTATCCGGCAGCGCCGAGGATCGCTTGGCAGTGGTAACGCCCAGAGCCCGCAACTTGCCGCTTTGTACATGGGGCAGTACGGGAGTGACCGTATCGAAAGACATGGCGACCTGGCCTCCGAGCAGGTCGGTCGTTAACGGGCCGCTGCCCTTGTAGGGCACATGCAGCAGCTCTATCCCGTTTTGCGAAGCGAACTGGGCGCCGATAAGATGCTGCAGCGTCCCATACCCGTTTGAGCCGAAGGCCATGCTCGGTGTGGCTTTTTTTGCCAGTGCAATGAGCTCCTCAGGTGTACTGGCATTGGTGTTTGCGGCATTGATCACCAGCACATTGGGTACCAGGGCCACCGTGGTGACTGGCTCGAAGCTTTTCTGAAAGTCGTAGGGAAGTTTCTTATAGACGCTGGTGGCGATGGTGTGATGAACGGCACCCATCAGCAAGGTGTAGCCGTCCGGCTTGGCGCGTGCGACGATATCGGCGCCAAGCGTCGCACCCGCGCCCGGCTTGTTCTCCACGATTACCGGTTGCCCCAACGAAATCGACAGCTTGTCGCCCAAAGCGCGGGCAAGAACATCGGTGGTACCGCCCGCGGCAAACGGGACGACCAGGCTTATTGGCTTGGTCGGCCAGCCTTGGGCCGATGCGCCGGGGCTTAGAATTGCTGTCGCCAGCACTGTTGCAGCCATCATTGTGTACTTGATGGCGTGCTTGCCCGCAGTTGTAAATCGTCTGCTTCTCATGGCTTTGTCTCCCTTGTGTGAATGCTTCTTTAATTCGCCCCGCTAACGATCTGTTGACACATGGCTCGTGTAACGTCGGCGGTGCCGGCCGTGCCCCCTAGATCTCCGGTATGAAGGCTGGAGTCGGATGTAATGCGTTCGATGGCGCTCATGGTGCGCCGTGCTGCGCTGGTTTCGCCCAGGTGCTCCAGAAGCATGACAACGGACCAGAAAGTGCCCACCGGGTTGGCCAGGCCTTTGCCCATGATGTCGAACGCCGAACCATGGATGGGTTCGAACATGGACGGGTAACGGCGTTCGGGATCGATGTTCCCCGTGGGTGCGATGCCCAGGCTGCCTGCCAGCGCTGCAGCCAGGTCGCTCAGAATGTCTGCGTGCAGATTGGTGGCTACTATTGTGTCCAGCGTTGCCGGACGGTTCACCATGCGCGCTGTTGCGGCATCGACGAGTTCTTTGTCCCAGGTGACATCCGGGAATTCGGCCGACACTTGCCGGGCAATTTCGTCCCACATAACCATGGCATGGCGCTGGGCGTTGGATTTGGTGATGACGGTAAGGAGCTTGCGCGGACGCGACTGCGCGAGCTTGAAGGCGAAACGCATGATCCGCTCTACGCCGGCCCGGGTCATGATGGATACATCAGTGGCGGCTTCGATAGGCTGGCCCTGGTGGACCCGACCGCCCACACCTGAATACTCTCCTTCGGAGTTCTCGCGCACGATCACCCAATCAAGGTCACCGGTCGCGCAGCGCTTCAAAGGCGCGTCTATCCCCGGCAGAATGCGCGTAGGCCTGACATTGGCGTATTGATCGAATCCCTGGCATATTTTCAGGCGCAGTCCCCAGAGAGTGATGTGGTCAGGAATATGCGGGTCTCCGGCAGAACCAAATAAGATGGCGTCCTTGTTGCGCAAGGCGTCCAGGCCGTCGTCCGGCATCATCACGCCATGTTGGCGGTAGTAGTCACCGCCCCAATCGAAATTTTCGAATTCGAAAGAAAAGGATGTGCCAGTATTGGCCAGCGTTTCAAGCAGCTGTTGGCCGGCCGG
>JAKFDW010000322.1:0-7870 GCA_036675955.1 Orrella sp. | reverse complement strand
TGGCTGGAGCGCCGTATCATGCCGGCAAACAGAGTGCAGGAAGGCCTTTTGGCCACCGGTCTGCTGTTACTGGTCTATAGCGTACTGGCGTTTGACAGCAATACCGTGTTTCCGGGGGTGAACGCCTTGGTCCCCGTGGTTGGCGCGGCACTGTGCATCTATGCGGGACGTGCGCGCTACCTAGGCGTCCTGTTGCGTAACCGTGTTGCCGTGTTTATTGGCCTGGTCTCATATTCGCTGTATCTGGTGCATTGGCCGATCATCGTTTTCTACAAATATCATGTCTATCGTCCCCTGCAATTCTGGGACAAGGCGTTATTGTTCGCTGTGCCATTTTTGGTGGCCTATCCCATGTATCGCTGGGTGGAGCGTCGGTACCGGAAAATCGATCTCGCAAACTGGAGCAGCGTCAAGGCTGCATCCTGTGCGGCGCTTGTTGCCCTGGTGCTCGCGCCAAGCGCTTACGTCTATATCCAACAGGGACTGCCGTTCAGGGTCAACGATCAGTATAGAGATCGCGTAGCCGACCGACTGGTCATGAAAGCCGGCCTTTTCGGCGGCGATGGCTACGCGCTTGATGCGGTGCTGGGCGGTGAGGCGGGCGGCAAGCCATTGGCCATTTTCGCAGGCGACAGTTTTGCCTTGCAGTACGCTGCCGGTTTCGACTATTGGCTTGCAAAGAATGGAGTCAGTATGCAGGGCGTGTTCCGGCACGGCTGCATACTGGGCCGCGATGTGACGCGGCTGCTTGCCGGCCAGCCGCGTCAGGATTGCCTTGATACCACTGGGCGACTGCAGGCCTTGTTGAAGGATAATGACCTTCCGTTGGTCTATGCCATGAGCTGGACGGGCTACCGGCATCTCCTGGCGCGCCCCGACGGCACCCGACTGGAATTCTCCAGCTCTGCCGACTATGGCCGCTTCCTCATTGCGAACATCCTGGATCTCGTCGCCGACAATCCGCGGCGCAAGCTCATTGTGATAGGCAATCAGCCGGGCATTCGTGCGGCGGGCAGTGCCAGTGCCTGTCTCGAGCGCCCCGACTATGTGACCATGATTTGCCTGCGGTCGTTGGAACTGCCGCCGGAACAGGGGCTGGGATATGAGTTGAACCAACAACTGGCCAGCGCGTTCCGGGCAGATCCGCGAGTGCTTTTCCTGGATCCCTATGACGCCTTGTGCGCGAACGGCGTTTGCTCGGCCATGAGCGGTCAGAACGTCCGGTATTCTGATACGTCGCATCTTTCAATCGCTGGTTCGCGCGAAGTGTCGCAGAAATGGATGGAGCAGATCATCAAGTTCCTGGAGGAACCCGCCGCATGAAAATGAGTCACCGTGGACCTGCGCCCCGAGGGCGGGACGATATAAAGACGATAAGGTCGCTGCTTCCCTATGTATGGCAATTCAAGCGGCGCGTGGCGGCGGCCTTGGCCTGTCTGGTGGCCGCCAAGGTCGCCAGCGTAATCCTGCCTCTGTTCCTGAAAGACATCGTTGACAAACTGAGCCTGCCAGGCACTTTGCTTGTGCTTCCTGTGGCCGCGCTGCTGGGGTATGGCTTTGCGCGCCTGGCGTCCAGCATCTTCGGCGAGTTGCGCGATGCGCTGTTTGCGCGTGTCACGCAAGGTTCCATACGCCGTATTGCGGCGCAACTATTCAAACATCTGTTTGCCTTGTCGCTGCGCTTTCATATGCAGCGGCAGACTGGAGGCTTGAGCAGGGATATCGAACGCGGCACCAAGGGCATAGGCTTTCTGCTCAATTTCATGGTGTTCAATATCTTGCCGACTCTGCTCGAGATCGGCATGGTGACCGCCATCTTGTTGTGGCGCTACGATTGGCGCTTTGCCGTCGTGACCCTAGGCACGATCGCGGCATATATTGCGTTTACCCTGGTTGTGACCGAGAAGCGGATGGTCTATCGCCGCAGCATGAATGATCTGGACAGCAAGGCCAACAGCAAAGCCATCGATGCCTTGATCAATTACGAGACGGTGAAATACTTCGGCAACGAGGGTTACGAGCTGGACCGCTACGATGGCAATCTGGGGAAATGGGTGGATTCGGCCGTCAAGAACCAGGTGTCGCTCAACTTCCTGAACATGGGGCAGGGCGTCATCATTACGGCGGGCATCACCTTGCTGCTTTGGCTATCGGCGCAAGGGGTGGTAAGCAAGACCATGTCGGTAGGCGATGTGGTGCTCGTTTCGGCGTATCTTACGCAGTTGTATGCACCGCTCAATTTCCTGGGCTTTGTGTACCGCGAGATAAAACACGCGCTGGCCGACATGGAACGCATGTTCGGCCTGATGGAGCAGGGCCAGGAAGTCGCCGACCGTCCGGATGCCACGGAATTGTGTACATCGCAGGCGGCAATCCGCTTCAATAATGTGGAGTTCGGCTATGAGTCGAACCGCCAGATACTGTTCGATGTGAGTTTCTCGATACCCGCGGGCAAGACATTGGCCGTAGTGGGATCTTCGGGCGCCGGAAAATCGACCCTGTCCAGATTGCTGTTCCGTTTCTACGATGTCAATTCCGGCTCGATCACGATCAATGACATCGACATCCGGGACCTGACACAGGCCAGCCTGCGCCGGCATATCGGGATCGTTCCGCAAGACACCGTGCTGTTCAACGACAGCATCCTGTACAACATCGCGTATGGAAATCCGGAGGCGTCAGAGCAGGAAATCGTCCAGGCAGCCAAGGCCGCGAGCATTCACGACTTTGTCATGAACCTGCCGGACGGCTATCAGACGCAAGTCGGCGAACGGGGCCTGAAATTGTCGGGTGGTGAAAAGCAGCGCGTCGCCATCGCGCGCACGGTTCTGAAGAATCCGCCCATCCTGATACTGGACGAAGCGACCAGCGCACTCGACACACGCACCGAGCGGGCTATACAGGACGAGTTGCGCCAGGTGGCCAAGGACCGCACCACGCTGATCATCGCCCATCGCCTTTCCACGATCGTGGAGGCGGACGAGATCATCGTTCTGGATCACGGAAGAGTTCTCGAGCGCGGTTCCCACCGGGATTTGATCGCCCTGGCCGGTCGGTATGCGCAGATGTGGAACCTGCAGCAAAGCGGCCAGGATCCGGACCCGCCAAGCCAGGCCGCGAGCGATTCCATGGTTTGACAATACAGTACCGAAAAGGTACTATATTGTCTGATTCGCAAGAAATTATTGGAGAGTACGCAGATGCTGCGTATCAGCAAGATTATTGACTATGGCACATTGGTGCTTACCCATATGGCGGGCGCGCCCGATCGCGTTTTCAGCGCCGCCGATCTGGCTGCTACGCTGGGGTTGGGCCAGCCTACTGTCAGTAAGGTGCTGAAGCTGCTGGGCCAGCACGAACTGGTCAAAAGCAGTCGTGGTTCGCGCGGCGGATACATGCTGGGCCGGCCAGCCGACACCATCAGCATTGCGCACATTATAGACGCTTTGGAAGACCAGCCTTTCGGCCTGACCGAATGCACCTCCATGCCCGGGGTTTGCAGCGTCGAGGCAGGTTGTCATATACGCAGCAATTGGCAGCGCATCAATTCCATTATCCGCCACACACTCGAAGACGTCAGCGTCGCCGATATGCTTAGTCCTACACCTATTGAATTTCCGCTGGTATCACGGCGCTTGCCCGAATCAAAAGTAAGAACCCGGGCCGCGCAGGCCACGACATGGAGTTTTCCCGAATGAATACCGTAAACGACAGCATCGACACATTTCTGGACCGCGAATATTCGGCCGGTTTCGTGACGTCGATAGAGTCGGACACCATACCAAAAGGCTTGTCCGAAGACACGATACGTTTGTTATCGGCAAAGAAAGGCGAGCCCGAATTCATGCTGGAATGGCGTCTTGCGGCCTACCGTCACTGGCTCACCATGACCCTTCCCGAATGGGCGCAGGTCAGTTTTCCACGCATCGATTTCCAGGACATCAGCTATTATTCGGCGCCCAAGAAAAAAGACGGCCCCAAAAGCCTCGACGAAGTCGACCCTGAACTCTTGCGCACCTACGAAAAGCTGGGTGTTCCGCTGCACGAGCGCGCCCGGCTTGCCGGCGTAGCCGTCGATGCCGTATTTGATTCGGTGTCGGTCGCCACGACGTTTCGCAAGCAGTTGGCTGAAGTCGGCGTGATCTTCTGTTCGTTCTCGGAGGCGGTCAAAGACCACCCCGAATTGGTGCGCAAGTATCTGGGCACGGTAGTGCCCACAAACGACAACTATTACGCCGCCTTGAATTCCGCCGTATTTTCGGACGGATCGTTCGTCTACATACCCAAGGGTGTGCGATGTCCCATGGAGTTGTCGACCTATTTCCGCATCAATGCCCAGAATACCGGCCAGTTCGAGCGCACGCTCATCATTGCCGACGAAGGCGCATCGGTCAGCTACCTTGAGGGCTGTACGGCGCCCATGCGCGACGAAAACCAGTTGCACGCCGCGGTGGTGGAATTGGTAGCGCTGGACGATGCCAAAATCAAGTATTCCACCGTACAGAACTGGTATCCCGGCGACAAAGACGGCAAGGGCGGCATTTATAACTTCGTCACGAAACGCGGCGACTGCAGGGGAGCGCGTTCGCGCATTTCCTGGACCCAGGTGGAAACCGGTTCCGCCATCACCTGGAAATACCCCAGCGTGATTCTGCGCGGCGACGATTCCACCGGCGAGTTCTATTCCGTGGCGCTCAGCAACCATCGCCAGCAAGCCGATACGGGCTCGAAAATGATACATATGGGCCGCAACACGCGCAGCACCATTATCTCCAAGGGCATTTCGGCCGGCTTCGGCAGCAACACCTTCCGCGGCCTGGTGCGCATGACGCCCAAGGCCGAGAACGCGCGCAACTACACGCAGTGCGATTCGCTGCTTATCGGCAAGCGCTGCGCGGCGCACACGTTTCCCACCATCGAGGTTCAAAACCCCTCGGCCAGTGTTGAGCACGAAGCCACCGCCTCGCGCATCGGGGAAGACCAATTGTTTTATGCCATGCAGCGTGGCCTGTCGGCCGAAGATGCGGTCTCCATGATCGTCAATGGTTTCTGCAAGGAAGTTTTCAAGGAATTGCCAATGGAATTTGCAGTCGAGGCTCAGAATTTGCTCGGCGTAAGTCTGGAAGGCAGCGTAGGTTAAGGAGAAGTTGTAATGCTGAATATCAAAGATCTGCACGCCTCGGTCGAGAACAAATCGATACTGCGCGGCCTGAATTTAACGGTCAACGCGGGCGAAGTGCATGCCATCATGGGACCCAACGGTTCCGGAAAAAGTACCCTGTCGCAAGTGTTGGCCGGACGTGAAAGCTACACGGTGGAAAGCGGCTCCGTCGACTGGATGGGCCAGAACCTGCTGGATATGCCTATCGAAGAGCGCGCGCGTTCGGGCCTTTTCATGGCTTTCCAGTATCCCATTGAAATCCCGGGCGTATCGAATGCCTATTTCCTGAAGGCTGCCGTCAACGCGGTACGCCGCCATCAAGGCCTGCCCGAACTCGACGCCATGGACTTCCTCAAGCGTGTAAAAAGCGAGATGAAGACCGTGGGCATGAAGGAAGAATTCCTGTATCGCTCGGTGAACGAAGGCTTTTCGGGTGGAGAGAAAAAACGCAATGAGATCCTGCAGATGACCTTGCTGGAGCCCAAGCTGGCCATTCTCGACGAAACCGATTCAGGGCTCGATATCGATGCCTTGAAAGTCGTGGCCGACGGTGTCAACCGCCTGCGTTCGCCCGATCGCGCCCTTATCGTCATCACCCACTACCAGCGTCTGCTCGACTATATCGTGCCCGATTTCGTACATGTGTTGGCCGGCGGCAAGATCGTCCGGTCGGGCGGACGCGAATTGGCCCTGGAACTCGAAGAGCGCGGATATGGGTGGATCAGCGACTTGCCCCCGACTGAAAAAGGAGCTGCGGCATGAGCACTGCACAAACCTGGGTGGCCGAATTTGCGGTTCGCGAGCAGGGTTTGACAGGGGCCAATGTGCCTTGGCTCGCCGCCATGCGAAAAAATGCCATGCAGCGGTTCGCCGAGGAAGGTTGGCCGACCACCAAACAAGAAAGCTGGCGCCATACGTCGCTGGCTACGCTCGAGCAGCAGTCATTCGCGCCGGCAACCGAGGTGTCTGCCGCTGAACTGGTCAAGCAAGTCCGCGGCGCCGAGGCCGGCCATTGGCTCGTTTTTGTAGATGGCCGGTATGTTGCCGAATTGTCGGACCTTGGGTCGCTGCCGGCTGGCGCCGACGTGCGCAGCCTGTCGCAAGCTCTGGTGTCTTCACCGGACCAGGTTCAGGATGCCTTCGGTACTGAAAGCCAGGGGTCCAGCGCGGTTGCGCTGAATGTGGCCATGGCTTCCGACGGCGCCTTCATTCATCTGGCTCGAGGCGTCGTGCTGGAAAACCCGGTACATCTGTTGTTTATCGCCGCCAGCGAACAGGCAGCCAGTTTCCCGCGCAATCTCATCACCGCCGAGTCCAATGCGCAGGCAACCATTGTCGAACATTACGTGGGCCAGGGCAGCAGCACGACTCTTACTAATACGGTGACCCGTGCGAATCTTGCAGCGGACGCCCGCATCACGCATGTCAAGCTGCAGCAGGAAAATGAAGAGGCCTTTCACCTGGGCTCGCTCAACGTTGAACAGGGCAAGGGCTCCGTGTTCAACTCGCACTCCATGTCGTTCGGGGCACGTCTGGCACGCCACGATATCGTCGCGACATTCGGCGGACAGCGTTGCGAGACCTTGTTGAACGGCCTGTATTACGTCGACGGACGCCGTCACGTCGACCACCATACGCTTATCGGGCATGCCCAGCCGCATGGCGTCAGCCGCGAGTATTACCGCGGCATACTCGCCGACAAGGCGCGTGGTGTTTTCGGAGGGCGTATCCTTGTCTCGCCGGGTGCGGATGGCACCGACGCCGTTCAGCGCTCCGACAGTCTTTTATTGTCGCGCCTGGCAAAGTCCGACGCCCGCCCCGAACTTGAAATATATGCCGACGACGTCAAGTGCGCGCATGGTGCGACGGTGGGTCAGATTGACGAAAACAGCATGTTTTACCTGCAGTCGCGTGGCCTGGACGAAGTTCATGCGCGCAATATATTGACTTATGCTTTTGCGGCCCAGTCTGTTGAGCGTATCGAACTCGAGCCCATACGCCAGCGGGTTGTGCATGCCATTCGTTCGTTGTTGCCGGGAGGCGCCAGCCTGGGGGTTCTTGCATGAATGCGCCATCGTCAGTTGCAAGTCACGCGCCCGTATTGAGCCGCGCCGGCGACTTTCCCATTCTGTCGCGCCAGGTTCAAGGCCGTCGCCTCGTGTACCTCGACAACGGGGCCACTACGCAAAAGCCGCAGGCCGTCATTCAGGCCGAGACCCGGTTCTATGAGCAGTCCAACGCCAATATTCATCGCGGCGTGCACTGGCTGTCGCAACATGCCACCGATCTCTACGAACAAGGGCGTGAGCGCGTGCGGCAGTTGCTCAACGCAGCGCGTTCCGAAGAAATTGTCTTTACACGCGGTACGACTGAAGCCATCAATCTGGTGTGCTGGAGCTGGGCTCAGTCGGCACTGAAGCAGGGCGATGAAATCCTCATCACCGGCATGGAGCATCACTCCAATATCGTGCCGTGGCAGTTGTTGTGCGAGCGGACGGGCGCTGTCCTGCGCGTGGTTCCGGTAACAGACTCGGGCGAGCTCGATATGAACGAGTACCGCGCACTACTTGGGCCGCGAACCCGGCTGGTGGGCGTAGTCCATGTTTCCAACGCGCTGGGTACCGTCAATCCTGTCGCCGAAATGGTAAGAATGGCCCACGAAGCCGGCGCAAAGGTATTGGTCGACGGCGCACAGGCCGTCGCTCATCA
>JAKFDW010000321.1:0-2290 GCA_036675955.1 Orrella sp. | reverse complement strand
CGGCGTCGGTGCGTTCGGTCGCGCCCAGGCCGAAGGCAACAAGCTGTTCGAAACCCTGGTGAAGGAAGGCCTTTCCCTGGAACAGATCACCCGCAAGGTGGCTGGCGGCAAGGTCGAAGCCGTACGCGATGCGGTCGAGAACAAGGTCGGCCAGGCGCGTGAACGTGCTTCCGACACCTGGGATCGTCTGGAGAAGGTATTCGAAGAGCGCGTGCAGCGCGCCCTGCGTCGTCTTGAAGTTCCTAGCCGCGAAGACCTGACTGCATTGATCGACCGCGTCGACAGCCTCAACAATGAACTGCGCAAGCTGGGCGGCACCTCCGCTCCGCGCAAGGCGGCTGCGAAGAAAGCAGCCCCCAAGAAGGCTGCCCCGGCCAAGCGTGCAGCCAGGAAAACGGCAAAATAATCCGACCGCATCAGCTGTAAATCGAGGGGCGTGGGCCCCGATACGGTTTGTTTCGAAAATCCTGTTGCAAGGCACATCCTAAAGCGTAACAATCGTTACTAGCCCGCCAGTCCACACGAAGTACGTATGCTCCCCTCCCCTTACGACTTCGGACTGGCGGGCTTTTTTATGCCTGCAGGTCGCTGGCGTAGAATTGCAGGCCTACTCCCCCAAGATCCATAAAGGTAACCATGCCAGCCTGGCTGTTCGGATTCGCCATCACGATCCTGGTAGGAGCTGCCGCTACCGCGTACCTATGGGTGATCCGCCGTCGCGACGATGAAACCGCCGCTGGCCTGCTGGCCTTGGCGGGCATGCGCTGGAAGGATTTCTCCCGGCTGGCGCTCGATGCGATGCATCATCGCGGACTGCGCAAAGTGGCGGTAGAGAAGGACGATGCCCAGGAGCAGAGTTCCAGTTTCGTCCTGAGCCGCGACAACCAGCGCTGGCTGTTGGCCTGCAAGCACGGTTCCGCCTACCGCATCGGATCGGCCACGGTCGACGAACTGGCTGCCGAACTCCGGTTGATGGGCGCCACTGGCGGGATCCTGGTTACCCAGGGCGTCCTCGACAAGACCGGGCGCGCGAAGGCGGACAAGCACAACATCGAAGTGCTGGACGGAAACCATCTGTGGCCTGAAGTCAAACCCATGGTTGACGGCAATCTCAGGAATCGCATCATCAGCGATGCCGCTGGGCGCGCACGCCGCCATATCGGCATCGCCTGGCTTGGCGCTGTTACCCTCGGCGCGGCATCGGCACTGGCGCTCCCCAGCGTGACACCAGAGCAGGACGGCGCTCCGGTCATGGCCCAGGCACAACAAGCGGATATGGTGGCCAGGGCAGTCGTCGAACCACCATCTACAGCCCCCGCTATCGAACCGGTGCGCCCCTTGAAGGAGCCGACTGAAGCCGAACTCGACGAGCAGCGCGCGGCAATTTCAAAGGCATTGACCAATACCACCGGCATAAGCCGCGGTGTCTGGATCACACGCTCTACCTTGTCGGTGGACCGACTGGTCCCGGAAAAGGAAGCATGGCCTTTGGTATGCCGGGAAGTGGAGCTTTACGCGAACCTGCGCACGACCCGGGTCCAGCTCAACCCCCCGCCCGGTAGCGAAGAGCCGGTGCGGTGGCGCCAGTGCAAGACGATGTGAATAAGCATGAAGTAAGAGGGGGTAAACAGTGAAGAATAAGAGCTGGCTGTTGCTCTAGCCCTTCACCTTCAGCCTTCACTGCTTTACCGATCTACTGCTTCATTTACCAATGCACCCCGCGCATCACTGCGGCGAATGCGATCTGCTCCTGGCTGGGCGCAGATTCCTTGAGCGCCTTGCGGTCACCCTTGGCCGCGGCCGAATCGGGGAACAGTTCGAATGCCGTGCTCATGATCACTTCGTAGGCCTTGGGCGCAACCGCGTTCACCAGCGCCGAGAAGATGCCCAGACGCGTGGCGATGCGGCTCGGCTTCTCGATGATGGCCTTGACCAGCAGGTCGGCGGCTTCTTCCGGCGATAGCGTCGGCACGCTGTCGTACATCTTGGTCGGTGCGATCATCGGCGTCCTCACCAGCGGCATGTTGATGGTGGTGAAGCTGATGCCCTTGCCCGACAACTCGCCCTGCGCGCAGCGGCTGAATGCGTCCAGCGCGGCCTTCGATGCCACATAGGCCGAGAAGCGCGGCGAACTGGCGAGCACGCCGATCGAGCTGATGTTGATGATGTGGCCCTTGCGACGATGGGTCATGGTGGGCATGAACCCCATGATCAGGCGAATGCTGCCGAAATAGTTCAGCTGCATGGTGCGCTCGAAATCGTGGAAGCGGTCGTAGCTGGCCTCGATCGA
>JAKFDW010000320.1:0-2460 GCA_036675955.1 Orrella sp. | reverse complement strand
TAGGGTTTTTGATTTCTTTTATCGGCGTGATCGTTATCGCAGTACGGGGTGACTTCGCTGATTTGATTGCCCTGAACATCAATTTTGGTGATGCGCTGATGCTTGTGGCGATTATCTCCTATGGTGTCTATACCGCCGCGCTACGTAGCAAGCCCCAGGTGCACTGGACGAGTTTGATGTTCGTTCTCTGTCTCGGGGCAACATTGGCGTCTGTGCCATTGCTGATGTTTGAAATGGCACAAGGGGCGACCATATTTCCGGATCGGCACGGTTGGTTAGCGATAACTTATATTGTCATATTCCCGACTTTTCTGGGGCAGGTTTTCTACATTCGGGCGGTGGAGCTGATCGGCGCGAATCGTGCAGGCCTGTTCATCAACCTGCTGCCTGTCTGGGGGGCGTTGCTGGCGGTCACTATACTCGGAGAGGTATTCCACGTTTATCACGCGGCTGCTCTGACGATGATCCTGGTGGGGATTGGTCTTGCTGAATATGGCGGGCGAAAGTTAAGTAAATAAGGATCGTCGGATGGATGCTTTGACATGGTAAGGGCACCAGCCGGGTGACCGGGCATCGCTGCTTGCCGGGCCTTCCGGTTCTTAACACGGCGTCGGGGGCCGCTGCGGGCCCCGCTCAATATCGCTGCGGCCCCGTGCTTCGCCGGGGCAGACCCTGCGGCCGGCCCGGATCGGGGCGCCCGCGAACTCGCGCCGCTGACAATCCACTGGATTGTCAGCAAGCGTGGCGCTCGGACAGCGCGGGCTTGCATCCCCGATCCGGGCCGGCCGCAGGGCGCGCTCAAATTTCGCAGGGCTCGCAGCGGCCCCCGACGCCTTGCTGATGTGATTATGATGGACTTGTTGACGGCTTCAGGGCCGATCGTTCATCGGTCCATACGGGGCAGACCGTGGGTCCGTACGGGGCAGACCGTGGCGCAAGCCAAAGGCTGCACCGATTGCCTGCCGTCCGTGTGGGGTCACGATGACAGCCCGACTGCCTGCTGCCCGACGAATCCACCCTTTGTCCAGGTAGCATTCACACATCGCAGCCCCAAGCCCTCCGCCGATATGAAAACGCCTTTCGCTCCAGTCGAGGCAAGGCCGGCAGAACGTCCGCCTTGTGCCTCGGCTTGATGTTCGATAGCGAGCGGCGTCTACGTCGACGCCCAGGTCGCGCATGAATCTGTCGCCTTCGTCAGTCAGTATCCCTCCGTCGCTCGAAAGCTCAATTCGACCAGCTTCAATGAGGCTATCGGTAATTTCTACCGCTAATTGGCCGGCCAGATGGTCATAGCAAGTGCGTGCATAGCGTAGCGCTTTATCGCGCGGGCCGACGACGGGGGCGGGAGAGCGTTGTGGCATGCCGGGGCTATTTGGATCAGTCGTCAGAGACATGATGCTTTCGATCATGTGGGCAACCGCTGCGGAGGCCAGGCGGTGGTAGCGATGTCGTCCTTGGCGCTCTCTGGCGACCAGACCGGCGTCTACCAGGCGGCCAAGATGGCCGCTGGCGGTTTGCGGTGTGATGCCTGCGATATGAGCCAGTTCTGTGGCTGTGAGCGCACGCCCGTCCATTAACGCGGTCAGCATGCTGGCGCGGGCAACGTCACCAAGCAATGATGCTGTTTGAGCAATGGAAGAGGTGCTGAGCATGGCGACTCCTGAGATGTCTCTCGATTCTACCAATGCCATGCGGCGCGATGCTACGGCCTGCGCCGTAGCATCTGCAATGCGCCATAGCGACAATGTGACTGGTCATACACCAGAAAAACCGGCGGTGGCCGGTAAAAGGACAGTCTCTATGATATCTCCAGGCGTGAGTCGTACACAGGCGTTTTTTGGTCTCTGGGTAATACGCGCGACTTTCGTTTTGGCCATTTTCGGCTGGGGCCTGGGCTTTTACGGTCCACCCATTTACTTGGCAGAGGTCGTGCAGCGAACGAACTGGTCTTTGAGTCTTGTTTCATCGGCCGTGACCTTGCACTTCATTGTCGGAGCGCTGGTGATCGCCAACTTGCCTCGCCTCTATGCTCTGATCGGCTTATCGGCAACGACGGTAGGTGGCGCCGTACTCACGGCCGCAGGTGTAGTGGGCTGGGCAATTGTCCAAGAGCCTTGGCAGCTGTTCTTTGTGGCCATATTGACGGGAGCCGGGTGGGTGACGATGGGTGCGGTTGCGGTCAATACCATTATTGCCAACTGGTATCACAAGTATCGTCCAATGGCCTTGAGCAAGGCTTATAACGGGGCGAGTGTTGGCGGTGTGATTTTCTCGCCGCTGTGGGTGGCCTTGATCGGCGGATGGGGTTTCAGTGTTGCCGCGAGCGTTGTGGGCTTGGTTGCGGTTGTCGTTGTGCTGCTTCTGACTTTCTATGTTTTTACTAAGACCCCGGAAAGCCTTGGGCAGGGTCCCGATGGTGAGGATCCCAGGACTGAAGCGTCGCATTCTGGGCCCAAGCGC
>JAKFDW010000319.1:0-3738 GCA_036675955.1 Orrella sp. | reverse complement strand
TCGCTTGCATTGGCGCTTGCCGTGACTGAACAGGAAAGCATTCCGCACGAAGCGCGCCAGTTCATTGCCGTGGCGACAACGGGATTCGTGTTGATGACCTTGTTCATCAACGGTATCAGCCTGAGGCCCTTGATACGCCGGCTGCGCCTGAACGAGCTTTCCGCCTTCGACAGGACGCTGCGCAACCAGGCCCTGGTCGTTGCGCTGGAAGACCTGCGCACCAAGACCGACGAAATCGCCGCCAACGAACATATTGGCAGCGACGTACAGGGGCGCGTCCATGCGATTTTCGATGCTGCGCAAGCTAGCGTGAACAGCGGCGAAGTCAGGCAGCTGTCGCACGAGCAGAAAGTCTCGATGGGTCTGGCCATGCTGGCGTCCCGTGAAGAGGAAATGTTTTTCGATACGCTGAAAGCGCAGGTCGTGGATTGGCGTACGGCAGAATCGTTGTTGGCCCGCGCGGAGCGCATGAACGAGGCGGTGCGTTCGGGGGGCTTGAACGGCTTCGATGCGGCGATCGCGGCGGACCTGCGCTATTCGACGGGATTTCGCCTGTCTTTGCGAGTTCATTACCTGTTCGGCTTCCAGGGCTGGCTTGCGCATGAGCTGGCCAAGCGTTTCGCCAATTTGATGAATAAGCGGTCCGTTGCACAGCAACTTATAAAGTTTGCCGAAAAGGAAATACAGCCTTTGCTGGGTACGGAGGCCACCGATGCCATCGTCAGGGCCCACCGCCGCCGTCTGTTGTTGCTTGAGTCCGCATTGCAAGCTTTGAATCTGCAGTATCCGCTATTTGCGCACTGGCTTCAGGAGTCCTATCTGGGACGCATGGCGCGTGCGCTGGAGCGTTTGCGGTACCGCGACATGTTGTCGCATTTCCTTATAACCGGCGAGATGTACGCGGACCTGGTCAAGCAAATTGATCAGCGCTGGAGCCATATCGACAAGCGTCCCGCGTTGGATATCGCCATCGGTGCGACCGAACTCATCAAGCGCGTGCCCATATTTGAAGGCATGTCTTCCGAGACCTTGAGGACCGCGTGCCGACTGTTGAAACCCCGGCTAGCCGTACCCGACCAGGAAATCGCGATGCGAATAGGCCGCACGCGCGTCATGTACTTCGTGGCCTCGGGCGCGGTGACCATACACTTGCCGGATCGGACGACGGTTGAGCTGGGAACCGGAGAGATTTTCGGAGAAATGGCGCTCGCCGCGGCCACGGAATTCGAGGCCAGGGTGACATCGCTGGGCTATAGCCGGTTGCTCATGCTTACCGAAGGGGATTTCGCCACGCTGGTGGCGCATGATCCGGCTTTGCGGGAAAAAATTGATGCAGTGGTCAAGCAACGCTTGCGGGCACTGGAGGTGTGGCAGCAGTTCCAGTCCGGCGAGCGCCAGCATGAACCGCTGCCGGATCTGAACCCCAAGCCTTTATAGCAGTTGCCTGATGTCGCTGGCGACGTCCTGCGCCGAGGCGTTGCCGCTGACCAGCACGCGGGCTTCGCCGTCCTGGTCCAGGATGTAGAACGAAGACGCGTGGTCCATGGAGTACTGCTCGGCAGTGCCGCCCGAGGATTTGGCGTAATAGGCCTTGAATGATTTGGCGGTTTTGCCGAGCTGCTCTTCCGTGCCCGTGAGCCCAACGAAGGAGGGATGGAACGCCTGGACATAGGCGGACAGCACTTCGGGCGTATCGCGCGCAGGATCCACGCTGATCATGATGACTTGCACCTTGTCGGCGTCGCTGCCCAGCAATTCCATGGTCTGCGACAATTCCGACATGGCCGTCGGGCATACATCCGGGCATTGAGTAAACCCGAAGAACACCACCGCAACCTTGCCCTTGTAATCGTCCAGCGTACGCGGCTTGCCGCTGCCGTCGATCATGTCGAGGTCGCGGCCCAGCTGTGTACCGGTAATGTCCGATCCCTGGAAGGCAAGCTCTTTCTTGCCGCAACCGGCCAGCGCGGCGGATAGCGCCAGTGCGGCCGTAGTGGCCAGAAGGACGCGGCGCTTGCTTGAAAAACGGGACATGGATACCTCGTAGTGTGAATCAGATGAGCACGACCCAGTGGTCGGCCAGCAGCGCGCCAAACAGCAGCGCCAGGTACAGAATGGAGAAGCGGAAGAGTTTGCGCGACAGCTCGTCGGAATAATTTTTGTATAGGCGCCATGCGTACGAAACAAATATGCCGCTAAGAATGACCGCCGCCACCAGATACACCAGGCCGCTCATGCGCACCACATAGGGCAGCAGCGTGGCGGCAAACAGCACAAAGCTGTAGAGCAGGATATGCAAGCGGGTGAATTGCTTGCCATGGGTGACCGGCAGCATGGGCAAGCCCGATTTGGCGTAATCGTTGTTGCGGTACAAGGCCAGCGCCCAGAAGTGCGGCGGGGTCCAGATGAAAATGATCAGGACCAGTACCCATGCTTCGGCCGGCACGGCGTTGGCGACGGTTGCCCAGCCAAGAGCGGGCGGCATGGCGCCGGATAACCCACCGATGACAATATTCTGGGGCGTGAGCGGCTTGAGAATGAGCGTATAGATAACGGCATAGCCCACGAATGTGGCGAAGGTCAGCCACATGGTCAATGGATTGACCAAGGTGTAGAGCACCAGCATGCCGAGTCCGCCCAGAAGGCCCGAAAGCGTGATCACCTGCAGGTTGCTGATGGTGCCGCGCGCGGTGCCGCGCCGCGCAGTACGCAACATGCGGGCGTCGATTTCCTGTTCGATCAGGCAGTTTACGGCAAATGCGGCGGCTGCCAGCAGCCAGATGCCGACGGTGCCGGCCACGACCTTGCCCATGTCGGGAAGACCGGGGCTGGCCAGGAACATGCCTATGACTGCGCAAAATACGGCGAGCTGGGTGACGCGCGGCTTGGTCAGGACAAGGTACTGCCGGAAAATAGCGGGCGTTGGGGCGGGAACGGAAGTCATGCCGGTATTTTAGACCTATAGTCGCGCGACAGGCGCACCAGAAGAGTGACGCTGGCCAGAACCAGCCCCGCGGCGCCGCCGTTATGCAACACTGCAATCAATAAGGGCCACTGGAAGAAAATGGTGGTCAGTCCGGTAAACAGCTGAGCCAGCAACAAGGCAAGCACCAGCTTCGCGGGTCCTCGCAGGCCAGGCTCGGCCAGCATTTTCCAAGCCAGTACGCCAAGGTAGGCAAACACGATGAAGGCGAAGTTGCGGTGTACCCAATGTATGGCGGTAAGTGCGGATTGGGAAATGAGATCGCCCGACGGAAGCATGCCCAGGCCGCGGATCAGCGAGTAACCGCCTTCGAAATCCATGGGCGGAACCCATAGCCCGTGGCATTTCGGAAAGTCCATGCACGCCAGCGCCGCATAATTGGTGCTTACCCAACCGCCCAGCGATATCTGGACAAACAGCAGTGCAACACCGGCAGCTACCCACGGGCGCCAGCGCCTAGCCTCGGCGGCAATGGGCAGATGGAGCTTTTCGCGGGCCGCCAGCCAGGTCATGAGCGCCAGCAAGATCATGCCGCCCAGCAGGTGGCTGGTAACGACGACAGGCATCAACTGGTGCGTGACGGTCCAGGCCCCGAATGCGCCCTGTATGCAGACCGCAATCAGCGTCACGATGGCCAGGCGGGGTGTGTTGCCCAACTGGCTGCGATACCGCCATGCCATGTAGACAATGCCGATAATCATCATGCCGAGCAGCGAGCCGACATAGCGATGGATCATTTCGATCCATGCCTTGGA
>JAKFDW010000318.1:0-10449 GCA_036675955.1 Orrella sp. | reverse complement strand
TTCTTTGCTGGCGACGGCCACGCACGACCATAAGCGCGGCGAAGACGTGCGAGCGCGCCTGGCGGTGCTCAGCGAGATGCCGGAACCGTGGGCGCAATCCAGCCGGCGCTGGCTGGATTGGTCAGAAGAGATCAAGGCTGCCGCCAACCAGGTTCAAGTTGCCGAGCGCTATATGCTTTTTCAGACCTTGGTGGGCGCCTGGCCTCTTGGGCTGTCCGTCGAGGACAGCCATGGAATGCAGCTTTTCGCCGACAGGGTGGTGCAATGGCAGACTAAGTCCTTGCGCGAGGCGAAAATCAATTCCGGATGGTTCGAACCGGATATCGGCTATGAAGACCGCAGCGCGGCGTTTGTCCACAACTTGATGGCCAGCCGAAGCAGCCTTGAACTGCTGCGTGATATTGAGCAATTCGCGAGCCGCATAGCGCCGGCGGGGGCGGTAAATGGCTTGGCGCAGACGGTACTGCGCCTGTGCAGTCCAGGCGTGCCCGACTTATACCAAGGCACCGAATTCTGGGATTTCAGCCTGGTGGATCCGGATAATCGCCGCGAGGTGGACTACTCTGCGCGGCAACTTGCGCTGGACGCTCTCGGAGCGGAAGCCGGCATTGCCGGCCTGATCCGGGACTGGAAGAACGGATATCTGAAACAGGCGGTGGTGGCCCGGTTGCTGCAGCTGCGTTGTGAACGCGCGTATCATTTTGCCGACGGGGATTACTTCGGCCTGCCGGTGCTGGGGCCTCAAAGCAACCGTGTCTTGGCATTCCTGCGCGCATGGCAGGAGCAGGATGTATTCGTGGCGGTACCGCGACTATCGTCGGCGTGGGTCGGGCAGGGGGAAAACGAAGGCCTGCCACTGATCGCGACGTCGTCGTGGGAGGACACCTGCGTGGTGCTGCCGCGCAGGTATATCGGCGCGGACCTGCGCGATGTATTTTCGGGTGCGACGCTGCAATGCGCCGCTGACGGCGTGTTGAGGCTGGCCGACCTGTTTGCCGACCAGCCGGTGGCCGTACTACTGCCCGATCAAGGGTAGAGACCGCGCACTTCACGCGATTCCAGAATGCGCGTGCACGCCGTGATGAACGCCGCGGTGCGCTGGGTTACCTTATGCTCCTGCGCCACGGTCGACACCGACGTATACGCGGCGCGCATCATGGCCTCCAGGCGGTGATTGATCTCGGGTTCGGTCCAGTAGTAGCTGGAAAAATCCTGCACCCATTCAAAGTAGGAAACCGTCACGCCGCCGGCATTGGCCAGTACATCGGGAACAATGAGCGTGCCGTTCGAGGTCAGGATGTCGTCCGCTTCGGGGGTGGTCGGACCATTGGCGCCCTCGATCACGATTTTGGCCCTGACCGAGTTGGCATTGCCTTCGTGGATCTGGCTTTCCAGGGCAGCGGGAATCAGCAATTCGGTTTTCAGTGCCCAGAAATCGTCGCTTGCCATCGGCTCCGCATCGGGGCAGCCTGCCACACCGCCGTGCTCTTCAACATGTTTCAACAGTGAGAGTACATCCAGGCCATTGGCGTTGTGTACGCAACCGGTGTGATCCTGTACCGCGATGATTTTTGCGCCAGCCTCGTAGAAAAGACGGGCAGCCGTGCCGCCTACATTGCCGAAGCCTTGAATTGCGACGCGGGCGCCTTGTATGGAGATGCCCTTGTCACGGGCGGCTTCGCAGCCTACAACATATACGCCCCGTCCGGTGGCTTCCACGCGCCCCAGGCTGCCGCCCAGCGACACTGGCTTCCCGGTCACCACCCCGGTGGTCGTGGCGCCTTCATTCATGGAGTATGTGTCCATCATCCATGCCATTGTCTGGGCATTCGTGTTTACGTCGGGGGCGGGAATGTCTTTATGCGGCCCGATGATGACGCCGATCTCACTGGTGTAGCGGCGGGTGATGCGCTCGAGTTCGGCCCGGGAATAGTTGCGCGGATCGATTCTGATGCCGCCTTTGGCGCCTCCAAAAGGCAGATTGATCGCCGCAGTCTTGACCGACATCCATGCGGCCAGCGCCATCACTTCCGCCAGGGTGACGTCCTGGTGAAACCGCACACCGCCTTTGCCGGGGCCGCGGGTGGTGTTGTGTTGTACGCGGTAGCCTTCGAAGTGGGCGATGGTGCCGTTGTCCAGTTCAATAGGCACATCGACGATCAGTGACCTTTTTGGACGCTTGAGAGTTTCAACCCATTTGCTCAACTTGCCCAGGTAGGGCGTGACCCGCTCTACTTGTTCCAGATATACGCCCCACGGTCCCAACTCGTGCGAATTCAAATAAGAAGGGAGTGCGTGCGTAGGATGTTCAGACATAATTTTTGACCTCAAGCATTAAGGGAATGAAGTAATTGGCATGGCCTGCGGCGGAGCAGGGGTGACTGTTTCAGTCCGCAAGCTTACTACGTCCCCAATTTTTAGCCCATTAAATTAAAAGGGGACGGTTCTGTACAGGGCCTGTTTCCAACGGTTTATGGCCAAGGGCAATAAGCGGGTCCGGCTTCGGTTAATAGCTGTTCGACATAAACACTCTACTATTTAGTCGTTCCCTTGATGCCCGGCGGCCATCAGACTACGTGTTCAGCTTGTGCTGCTGCAGTGCCTGTCCATGCAGCGAGCAAGAATCGATCCCCGGCTACTTGTCAAGGGTCACGGACAGTACAGGTTAGACGTGAACACACCTAATTCTCCTCTCGATCCCGCCACCCGGCGCTTATGGATTTTGTTGCTTGAAACGCTGGAAGCAATCAGTGCCGAGCATGCGGATGCCGTCTTCGCGTCCTCCTTCGGTGCCGAAGACATGCTCCTGACGCACGCCATTTTCGAAAGCGGCGTACCGATACAGGTGTTCACGCTGGATACGGGCCGCTTGCCCGTTGAAACGCTTGCCATGATAGGCAGCGTTCAGCGGCACTATGGCATGGAGATACAGGTGCTGGCGCCCGATGCCGCCGCGGTACAGGCCCATGTCGCCGAACATGGCGAATTCGGTTTCTACGAAAGCGTCGAGTTGCGGAAGGCATGTTGCGCGATACGCAAGGTACAGCCCTTGCGCCTTGCCCTGGAGGGCCACTCCGCCTGGCTCACGGGACAGCGGCGTGAGCAGTCGTTGACGCGGTCCGCCTTGGCCTTTGCCGAATACGACATTGTCTTCGGACTGCAAAAGTACAACCCCTTGGCCGCGTGGACCGACAACGACGTCTGGGCGGTCATCCGGTCCATGGCCATTCCCTATAACGCATTGCACGATCGAGGCTACCCGTCCATCGGCTGCGAGCCCTGTACCCGTGCGCTGCGGCCGGGCGAAGATCCACGGGCCGGCCGCTGGTGGTGGGAACAGAAGCTCTCTAAAGAATGCGGCTTGCATGCCGGCAATCTACAGGAATCAAAAGGATAGGACTATGGGTGCCATTTCTTCACGTACACATCTGGACTGGTTGGAGTCCGAAGCCATATACATACTGCGCGAGGTGGCCGCGGAATGCGAGCGTCCCGTCCTGCTGTTCTCCGGCGGCAAGGATTCGGTCGTTCTGCTGCGTCTTGCGCAAAAAGCCTTTTATCCCGCCGGCATTCCGTTTCCCCTCTTGCACGTGGATACGGGCCACAATTTCGATGAGGTCATCGCCTTTCGCGATCGGCATGTTGCCGAATTGGGGGCGGAATTGATAGTGCGCACGGTTCAGGGCTCTATCGAGCGCGGAACCGTGGTGCTGCGCCGCGAGAACGACTCGCGCAACGCGGCCCAGGCCACTACGCTGCTGGAGGCGATCGAAGAGTTCGGCTTCGATGCCTGCATGGGCGGGGCGCGCCGGGATGAAGAAAAAGCCAGAGCCAAAGAGCGCATATTTTCGTTCAGGAATGAGTTCGGACAGTGGGATCCCAAGGCACAACGACCGGAGCTGTGGAACCTGTTCAACACCAAAGTACATTCTGGCGAAAACATGCGTGTTTTTCCGATATCCAACTGGACAGAACTGGATGTTTGGCAATACATCGCCCGGGAAAAGCTGAATCTTCCTTCAATTTACTATGCGCATGAACGCGAGGTCGTCAGGCGCAATGGCCTGCTCGTGCCTGTTACACCTATTACGCCGCCCAAAGACAATGAGCGTGCCGAGACGGCGACGGTGCGCTTTCGCACGGTGGGCGACATTTCGTGCACGTGCCCGGTGGAGTCCGCGGCGGACAGTCCCGAGGCCATCATCGCCGAGACGGCGATCAGCACCATCACGGAGCGGGGCGCCACCCGCATGGACGATCAAACCTCCGAGGCTTCGATGGAGCGCCGGAAAAAGATGGGGTATTTCTAATGAATGCTGTCAATGAGTCCTGGGTATCGGCCGTCGAAACCGGCGTGCTGCGCCTGATTACGGCGGGTTCCGTCGACGACGGCAAGTCCACCCTGATCGGCCGCCTGCTGTATGACAGCAAGGGCGTGTTTGCGGACCAGCTGGCCGCCATCACGCGATCCAAGTATAAACGGGTGGCGGCCACCGAGATCGACCTGTCCTTGCTGACCGATGGACTGGAAGCCGAACGCGAGCAGGGCATTACTATCGATGTCGCGTACCGCTACTTCGCCACGCCCTTGCGCAAGTTCATCGTGGCGGATGCACCCGGCCACGAGCAATACACGCGCAACATGGTTACCGGGGCATCGACCGCCGACGTGGCGATCATACTTATCGATGCAACTCGCGTGCACGACGGCCAGTTGCTTGCGCAAACCCGGCGGCATAGTGCCCTGGCGCAGTTGCTCGGCTTGCAGCACATAGTCGTGGCCGTCAATAAAATGGACCTGGTCGATTGGAGCGAGGGTGTCTTCGAGCGCATACGCAGCGCGTACGCCTTGCTCGCCGAGCAGTTGGGCATGGACAAGTTTCACATCATTCCCATGTCTGCACTCAAGGGCGACAATGTTGTGGAAAGCTCCTCGAACACACCTTGGTACGACGGGCCACCATTGCTGACCCTGCTCGAAGGCTTGTCCACGGATCCGGTGGTCGCCGACGGCGGGTCCCGCTTTTTCGTGCAGTGGGTCATACGCCATGGCGGCCATGGCATCAACGATTTCCGCGGTTATGCCGGACGATTGGCGGGGGCAGCCTTGCGCGTGGGTGACGAGATCAAAGTGCAGCCCTCGGGCCAAACCGCAAGGGTGGCGCGGCTGCTGCGGTACGACGTGGATGTCGACTCGGCGGTGGCCGGCGATACCGTAGTGGTCGTGCTGGATCGCGATATCGATGTGTCGCGCGGCGACCTCCTGGTGCAGTCCGATATTCCGGTGCGCGCGACCAAGGAATTCGATGCGGAGCTTTGCTGGCTGGATCAGCAGCCTCTTAATCCGCTGCGTCAATATTGGCTCAAGCAGGGCACCAGGCTCACTCAGGCGAAAATAAAGACTGTGCACAGCCGCCGCGACATACACGAACTGCAGCAGGTGCAGGCCAGCGGTGTGCTGGAGATGAACGACATTGGCCACGTCACCCTCGTCTCCAGGGACTTGCTGGCCGTGGATGCATATACAGACCAGCCGGCAGGCGGTTCCTTTATCTTGATCGATGCCGCCACGCACCAGACTGCCGCTGCGGGAATGGTGCGCTGACAGCGCCCGACCCGATGGCGCGGCTCAAGGGATTCACGGTCCGTTGTATCGATAGATGGGACGCTGGCGTTATGCGTCGGAGGCCGTACGCATTACCGGGATAAGGCTTTCTATCTCGGTGTGTTGGTTTCTTTCATACGTCGCGTGTTGCAGGTTGTCTTTTGCATGCCGTCTTTTACACGCCGTCTTTTGCATGTCCATCTTTTACACGTCGCGGGCGAGACCAGGGGCTGTCGGGTCCCCGCGGAGCCCTGCGCGCCGAACCAGCATAGCCTGGCTCGTTCGCCCGTCCGGGCTGCCTTCGCCTACGGCTCGCTGGAGGCTCCAAAGGGACCCGACAGCCCCTGGCCGCGCCCACGACTGCGGTGTGTGATTTTGACGGTCGTGGTGACCAATAGTGTGCTTGGCATTCTTCTGCTTTTTCTTGCAAGCCGAAAGAGCTATTACGCTCGCACTGGGCCGCCCGCCTGCCGAGCGACCCAGTGCATTGGAGACTGCATGTCGAACAGTCATCTGCGTACTAAGCACCGTATGAAAGTATCCAGAAATTGAACATTCCACCTTGAGGTCGATCACGGGTTAAGCAGTCTCTCACCATAGGTCTTCTGAATGCCAGAGAGCGGTCCGGCTGGACCGCTCTCTGGCGGCGCTAAACCTGTTCCACCAGCCGCTGACGGAATGCAAGAATGCCAAGCACACAGCTCGTCCCCGCGGTCTACCTCTCATCGCTGAAGCAGTCACCACCCCGCCGACGTGTCATTTGAACACCAATAAGCACTTCACCGACTGAGGTAAGTTCTTCCATCAAGATAATGATCCCGATCATCGACCGCGTTATCCATCATTCAAACATCATTGCGTAGACGGCCCGGACTATAGTCTTTCCCGGCCAAGGCAAGTCCTTATTTCAAAAAGCGGGCAGCCGTAGCATAATCGGGCGTCAATAACTATATGCCCGAATATTCTACGGAGATAACATTCATGTCTAAACTATTAGGCGGCCTCTTGGCTGTGTCTGTCCTCGGCGTAGCCGGACTGGCGCAGGCCGCGTCGTGGCCCGAGCGTCCCGTCCAGTGGGTTGTCCCTTATCCGGCAGGGGGCGGTTCGGACGTCATCGCCCGGGTCGTGGGCGCCAGCATCGAGAAAAGCCTGGGCCAGACGGTCGTCGTAGAGAACAAGCCCGGCGCGGGCACCATCATCGGTGCCACGTTCATCCAGGGCGCCAAGCCCGATGGCTACGTCTTCGGCACCGCCGACTCGGGTACGCTGGCGTACAACCCTTGGCTTTACTCTACGCTGCAATACGATCCGGCCAAGTTCACCTATATCGGCGGCCTGGCTCGCTTTCCGCTCATGCTTGCCGTGAACGAGCGTTCACCCTACAAAACGGTACAGGAACTTATCGATGCGGCGCGTAAAGACCCGGGCAAACTGACTTCGTCCTCGGCCGGCGCGGGGTCCCCGCACCATCTGGCGCTGGAAATGTTCAAACAGCGCGCCGATGTCCAGATCGTCCATGTCCCGTACAAGGGTGCCGCCCCGGCAATCCAGGATTTGCTGGGTGGACAGGTCACCGCCGGGTTTGTCGATTCCGCCGCCGGACTGGCGAATATCAAGGCCGGAAAGCTGCGCGTGCTGGCCGTTGCCACCCCCGAGCGTCTTGCCCTGCTGCCCGATGTGCCGACGATGGCGGAGGCGGGCGTCAAGGACTTCACGGCCTACGCCTGGCAAGGCCTGGTCGGGCCTGCCGGTATTCCGGGCGATGTAGTAAGCAAGCTGAATGCGGATTTGCAAGCCGCGCTGAAGTCTGACGCCGTTCAGCAGAAGATCACGGGCATGGGCGTGGAGCCCATGCCGATGTCGGCTCAGGAATTCAAGTCGTATGCGGACCAGCAGCGTGAGGAATGGGGTAATGTGATCAAGGCGGCCGGCATCAAGCTGGATTGATGCGCGCCAGGCTACAGGCTGTATTGTTTCAGGCCGTCCAAGTTCAGAACCTGGACGGCTCCGTATTCCACCCTAAGCAGGTCTGCAGCCTCCAGCGTGCGCAGGGCCTGGTTGGTGCGCTGGCGCGATATGCGGGCCAGGTAGCCGATTTCTTCTTGAGTGATATCCAGCCGCATGCTCTTGCATGGATAAAGCAAAGGATTGAATAGTTCGGCCAGACAGCGCGCCACCCGCGCATCGGGGGCCAGCAGGCGGTCGTATTCCGCCTTGCCGATGAACTGGGCGACGCGCTCGTTCAACTGGTGCAGCAAGTAGCGGTTGAATGGAATGCTGGTGTCCAGCAGCCAGTTGAAGGTGGCGACCGGTAGCCTGACGATGGTGCTGGCCCGCAAGGCCACAATATCGTACTTGCGTATTTCGTTCTTTAGCAATGAGCCTTCGCCTATCCAGCCGCCGGCCGGCACACCGGTCAGCGAGGCCAGCTTGCCGTCGGGTGTCCCCACCGACACCTTGACCAGGCCGCTGAGCACGCCTATCCATGCATAGGCTTTCTCGCCTTTGCGCTCGATCATCGCGCCTGCCGGATATTGCGTAACCGAAACGTCTCGTTGTACACGCTCTTGCTGCTCGTCCGTCAACAGAGCCAGCCACGCTGCAGCGTCGTACAGAGAGTCTTTCAGGTTCATGAGGATTTACCCTAGAAAAAGCAGGAATGTCATATTCGTGACAGTTGGAGGTAGTGCGAGACTATATCTTTACGATAAGCTGAATGACAGCCTGACACAAATATAAGCATAAGCCCTTAAATGAAAGGGGAATGATACTGGCTGAAGGAGACAACGTGGCGCAAAATCTGCCTACGCAAAAAATATCGGCGGGACCCGACACCTTCCCTGCTCTGGTGCTTCACCATGCGCAGGTGCGCGGGGCGCGCCCGGCCATGCGCGAGAAAGACCTGGGTATCTGGCAAACAATCAGCTGGGCCCAACTCTCGCATCAAATGCACGAACTGGCCAGCGGCTTTGCGGCATTGGGCGTGCAAGCCGGACAGCACATCGCCATCGTCGGTGAAAATCGGCCTCGCCTGTATCTGTCGATGATGGCCGCGCAGTGCCTGGGCGCCATCCCGGTTCCGCTGTATCAAGATGCCATCGCAGCCGAGATGCTGTATGTGTTCCAGGATGCCGACATCCGTATCGCCATTGTCGAGGACCAGGAGCAGGTCGACAAAATGCTGGAGGTCGCTGAAGACTGCCCGGCCCTGCGCCACGTGGTGTACGACGATCCCCGCGGACTGCGCAACTATACGCGCGAAGACCTGCTTTCGTTTGATCGTCTGCTGGAAATCGGCCGCGAACACGCGGCTGCCAATCCGGGTTACGTCGACAAGGCCATTGCGGCAGTCAAGCCCGCCGATACCGCCGCCATGTTCTACACCTCGGGCACCACAGGCAAGCCGAAAGGGGTGGTGCTCACCCACCATGCGCTTATCGATCGCGGGCTTGCCATACAGGAACTCGAAAACCTCACCGATCGCGAAGAGGTGCTTGCCTACCTTCCGCCCGCCTGGATAGGGCAGAACATGTTCTCGTATACGCAATTCCTGGTTACCGGTTTTACGGTCAATCATCCGGAGTCGCCCGATACCGTGTCCATCGACATGCACGACATCGGGCCCACTTATTATTTCGCGCCGCCCCGCGTGCTCGAGGGCTTGCTGACCCACGTCATGATACGCATGGAAGACGCCAGCGCCATCAAGCGCAAGCTGTTCCATTCTTTCATGGCCCTCGCGCGCCGCGTCGGCGTGAAGATACTCGACAAGGACCCCTCGGTCAGCGCCTGGGACCGCTTCAGGTATGGCATCGGCAATTTCTTCATGTATGGCCCCTTGCGCAATGCCCTGGGCATGAGCCGCGTTCGCGTGGCTTACACGGCCGGCGAAGCAATCGGCCCCGACCTTTTCGTGTTCTATCGTTCTATCGGCATCAATCTGAAGCAGCTCTATGGGTCCACCGAAACCTCGGTCTTCGTGTGTGTCCAGTCCGACGGGCATGTGCGCGCCGATACGGTGGGGCCGCCGGTCAAAGGGGTCGACATCCGGGTGGCCGAAAATGGCGAGATCCAGGTCAAGAGCCCCGGCCTCTTTAAAGAGTACTATCGCAACCCCGCGGCCACCGCAGAATCCTATACCTCCGACGGCTGGTATCACACGGGCGATGCGGGCTACCTCGATGCCGACGGCCAGCTGAAAATCATCGACCGGGCCAAGGACGTCGGCAAACTGGCAGACGGCAGCCTCTTTGCGCCCAAGTACATCGAGAACAAGCTCAAGTTCTTCCAGTACATCAAGGAAGTCGTGGCCTTCGGCGCAGACAAGTCCATGGTCTGCGCCTTTATCAATATCGATCTCGAAGCCGTGGGCAACTGGGCCGAGCGGCAGGGCCTGCCTTATGCCGGCTACACCGACCTGGCGCAAAAACCGGAAGTCTACGAACTTATCCGCAATTGCGTCGAGGAAGTGAATGCCGACCTGGCCTCTGATCCGAAGCTGTGCGGCTCGCAGGTATCGCGATTCCTGGTGCTGCACAAGGAACTCGACCCCGACGACGACGAGCTGACCCGTACCCGCAAGGTGCGGCGCGCCTACATCGCCCAGAAATACGACGTCCTGGTCCAGGCGCTTTTCCAGGGCAAGTCGAATCAGTTCATAGAAACCGAAGTGAAATTCGAGGACGGCCGTACAGGCGTCATTTCGGCCGACCTGAAAATCGCCGATGCCAAGATATTCCCAGGCAACACAAGGAAGGCTGCGTAATGAGTCAAGCTGCTCGCGACCAACGGATCGGAGAAACCATACTCGATCTGCAAAACATTTCGCTCGCCTTCGGGGGCGT
>JAKFDW010000317.1:0-16975 GCA_036675955.1 Orrella sp. | reverse complement strand
CAATTGGTATTAATTGCCGATGAGTATGGGACGATCCAAGGGCTGCTGACTCCTATCGACATTCTGGAAGCTATCGCGGGTGAGTTTCCCGATGAGGACGAACAGCCCGCGATTCAGGTCATCGGGCCGGGGCATTGGCGAGTCGACGGAGCCGCCGACCTTCACTATTTTGCTCAAGTGCTTGAAACCGACGCAGTATTGAGCCACGACGACTCGTTCACCTCCATTGCCGGCTTTCTGCTGGATCGTTTTGAAATGTTTCCCGAAGTGGGGGCAGTGCTCGAGCTGGATGGTCTACGCTTCGAAGTTGTGGAGACCACCAGCCGCCGTATTGTCACACTCGATGTTACGCGCATAGGCGAGGAGCTTTCTGAATAAGCGAGTTGTGGCCGCGTTCACCGCGCCACGCTGAGAATCCATCCGGCCGCCGCACAGGCCAGGACCACCAGCCATGGCGGGAGCTTCCAGTACATCAGTGCGACGAATGCCATCAATCCAAGGCCAAAGTCGCTGGGATCGCGGATGGCGCTGGTCCATACTGGGTTATAGAGCGCGCCGAGCAACAAGCCGACCACTGCCGCGTTGACTCCGGTCAGCGCGGCGCGAATGCGGGTGTTGCGGCGCAGTTGTTCCCAAAACGGTAAAACCCCCGCCACCAACAGGAAGGACGGCGCGAAGATGGCCAACAGGCAGATCATGCCTCCCGTCCAGCCGTAGGACATGCCGTTCATGGACGCGCCGAGAAACGATGCGAAAGTGAACAAAGGCCCCGGCACCGCCTGGGTGGCGCCATAGCCGGCAAGAAACGTTTCATTGTTGATCCAGCCGGGAGTTACGACTTCGGCCTGCAATAGCGGCAATACCACGTGTCCTCCGCCGAAGACCATGGCTCCGACGCGAAAGAACGCATCAATTGCCGCAAAGGTTTGATTTGGTATCGTGTCGGCCAGAACAGGCAGGCCGGTCAAGAGCAAAATGAACAAGGAAAGGGAGATCATGCCGGCGCGCCGGCTGATTGCTATGCCTAGCGGGTCGTGAGCAGTATCTTGTTGCGGCTTGAACAGCATCAATCCAACGAGCGCTGCAGCGGCCAGCACGCCGACTTGCGCCCATGCGGAGGGGAAGAGCAAGGAAACGCAAGCCACAATGGCCATGATGGTGACGCGCGGTACATCCGGGCACAGGCTGCGCGCCATGCCCCACACCGCTTGCGCCACTACGGCTACGGCGACCACCTTCAAACCATTGAGCGCGCCTCCGGCCAAGCTGTCGCCGTATATCGAAATGCTCTTGGCGAATAGAATCAAGGCAATGGCTGAAGGCAGCGTGAAGCCCGCCCAAGCCGCAAAGGCTCCCACATAACCGGCGCGGGACAGGCCGATGCCGATTCCCACCTGGCTGCTGGCGGGGCCTGGCAGGAACTGGCATAAGGCGACCAAATCGGCATAGTTGCGCTCCGACAGCCAAGCGCGTCGCGTCACGAATTCATGTCGAAAATAGCCCAGGTGCGCCACAGGGCCGCCGAACGAAGTCAGCCCCAGGCGCAGAAAAATAAGGAAAACCGGCCATGGGCCGCTACCGTTGCCGCTGCTGGCGCGTGTCATGGATAGTATTCAGCCGTGTTCACCGGATTCAAGGAAAGCAAGCGTGGCGGTATCGGGTTGCCCGCCGAAATACTTGCTTAGAGCGTCTTCGAATACTTTCTCCGCAGGAGCGATACATGAGAACAAGGTCATCGATGAGCGGAATTTAATCGCATCAGTTTGCCCCAGTATCTGTTCTATCGTGCTGCCGTTCACTGCATTCACCAGCCGGGTACATTCGCGCAAGCGGCTGCCCAGCAGTGGGTGGCCAAGATATGCCCTGCCCTCGTCTGCCGACGTAATGGCGAACTTGCGCGCCATGTCGCTGTGGCCCAGGCCCTTGACCTGTGGAAAGACAAACCACATCCAGTGGCTGGTTTTTCGGCCATTCCGCAGTTCCAGGTAAACCTGGTCCAGGATGGTGTTCTGGGCGTCAAGGAAGCGTTGCAGGTCGTAAGCGTCGTTCATTTTCATTCCTATACCCATGCGCGCGGATCGACTCGATAATAATTCTTTAACTCTTCGTATAGCTCGGCATGGTGGATGGCCATTTCGTTGGGTTTTTCAAAAAAGGTCTCTGTGGCCACCGCGAAAAACTCCGCTGGATCCGTTGCGCCGTATTCGTCGAGCACCGTTACGTCGTCCCGGTCTATCATGGCCTGCAGGCTTGCGTACTCGTGGGAAAATACAGTAGCCCAACGTTGGTAGTTGACACGGCTTCCCAACAAGGGTGCACCGTCGGCTCCGCCCGATTCCTCGTCCAGCTGGTGCGCGAACTCGTGCAGCACCACATTATGGCCATCGGTGGGATCGCGGCTTCCAATCTCCACATGATCCCAGGCAAGCACCACGCGGCCATCTCCCCACGATTCGCCCAGCAGATCATCTTCACGGTATGAAACAACCCCGCCCTCGTCAATTTCTGTGCGCGGTGCAAGAAAGGCGGACGGATAAACCAGTACCGACGACAACTCGGGATAGACACGCGTTTTGCGATTCAACAGCAGCAGGCATGCAATGCCGGCTATGGTCACCCGGATTTCATCAGTGATCGTCAAGCCCGCGCAGCCGTGGAAGTCCTTGGTATGAAGAAAATGTTTGATCAGGCGATGCAGCTGTTGCCGTAAATCCGCGGGCATCTTTCTGTAGATGGGGACATTGCTTTCCAGTATGGCGACATAGTGAGCGGGAAATGGAGAACGAATTGCATGGCGCAGCCGCAATTTCGGTATCAGGTCTATCAGCACTATCGCGGCAATGACCATGGCCAGTACCAGTAAAGCATCCATATTTGCTAATCCCGCCAGGAAGTCATGAGCGCGATCCGGCGCTTATGCGGCATTGACGACCATTGTTTCTTTGGGATTGACAAGCCGGATATCGCGTTCGCGGAAACACAAGAGGATACGTCGATTGAACTCCCTTTGCACCGGCCAGCGTCCTTTGTCCAGCGTGCGTATCTGTCCCGCAACAGTAATCATGTTTCCGTCCACCTGATCGACACCCCAGATATCGAGGTCGGCCAGGATAAGATCCTTGAATTGCGGATCAGCGCGCATATCGGCACCCACGCTCTTGAGCGCGCTGAAGACCTCTTCCACGTTGGAATCCGCGGTAACGCTGACCCGTACCGACGCGTTGCCCAGCCCGCGGTTGGTGTTCGTGACCGTCGAAACGGCGCTGAACGGGACGACATGCAGCGCACCGTCGCCGGCACGCAATCGGACCGTCCGGATCGACAGATATTCAACACTACCCGACAGGCCGGCGACGGTGACCCAGTCGCCCACCTGCATCGCATTTTCCATAAGCAGAAAGATGCCCGTAATGAAGTCCTGCACGAGCTTCTGGGAACCGAATCCCAGTGCTACGCCAATGATGCTTGCGCCGGCCAGCAAGGGCGCGATATTGACACCCAACTGACTGAGCGCCGTCAGCAACACAATCATTGCGATCGCCACAAACAGCGCGGTGCGTATCATCGGCACCAACGTCCGCAACCGCGCCGCGCGCGCGAAGTCGCCCGCATCGCGCCAGCGGTCGAGGCGGCGGCTGATCGTCGTATTCAAGCTTTCCCAGGCGATGGCGGCCAGGGTGCAAGTGATGGCGATAGTAATTGCGGCCGAGGCCAGACGCCGCCCCACTGAGTCTTCTCTGAACCAATTCCAGGCATCGAAGCCCCAGACTTGCAGCAATACAATGCCGGTGACGATAGCAATGACGATGTAAATCGCGCGCTGCACCAGATTGTGGTACAGATTGCGCGGACGCTCCGCTGTTGCGGTTTGCCCGGGCAAGCTTTCCTTGTCCCGGGTGAATGCGCGGTCTACCGCGCCCAGGATGAAGATCGAAAGCAGCCCAGCCGCCACGATAACGACTGCAGACCAGGCGAATATATGGACTAGCGTTTCAAATCCGCCGGGAGTCCCGGCCGACCACAGGAGCCATACCGCCATAATCAAGACCGTGGCGAGCAAGGGCCATACATCGGCCAGAACCCGCCTGATGCCGAACAGCCCCGGGCTGCCGGTTGGATTGCCTCGAATCGCCGCTGCCGTCGGTTTTCTGCTGCGCCAGACCATGACCAGAAGCAGTACGTGCACGATCAGGGCGACAAGCTTGGAAATTGTTTGATGAAAATCCCAGCCTGCTCCCAGTTCCAGCAGTAAGTTGGCCAGGGCCATACCGAATACAGCAATCACGACTATCCATCGAAACCAGCGATACACGAGCGCGGCATTGGCATCGCTCATGTGCATCAGGCGCAAGCCTTCGTGCTCCGGCGAAACGAACAGCTTCAGGATCGCAAGTGCTATGCGGGTCGACACATAGGCACCCACAATAATCAGCGTTGCGCCATGCAGCATGGAGCCCTGCTCGCTCAAGACGCTGGCCAGGACGCTGGCTACCGCCACAAAACCAAAAAGCGGCAGCAGGCTCAGCACCCCCTGCCCCAGGGCATATGGTATGCGGCGCAGCAAACTCGAATAGCGGTCGGCATCCGGGGGATTGCCGCCGGCCGCTGCGGCGATCGTCGTGGCAGGTGTCGGGGCCAGAACCGCGCGGCCTCTTTTCAAGGCCCGCATCAAGAGCCATTCCGCCAACAATGCGCATGCAAGAATGAGTGCCGCTTTCAACAGGGCCAGGAACAGCGTTTTCTTCTGTTCCGGAGAGGCCAGCGATGCTTCCCACCATTGCCCCAGATCTTTTATCTGCGCAAGCGAGCGGCCGCCGGAACTAACCCAGTCGCCCACCCCGGCCAGCCGCCGGCTGGTTGCCGCAAGCAGTTGATCCAGCAAGCCGCCCCGTGTCAATGCGACCGGCTCCTCCTCTTCCTGGGCCGGAGCCGCAGGAGCAGCAGCCGGTTCGGTCCCGGCGCTGGCCTGAGCAATGGCATTCAGCGTCTGTTCCAGTTCGGCGCGTTTGGCATCGTCTTGAAGAATGGATAAAGTGTGCCGCGCCTGGGCGGGCGTCACCGTTGTCTGGCCGTCAGGCGGACTCGAAGGTTCGGCGGCATGAGCTGCGCCCGCTACGGCAAAGCCCATCAGCAACGACAGCAAGGCAATTGTGAGCGTTCGCTCCCATCTTGGAAAAGACATAGGCAAAGATTTGAGTGTCATGAGGCTACGGTGGTCTGATGGCTGGCTGGTTCAAGGGCAACTAGCGTGCCCGTGGGGTGGAACGCCGTTTGCTGATGGTACGTCGTGCTTGCGCAGAGCGCCGATATGGGAGCATAGTGCAGAAAGCCCTATTTCACTTGTAAAGGAGAATAATATGTCAGTCGGAACAATATTATTGATCATCCTTATCTTGATACTGATCGGGGTGCTTCCCAGTTGGCCCCATAGCCGTGGTTGGGGTTACGCCCCTACCGGAGGAGTGGGATTGCTGCTTATTATTCTCCTGATCCTGCTCGCGATGGGTTACGTATGAATATAGGCAAACCGCGATGTCCCGCCCTGCGCGCGCTACCTTGTTCCAAAGACAGCTGACTCGCGCGCAGTTTCTGCGCTTGTGCGGTGCAATTCCAATGACTGCCCTGCTTCCCGGGCTTGCTCGCGCCGTGGCGAGTAAAACTGCAGTCATGAACTCCCGCCCTATTCCGTCCACCGGCGAATTGTTGCCCGTTGTCGGCTGCGGGACATACCGGGGATTTGACCATGCGCCGGGAAGCGAAGAGTATGCAAAGCTTGCGCTTATCGTTCAGTCGCTGCTTGATTCGGGTGGCAGCGTTCTGGATAGCGCCGCCATCTATGGCCGCTCTGAACAAAGCGTGGGCGAGATTTTGTCCGCGGAAAATTTGCGGAATCGCGTTTTTCTTGCCGGCAAAGTCTGGTCCACAGGACGCGAACAAGGCATTGCGCAAATGGAAGAATCGATGCGGGACATGCGCACTGATCGCCTTGATCTCATGCAGGTGCACAATCTGGTGGATTGGCGGGTGCAACTGGCAACGCTGCGGCGCTGGAAGACGGAAGGACGTTTCCGATATATTGGCATTACGCACTACCTGAGCTCCGCACACGAGGCCGTAGAGGCGGTGCTTCGTTCGGAGCCGGTGGATTTCCTGCAGATCAATTATTCAATGGAGGAGAACAACGCGGCTCAGCGGCTCTTCCCTCTATGTGCTGAACGCGGGATTGCCGTATTGGTCAACCGGCCGTTCGGTGGCGGCAGCCTGATGCGTCAGTTGCGCGGCAAGCCATTGCCGGCCTGGGCTCGCGACATCAACTGCGGCAGCTGGGCCCAAGTCCTGCTGAAGTTCGTGCTGAGCCAGCCGGCTGTTACATGTGTGATACCCGGTACGGGCAATCCCGCGCATATGCAGGATAACGTTCTGGCCGGATTTGAACCTTTTCCGGAGCCGGCGTTCTGGAAATCGAAACAGGTGCCTTGGGCTGGCTGAATTGGCTGGTGCTTATCCCAGCGCGGTATCCAGTACCATCATCAGCACGAAGCCGAGTATAAGGCCGATTGTCGCGGCGGATTCATGCCCCTGCCGGTGGGATTCAGGGATGATTTCGTGGCTGATGACAAAAAGCATGGCGCCTGCGGCAGCGGCCAATCCCCAAGGAAGAAGCGCCTCTGAAAGGCCGATGATCGCTACGGCAAACACCGCGGCCAGCGGTTCTACTAGGCCGGAGAGTACTGCTACCCCTGCCGAAAGGCCGCGGCTGTATCCGACCCCTCGAAGCGCCAAGGCAACCACCATGCCCTCGGGCACGTCCTGGATAGCAATTCCCATGGCCAGGGCCTGCGCCTCCAGGGTGTTTGGACCCGTGAAACCCACCCCTATGGCCAGCCCCTCAGGCAGATTGTGCAGCGAAATGGCCAGCACGAACAGCCACACGCGCTTGAGCTTGCGGGCATGGACGCCTTCGAGGCCCTTGACGAAGTGTTCGTGAGGTATCACGCGGTCGATGAACAGCAGGCCCAAGGCACCGATCAACAGGCCGCCTGCCACTATGCCGCTTCCACCCCAGGGCCCCAGCCCTTGCGATTCGGCGGCGGCCAATGCCGGGATGATCAATGAGAAAGAGCAGGCGGCCAGCATGACGCCCGCGCCGAAGCCCAGCATGCTGTCGTAGCTGCGCTGCGAAAAATTCAAGGAGAAAAGTATGGGCAAGGTGCCGAGCGCCGTCGCCAGTGCCGCCATCGATCCGCCCCATAACGCCCCGGACATCCTCTGATCGGGGTCGATAAGCGACGTATAGAGCGCTACGCACAACAGAATCGTCGCAATCGCCAGAATGGACAACACCAGCCAATAACGTAACTTGGATATTTGCTTACCGCTAGGCCGATTCGTTGCGGTAACGTCCGATACCAATTCTTCCATACGACTCCCGAAGCAGCACAAACAATTGACGAAGGCTGAGTCTTCGTCGGCCATGGCGTTGTTCATTATAGAAACACTCTACCAGCGTGACGCGATCATGAAGCAAACGGCATACCCGAACGAGCAGGATCGCTAGTTGCTGGCGCCGAGTAGTCCATCCGCCCCACCGGTTCGAGTACGTGGGCGCTTAATCCCGGTAAGGAGAATTGAATTGAAAACAACGCTGAAGCCCTTGAAACAGCAGGTTATCGTAATTACCGGCGCCAGCAGCGGCATCGGCCTGGCAACGGCGCGGGAAGCTGCGCGGCGCGGTGCCCGGCTGGTGCTCGCGTGTCGTAACAAGCCTGCGCTGGATCGCCTGGTCGAAGAACTCAAGGCCCAGGGTGCCGACGCCATAGGCGTCAAGGCGGACGTCGGCATTCAAGAAGATCACCGAAAAATCCTGGATGCCGCCATAACCTCCTTCGGAGGAATCGAAACATGGGTGAACAACGCCGGTGTATCTATCTTTGGCAAGCTGGAGGACGTCGCCATCGAGGATCAGCGCCAATTGTTCGAGACGAATTTCTGGGGTGTCGTTTATGGCTCGCTGACGGCGCTCAGTCATCTTCGCCAGACAGGCGGCGCATTGATCAATGTCGGCAGCGAAGTTTCCGACCGCGCCGTGCCGCTGCAAGGCGCGTACTCGGCCTCCAAGCATGCGGTAAAGGGTTTCACGGATGCGCTGCGCATGGAGCTAGAGGCCGATGGCGCGCCGGTCTCGGTCACATTGATCAAACCGGCGTCTATCGATACCGGTTTCGTGGATCATGCGAAGAACTACCTGGACGTCGAGCCTCAACTTCCAGCTCCGGTCTACGATGCCAAAGTGGTGGCCGAAGCCATTCTCTATGCGGCTGAACACCCCATGCGCGACGTGTTTGTCGGCAGTGCTTCCAAAGCCATTTCGGCATTTGGCCAGCGCATGCCCTCTTTTGCCGACAAATTGCTGGGACGTTCAATGATCCGTGCTCAACGCAGCAATCAACCGGCGCGGCCGCGCCATGACGCGCTATGGGATGCCGGCGACGACATGGAACGGGAAGGCCGCCACACCGATAGGCATGTACGGGGCTTCAGCGTCTACACCGACATGAATACGCGCTGGCGGACCCTGACCCTGGCAAGCGCGGGCCTGGCCATTGCCTATGGCGTGCTGCGCCTGGCGACCCGGCCTGGACGTGACAGCTGATCCGCGGCTCGACGTGCCCATGACTGAAATCATTTTCCCGTCCGCCGAGCCGTTCGGCGAGCCGTCCGCCGCAACCTTGCCGCGTACTTTCTTGTTGCGGCAATACATGCGGATCCGCGGCTACAGCCTGGAACTCGCCGCAACATTGTCGGCTGAAGATCAGTGCGTCCAATCCATGCCGGATGCCAGCCCCACCAAGTGGCATCTGGCTCATACCACCTGGTTTTTTGAAACGATGTTGCTGCGGCCTTTCGTGCCGCACTACCAGGTTTTTAATGAACGGTATCACTATCTCTTCAACTCCTACTATGAAAGCCTGGGGTCGCGGCATCCCAGACCGCAGCGCGGGCTATTGACGCGGCCTTCTGTGGATGAAGTCCTGGACTATCGGCGGTATGTGGACAATGCCATGCAGCAGTTGATCGAGCACGAGGACGCGTCCTCCCGGCAGGAGATCAGGCCTTTGCTGCTGCTGGGCTTGAACCATGAACAGCAGCACCAGGAGCTCCTGCTCACCGACATTCTTCACTTGCTCTCATGCAATCCGCTATTGCCCGCCTATCGTGCTGGCAATGACAAGGATTCGCTCTCCCCCGCATCGATGACCACTGCGCGCGAACTGACATGGTTGGCGCAGCCGGGAGGAAGCGTAGGTATCGGTTGCGCTGCCTCCGGCGACGATGAGGATTTCGCTTTCGACAACGAAACGCCGATGCACAATGTGCTGTTGCCCCCTTACCGTCTGGCCGATCGCCTTGTGACTTGCGGCGAGTATGCAGAGTTCATTTTTGACGGAGGTTACCGGCAGGCGGGCTTGTGGTTGTCGGATGGATGGGCGGCCGTCCAGTCGCAGGGCTGGGCGGCGCCGGCATACTGGATTGCTGCCGATGAAGGCGGCGCGGGAACCGAGGGCTGGCGGGTATTCGGTCTGGACGGCGTACGCCCGCTGGATCCTTCGGCGCCGGTGACGAATATCAGTTTTTATGAAGCGGCGGCTTATGCGGAATGGGCTCAGGCCCGCCTGCCGAATGAATTCGAGTGGGAAGCGGCTGCGCGCGATCCACGCATGGCGCAGGTAACAGGACATGCCTGGCAATGGACGAGGTCTTCCTACGACCCCTACCCGGGCTTTCGAGCCGCGCCTGGCGCGGTGGGCGAGTACAACGGGAAATTCATGGTCGGCCAGTTGGTGCTGCGCGGCAGCAGTTTTGCCACCCCTCCCGGACATACAAGAGTGACCTATCGCAATTTCTTTCCGCCAAATGCGCGCTGGCAATTCTCGGGGCTGCGATTGGCAAGGGACAATATATGACCATAACCCAACAGGCTCAGCGCAATACCGCGCTATACAGCGTCGCCACCGGCAAGGCTGCCAAGGACGACTTCTGCTCGGACATGATCAAGGCGCTCTCCTCCCGCCCGCGATCACTCTCGCCCAAGCATTTCTACGATGAAGAGGGCTCTGCGCTCTTTGATCGGATATGCGAGCTGCCCGAATACTATCCCACGCGCACGGAATTATCGTTGTTGAAGTCGCATGCTCCGGAAATAGCCGAATTCCTGGGGCCGAACGCCGAAATCGTGGAGTTCGGGGCCGGTTCTCTTCAGAAGATACGCTTGCTGCTGGACGCGATGGATGCGCCAAGGTGTTACTTGCCCATTGATATCTCCGGTGCTCACCTCTCGGCTGCGGCGTTGGCACTGCAACGCCGCTACCCCGCGCTGCAGGTACGCCCCATAGTGGGCGACTACACCGGCCCCCTGCGCTTGCCTGCCATGCACAGCAACAGCAGCCGCCGCGTCGGCTTTTTCCCGGGGTCTACCATAGGAAACCTGTGTCCCGCCGAAGCGCTGTCATTTTTGAAGCAAGCCCGCCATCTTTTACGCGGCGGCGGCTTGTTGCTTGGGGTCGATCTGATCAAAGATCCCGCGATCCTGCATGCCGCGTACAACGATAGCCAAGGTGTTACGGCGGCCTTCAATCGCAATGTACTCAGTCGTGCGAATCGGGAGCTGGACGCAAATTTCGATGTTCACTTCTTTGCGCACAGTGCCTTCTATAACGCGCCGCAGCAACGCATCGAGATGCACTTGATGAGCCTGCGGGCGCAACGTGTCCGGGTGCGCAACCAGGCATTTTCCTTTGCGCAGGGCGAGACCTTGCATACCGAAAGCTCCTATAAATACACCTTCGATGGATTGCAAACCATGGCGGCCAAAACGGGATTTGAATTTGGGCCGATATGGACGGACCCTGAGAATCAGTTCTGTCTGTGCTGGATGCAGGTCCCTCTTTAGCACGCGCAGCAAGCTGCCTTATGCGGGCATGCAGTTTGCTCGGCAGCGCGATTGGCCAACGATTCAGGAGCAGGTATGGAAACAGTGTCGGACTTCATCCTAAAGCGTCTTTCGGAGTGGGGGGTAAGGCGGATTTTTGCGTATCCTGGCGACGGCATCAACGGGCTGGTGGGCGCATTCGGACGCAGCAAGGGCGGACCGGAGTTCGTGCAGGTGCGCCATGAGGAAATGTCGGCCTTCATGGCGTGTGCCCACGCGAAGTTCACCGGCCAGGTGGGCGTGTGCCTGGCCACCTCGGGGCCCGGTGCGATTCATCTGCTCAATGGGTTGTATGACGCAAAAATGGACCATCAGCCTGTTGTCGCGATTGTCGGGCAACAGGCGCGCAGCGCGCTGGGCGGCGACTACCAGCAGGAAGTCGACCTTTTGAATCTTTTCAAGGATGTGGCACGTGACTTTGTGCACGTGGCCAGCAGCCCAGTGCAAGTCCGGCACCTCATAGATCGCGCCGTACGCATCGCCATGGAGCGCAGGTCGGTTACCTGCGTCATCCTGCCTAACGACGTGCAAGACTTACCGGCGGTGGAAACACCGCCGCAGGAGCACGGAACATTGCATAGTGGTATTGGCTACACGGTGCATTCCAATGTCCCCGACGAGCAGGGCCTGAGAAACGCCGCCGACATTCTCAACAGCGGTGATCGGGTGGCGATGCTGGTTGGCGCGGGCGCGCTGCATGCCACTCAGGAGATCAAGCAGACGGCCGAGAGACTGGGCGCTGGCGTGGCGAAGGCCCTGCTGGGCAAGGCAGCCGTCGCAGATGCGCTGCCCTATGTGACCGGATCCATAGGTTTGCTGGGTACACGACCCAGTTGGGAATTGATGAACGGCTGTGATCGGCTACTGATGGTGGGCACCTCGTTTCCCTACGCCGAGTTCCTGCCCGCAGAGGGTCAGGCCCGGGGCGTCCAGATAGACCGGGACGGCCGCAACCTGAACATGCGATACCCCGTGGAAGTGGGACTGGTCGGCGATAGCAAGGCCAGCCTGGCTGCACTGCTTCCACTCTTGCATGACAAGAAAAACCGCACATGGCGAGACAGTGTGGAAAAAAGTGTGGCGCAATGGTGGGAAACGATGGAAGCGCGTGCCATGGTGCAAGCCGACCCTATCAATCCGCAACGTGTTTTCTGGGAGCTGTCGCATCGCCTGCCGGATCGCAGCATTATTGCCTGCGACTCCGGATCCGCGGCCAATTGGTATGCACGGGATCTGAAACTGCGCGACGGTATGCTTGCGTCGGTGTCTGGCGGCCTGGCGTCGATGGGATGTGCGGTTCCTTACGCTGTGGCGGGCAAGCTCGCCTACCCCGACCGCCCGGTTTTCGCGCTGGTGGGCGATGGCGCCATGCAAATGAATGGCATCAACGAACTTATTACCATCGCCGCACGTTGGAAAGACTGGAAATCACCCACCATGGTCATCATGGTCTTGAATAACGGAGACTTGAACCAGGTGACTTGGGAGCAGCGCGCAATGGGTGGCGATCCCCGATTCGACACCTCTCAGCTTTTGCCGCCCTTTCCGTATGCCGAGTATGCGAAGCTGCTGGGATTGGATGGAATAAAGATAACGGATCCAGCACATGTGGGCGCAGCGTGGGATGCCGCGATCAGCGCCGACCGCCCTACCGTGCTGGAGATGGTTACGGATCCGAATATTCCTCCACTTCCTCCGCATATCGAAGCGAAGCAGGCCAAGGCTTACCTCCAGGCGATAAGCAAGGAAAACGAGTCGGGAGGCGCAGTGCTCCGTTCGACCATCAAGCAATGGTGGGCCAGTTGAAGTCCCACCGCTGCGGTTTTAATCTGAAGGAGAATGCACCATGACAGATGGAAACACACCCAGCCTGCACGAGCTGCAGGAGAAGGCCAAACAGTTATTGCAAGACACAGCAAGCTATACTGGGGCGGATATTGAAGCGGCCCGGGGCAGGCTCAAGCGCCAACTCGAGGCCGTACGCGATCTGAAAGCACGGCAAGGGTGGCTCAACGCCGTGTGCTGCGGCCCTGTTCCAAGGGCCGTAAATCAATGCGTGCATCAGCATACCTGGTCGGCAATCGGAGTTGCCGCATTATTGGGAATGATGGCCGGCCACTGTCTCACCCGGCGGCATTAGGCGTGGCAACAGCTCTTCCCGCTAAGCCGCGATATCGGGGAGCACGGTTTGAAGGAAAGCAAAAAACCGGCGCTCGTCGGCATTCAGGCCGCGCGGCGTTGATATGGTTTGCCTGCGGGGCAACCGGTCTTCAAGGTATGCCTCGATGATCGCGGGATGTATATAGCATTCGCGGCATATTGCGGGCGTGTTCCCCAGAAGCTGGGACGCCGCCTTTACCACGTCGTTCACGATATGACGTTTGGCGCCTCCGGAGCCATGCGCGAAAGCTTGGGCCTGCAATTGGTTGAAGGCAAAGACGGACGCGGCCCAGGTACGATAGTGCTTGGCGGTGAAGTCGCCATTGCCAGCCTCTTTAAGATACTCATTGACACAGCCCGAATCGATGCGACGGCGTGTGCCATCCGGATCCGTGAACTGGAACAGCTCATGGCCGGGGATCTCCATGCATCGCTTTATCACCGCCGCAATTCGGCGGTCTGACACTTTGACATCGTGGTGTACGCCTCCCTTGCCCCTGAATTGAAATCGCACCTGGCTTCCAATCACTGAGGTATGACGCCTGCGCAGCGTGGTGAGTCCATAGGACTTATTGGCTTTTGCATATTGCCGGCTACCGACCCGTATTAAAGTCAGCTCGAGGAGACGCACCACGACTGCCACCATCTTTTCCTGGGTCAGCGTGCGGCATTTCATGTCGCGTTCCACTCGACGGCGTATCCGTGCCAGCGCCAGTCCGAATTCGCCAAGTTGCTGATACTTGGTGCTGTCGCGAGTTGTCTTCCATTGTTCGTGATACCGATATTGCTTGCGTCCTCGCGCATCTCTTGCGGTCGCCTGGATATGCCCGCGGGAATCCGGGCATATCCACACATCCGTATAGGCTGGTGGAACAGCCAGTGCGTTGATGCGGTCTATCGTTGCCGGGTTGTCGATTACCTTCGTATTCGCGTCGAGGTAGACAAACTTGCCTTTGGATTGCTTGCGGGTAATGCCGGGAACGTCGTCGGAGACGTATACCAGTCCTTCTATAGGGCACGGCATAGTGAGATCGGTCGTATTCGTCCCCATGAAATAAACGCTTGAAATAGTTAGGGTGCGATGGCCGCCGGAGCTGTCCGCCGCCTGCCATGGCGACAGCAATCGGCATGCCCGTGGTGCCTTTCTGCCCGGCTGTGCCGTAGAGAATAGCCCCTTTCTGAGGTGGCCATTTCAAGGACCCGCCAGCACGTTTAACGTACAATGGATCCCAGCCGGAACACCGCCCTTGCTTTACATGCAGGGTTCAATTGCTCCAACTCAAAGCCACGGATTTTTGATGCGGATCAAGACTTGCTGGGGCGCTTTTGGTATTAAATATCACCTCACGATATAGTCGTTTTACTTATCGACGCTTGCTCTTTTGTCCACTACTGTTATTACCGGAGATTATTATGTTTGCTAAAGCTGCTTTTGCCGCACTGCTGTCCGTCATGAGTCTGCCAGCGTTGGCCGCTAATTGCGAAGCCACCATCGAAGGCAATGATGCAATGCAGTTCAACATGAAGGAAATGACTGTAGACAAAAGCTGCACCCAATACACCGTGCACTTGAAACACACAGGTAAACTTCCCAAGGCCGCCATGGGACACAACTGGGTGTTGACAAAAACTGCCGATAAGCAAGGCGTTGCCACCGACGGCATGGCCGCCGGCCTGGACAAAGACTACGTCAAGCCCGATGACGCGCGTGTCATCGCGCACACCAAGGTCATCGGTGGCGGTGAAACCGATTCCGTCACATTCGACGTCAGCAAGCTGGCAACGGGCGAAGACTATACTTTCTTTTGTTCCTTCCCCGGTCATTGGGCCATCATGACAGGGTCATTGAAACTGGGCAGCTAACCCAGTCGACAACGCGGCGCCCGCCGCCGCGTTGTGTCCCGGCCCGCAAATAGTAAATAACAAATCGTCCAGGCCTTCCCCGCAGCGGATCAAGATTCTTTTCTGTCGGATGAAGGTGTAGCGCGGCTCACTCTGACCTCGGTCGTCGATTCCGCGCTGACTTCCGATGATGCCTCGTTGCCGGATCTGTGTACGCTGCGTTTGGAAGTCACTTCAGCATCCATAGCCATCAAGCTGTCAGACCCGTTCTCCTTTCCAAGGCGCTGGAACTCTTTTTTCAGGCGCGCCAGATCGGCATCGCTCAGCGTATCAAGGTTGACCATTTCCGTACGTGCGCCCTGCACAGCGCAAAGCAGTTCGTCCAGCTTGAGTTGAACGCTCACCGCCTCGCGATTCTGAGTATTCTGAATAAGAAAGACCATCAGAAAAGTGATGATGGTCGTGCCTGTATTGATGACCAGTTGCCAGGTGTCGGAAAATCCGAACAGCGGTCCGGTTATTCCCCAAAGAAGAACCAGGCCGATGGCTATCATGAATGACCATGATGTGCCCACGATATTTGAAATGCGTTCAGCCAATACGCGAAAAGTTTCTTCCATGATTGCATCCGTTAAAAAACCGCCCAGAGAATTATTGTTCGAGAGCGGCATTGTTCGAGTCTTCTGATTGTAGTGACAATACTGCGGCAGGCAGCCTATGTTTTGCAGCAGCGGCCCGTTCAAATGGAATATCCAAATTCCAACGTAATCGTTCCTCCCCGTAGCCGCTCAAAATAAAATAGAAAGTATCAATCGGAACCGGCCTTCGACTATACGAGGGCGTATCCGCCACAACTACCTTCTGAGCGAACCACATGGCCACACTACCCGATGTCACGAGGCAACACACCGTGCTTATTATTGGAGCCGGAACTGCCGGGGCTGCCGTAGCGTCCCGTTTGCGTCGTGCGAGGCCCGATCTGGACATTGCGATCGTCGATCCATCCCCCTTCCACTATTATCAGCCAGCCTGGACCCTGGTCGGCGGCGGCCAGTATTCGCCCGAGAAAACTGAACGCAGGATGGCCAGTATCCTGCCGGCAGACGTCGTACATATACAGGATCGTGTTGCGGCGCTCATGCCCGATCGCAACTCGCTTGTTCTGCAAGACGGCCGGCATCTGAACTACGAGTTTCTGGTAGTGGCGGCAGGCATACAGTTGAACTGGAATGCGATCGAAGGCCTGCCGGACGCCCTGGGCAAGCATGGCGTAAGCAGCAATTATCGCTATGACCTTGCTCCGTATACATGGGAATGTGTGAAAAACTTCACGGGCGGCGTAGCGCTCTTTACGCAGCCCAGCGGACAAATCAAGTGTGCCGGTGCGCCCCAGAAGGCGCTGTATCTGACCGCCGACGCACTGCGCAAGCGCACGATCAAAACGGATTTGCGATTCTACACAGCCGGCGCCGCCATGTTCGGTGTTCCGTTTTATTCAAAGGCGCTGGAAGCGGTCATGGCAGCGTACGGGGCGCAGGCTTGCCTGGGACGTGAACTGGTCGCAGTCGATGGCCCGAAAAAAATCGCCGTGTTCGAAACCCTTGTCGACGGACTGAAGCAGCGCGAAGAAGTAAGCTTTGATTTGCTGCATGTCGTGCCGCCGCAGAGTGCACCGGATTTCATACGGGACAGTACGCTGGCCGACAAGGCAGGTTGGCTGGACGTTGACAAATTCACTTTGCGGCACGTCCGGCACGCGAATGTATTCGGAATCGGCGATTGCACATCGACGCCCAACAGCAAGACCGCGGCAGCGGTAAAAAGCCAGTTGCCCATTTTGGTCGGCAACCTGCTGGAAGCCCTGGCGGGGCAAGCCCCCAATGCCCGATACGACGGTTATGCCGCATGTCCGCTGACAACGTCGGCCGGCAGGGTTCTTCTGGCGGAATTCAGTTACAGTGGCGTGATCACGCCAAGTCTGCC
>JAKFDW010000316.1:0-15491 GCA_036675955.1 Orrella sp. | reverse complement strand
CCTGGCGGGGCAAGCCCCCAATGCCCGATACGACGGTTATGCCGCATGTCCGCTGACAACGTCGGCCGGCAGGGTTCTTCTGGCGGAATTCAGTTACAGTGGCGTGATCACGCCAAGTCTGCCGCTGGACCCGCGCGTGCCGCGCCGCTTGTATTGGTGGTTGAAGAAATCCTTCCTGCCATTCTTCTACTGGAACATCCTTTTGAAGGGCAGAAAACTGGCCAGCTTTCACCGGAAGCGCGCCTTTCCTGACGCGCTTCCCGGTATCCAGCCATAGTCTATTGCGGCTTGCATCCGAGGCCTTCGTAGAACGCTGCAAGGTTTTCGATGTCTGCGTCGGACAAGTTTGCAACCATCAGCGACATCATCTCGTCCTTGCGAACTCCCGATTTGAAGTCGCGCAATGCCTTGGCAAGATAAACGGCGTTCTGGCCCGCCAGGTTTGGAGCCCCTGGCAGCGTGGCAATTCCGTTCATGCCATGGCATGTCGCGCACTGCACCGCTTTGGCCCGGCCCGCCGCCAGGTCGATGGACTGGGCCGTAGCCGTTGAAAGCAGCGCGCTCAAGACCATGGTGTATGCGCTTGAGGTGAACATGAGGCCATTATGTGCCCTCATACGAAACCCTGTAGATGGCACCGACATAGTCGTCAGACACCAACAGTGACCCGTCAGGCAGCATGGCCACATCGACCGGACGCCCCAGGTATTCCTTATTCGGGGTTAGCCAGCCTTCGGCAAATACCTCGGTTTTGTCCGCAGTGCCGTCTTCCTTCAGGCTGGTGAACATGACCCGGGCGCCTATCGGTTCAGTGCGATTCCAGGAGCCGTGCTGCGCAGAGAAAATGCCGCCGCGATACTGCTCGGGAAACATCTGGCCGGTATAGAACATCATTCCCAGATCGGCGGCATGGGCGTCCATTTCAACTTGAGGGAAGATACCATCGACGGGAGGCTCGACATCCTTGAACTCGACCGTCCTGATTTGACCTCCGCCGAAATACGGGAAGCCGAAATGTTGTCCTGTCTCGGTTGCCCGATTCAGTTCGCCAGGGGGGATGTCATCTCCCATGCCGTCGACCTGGTTGTCGGTGAACCACAATGTCTTGTCCTTGGGATTGAAATCCAGACCAACTGAATTACGTACACCCTGCGCGTAGACTTCACGATTTTCGCCGTTCTGATCCATGCGTATGATGCCCATCATTCCATTTTTTGCGTAAATTTCCGACTTTTCAGCGGACGGGACATTGAATGGATTGCCCAAGGTGATGTAGAGCTTGTTATCGGGCCCGACACGGCAGGCTCGTGCACCGTGGTTGAAGCTTTCTTCCCCCACCGGAACCAGCTCGCCTTGTGGCACAACAATGCCGGCTGCCACATCGGGACCCTCGTAGAAGAACTCCGCCGCGGGGTACACCAGCACGCGATTGTGCTCTACCGCGTAAAGCATGCCGTCGCGTGAAAAGCAGACGCCATTGGGAACTTTCATGGTCACGGAAGGCGCGAAGCGCTTCACGTCGTCGGCGACCCGGCTTTTGGTCCTGTCGGTTACGGACCAGATTTTCGTTTTCCGGGTGCCGGCAAAGACCACGCCGGTGGATGGGCCCACAGCCAGGTGGCGGGCATCCGGCACCATGGCATAAAGCGCAATCTTGAAGCCGGGAGGCAATTTGATGTTCTCAAGGTTGCGTTTGACGGCATCGGCTTGAGGACCTGTTTGCGGCACGGACTCGATATCGAGCGATGCCCCCGTGGTGTTCATGTTCATGAGTTTTTGAACATTGTCCTGGGCCAAGGCAGACCCTGCGAATGCACTGCAGGCCACACCCACTACTACAGCTGAAATACGCGTCGTGACTTTCATGTATTGTCTCCCAGTATTAGAAAAACTCTGCGTGTCTGCCGTACTGCAAGCGTATCGATGCTACTCCCATCCAGCACTGAAGCACTAGGCCATTTATCCTAAAGTCAGGCCTGATCATTGCATCCTCTGCCCGCCTGCGGCGTGTGCCTGCTCGCCGCAGGATGGTCTCCGGTGGCTTTGCAAGTACGCCGTATAATCCATCTCGTGGCGCGATTCGCATGCCACAGAACCCTAGCGATGGAACCACATGAAGAAGACCGACCTGGAAAAGAATAAAGCGTTGAAAATTGTGGAAAAGATGAAGAAAGGCGGCACGCCCGATCGCTACTCCAGCGATTCCGCGAGCGCTCCCATTGATCGCCGCGAACAGCGCAAGCTTGATCAGGCACAAGGGCTGGTGGCCTTTCCTGTCAAGATCAAGCAAGCGCAGGCCGATGAAATCCGCGCGCTGGCGACTGCTCAGAACATCAGCACCAACGAAGTGGTAGGCGCGCTGCTGGAAAAGGCGTTGAAAAGCTGAAGAACGCAGAAAAGGCGACGGCCGTAATCTCTGCAGGGATACGGCCGTCGCCTATAGTAAAACTGGGCTCAGGAACTCGATAGACGGTCCCTGGTACGGCTTGCAATATCTTTCAGCCAGGGTTGTTGTGCCCAATGATGGCTGGTATATGCGTCGATAGCTTCCTTGTATGCCAGCGTAGCGCCTATCATGTCCAGATCATCCACAAACATCATCCGATGGCGCGCTGCAAGTTCGAACGTGGCGCTCACACCAGCGCTTTGTATGCTCATTGATCCAATGTCGATACGGACCGTCGCTTTCGCCGGGTCCGATGCGTCGGCCATGAGCGCCTGGATCTCGTCTTTACCGAGCATTGCAAGCAAAAGCCGGTTATTCATGGCGTTGGAATAGAAGATTTCTCCGAAACTGGGCGCGATGACAGCCTGGATGCCATACTGCTGCAGCCCCCAGACGGCATGTTCACGACTTGATCCGCAGCCAAAATTGGACCCTGCGATAAGAATCGTGGCACCCTTGTACAGGGGCTGGTTCAACACAAAATCGCTGCGCAGTTGCCCTTCTCCGTCGAAGCGCATATCGTACAGCAGGCCTTTATCAAGGCCTTTTTTGTCTATGCCGCGCAGAAATTGTTTGGGCATGATCTGGTCGGTATCGAGATTGTCGTAGGGCAGCGGCGCGGCAACCCCCTCGATGATAAGCTTGTCATTCATTGCTGCTTCCTTGCATTGCAAACTCCCGTACATCTGTAATGACTCCGGTAATCGCGGCGGCGGCGGCCATCGCCGGACTCATCAAGTGGGTGATGGCGCCCCTGCCCTGCCGGCCTTCGAAGTTGCGATTGGTGGTCGACGCGCAACGTTGTCCCGGCGCCAGAACATCGTCATTCATTGCCAGGCACATCGAGCAGCCTGGCTGGCGCCATTCGAAGCCGGCCTCTTTCAAGATGTCCGCGACGCCTTCGGCTTCCGCCATTTCTTTCACCGCGCCTGAACCCGGCACCACCATTGCCCGGACTCCCGGTGCAACTTTACGATTCACGACTATCGCGGCAACGGCACGCAAGTCTTCTATGCGGCCATTTGTGCAGGAACCGATAAAGACGTGCTGCACCGGTACGCCTTTAAGCATGGCGCCGCTGCTCAATCCGGTGTAGCGCAGCGCGTGTTCCGTTGAGGTGTCGGGAGTTTTGCCGTTATCGGCCATCGGCCGCGGCACGACACCATCAACGGGAATAGCCTGATCGGGACTGGTTCCCCAGGTGACATAGGGCGCCACGTCGCTTGCGTCGAATTGGTGCTCACAGTCGAAGACCGCTTCCGCATCGCTGTTCAGGGTGGCCCAATGCGCCAGCGCATACGCGCGATCAGTGCCGTCAATATCCGGCGCGCGACTCAACACGTAATCGCAAGCCTTGGCGTCCGGCGCAATCAGTGCGCCCCGGGCGCCCGCCTCGACGGCCATATTGCACAGGGTGAATCGGGCTTCGATGGACAAGGCGTCAATAACCGGCCCGCAGAACTCGACGACATAGCCACGGGCGCCCTGCGCACCTATGCGGCTGATGATCATCAATATCAGGTCTTTCGCCGTTGTGCCGAAAGGCAATTTTCCCTCGACCCGTATACGCATATTCTGGGCAAGACGGTACACCAGCGTTTGCGTAGCCAGGACGTGTTCGACTTCGGATGTTCCTATGCCGAAACCCAATGCACCGAGCGCCCCGTAGGTCGTCGTATGGCTGTCTCCGCAAATGACCACCATGCCCGGACGGATCATGCCATGCTCTGGCGCGACGACGTGTTCGATGCCCTGCAGTCTGTCATTGGTGTCGAACAAGGGAATGCCGTGGCGTTCGCAATTGTTTTTCAGGTTGGCGGCCTGCAATGCGGATGCCGGGTCGGCAATCACCCTGTATTGGACCGGATGCGTCGGTATGATATGACTGACCACCGCCACATTTTGGCCCGGGGCGGGCACTGCGCGCCCTTTTTCATGCAAACCGGCAAACGCCTGGGGGCTTGTGTACTCGTTCATCAAATGCAGGTCGGCATACAGCAGTACGTTCTGCATATCCAGCCTGGCCACCGTGTGCGTATCCACGAGCTTTTGGTACAGAGTGCGCGCAGTCATCGTGGCTATCCTGATCAGTCTACTTTGATGCCGCTGGCGGCAATGAGCTTGTTCCACTTCGCCAGGTCGCCGACCAGCAGGGTTTGAGCCTGGTCGGGGGTCGAAGGCGATGGATCATAGGCTTCCTTTACCATGCGCTCTTTGAGCGCAGGCAGGTTCAGCGCCTGATTCAGCGTGGCGTTCAGCTTCTCGATCATGGGCTTCGGCGTACCGGCGGGTGCGATGATCATGAACCAGGTCTCAAAGCTATAGTCCGGCAATCCGGCTTCCGCGATGGTGGGAACGTCGGGCATCAAGGGGGATCGCTTGGGTCCGGTTACGCCAAGCGCACGCAGCTTTCCGCCTTGCACCTGAGGCAAGGCCGCCGACAATACGGGGAAACTGAGCTGCACATGCCCGCCTATGGTGTCCAGCATGGCAGGACCGCCTCCCCGATAAGGAATATGACCAATATCAGTTTTGGAAATCGATTTGAACAATTCGGCCGCCATGTGGAAGGTACTGCCGCTACCGGCTGATCCGTACAGCAGATCGCCGGGCTTGCTCTGGGCGGCTGCAATCAATTCCGATACGGATTTGGCGGGCAAATCGTTGTTGACCACCAATACATGCTGCGACGTGGCGACGGTTCCGACCGGGACCAGGTCCTTCAGAGTGTCGTAAGGCATCTTGGCATACAGGGAGGGATTGATGGCAAGCGAGACAGTCTGCAGGCCAACGGTGTAACCATCGGCCTTGGACTTGGCGACTACGTCTACGCCGATATTGCCGCCAGCGCCGGAGCGATTTTCAATGACGACGGGCTGGCCGAGCGCTTTGGCCCATTCGTCTGAAACAAGGCGGGCTGCGATGTCTGCACTGCCGCCGGGCGCATAGGGAACCACAAGCTTGATCGCGCGCTCGGGGTAGGACTGTGCCGTACAGGCCAGAGGCAACATCAATAGAGCGCCGCACAACAAACGGCGTACCGGGATAAATGGGATCATCTTCGTCTCCTGATTAATATTCTCAGCCATCAAACAAGCCTATGGCGAATGATAATATGGCGTGAAAACCGGATAATGTCGTCAAAGACATTACATTATTTCCATGGGCGACATAGTCCATGCTCACTGGCAAACCGGGTCATCAAACCCAAATGGACGCTATCTCCGATCTCAGTTTTTTTGTCTTGCTCGCCAAGCATGCTTCGCTGACGCGCGCCGCGCAGGAGCTCGGCGTCACCCCGCCTACCGTCAGCAAGCGTCTGGCGGCCCTGGAGCAGCGTTTGGGCGTGCGCTTGATGCACCGAACTACACGGCGTATTGCCCTGACCGTAGAGGGGGAAGCGTATTTGACCGAAGGCGCGCGCCTGCTCAATGAATTGAATGTGCTCGAACAGACCGTGGCTGGCGGACGGGCTGTTCCAAGAGGACTGCTTCGAGTGCATGCAACTCTGGGATTCGGGCGGCGTCATATTGTGCCGGCCATTTCCCGATTTCTGCGCACGCATCCCGAAGTCGAAATCCAGCTTCAATTGAGCGACAGGCCTGTGAATCTGGTCGAGCAGGGATTCGATGTCGCGATCCGTTTCGGAGAGATCCCGGATTCCCGGTTGACCACGCGCACGATCGCTTTCAATCGGCGTTTGCTCTGCGCTTCGCCGCAGTACCTCAAAGAGTGCGGCGTACCGGCGCGTCCTGGCGAGCTCTCGTCACACAGGTGCATCACCATACGGGAAAGCGATGAGACGTACGGCACATGGCATCTTACCCAGGGCGCCCGTGTAGAGACCGTAAAGGTACGCGGCCGCGTAAGTGTGAATGACGGCGAGGCGGCCCTGGCATGGGCGTTGGACGGTCATGGCATTCTGATGCGCTCGGAGTGGGATGCGGCTCCCTACTTGCAATCAGGGCGTCTGCGGCAGGTATTGGAAGGCTGGACACTGCCCTCGGCCAATGTGGTGGCGGTATACCCTACCCGACAGAATCTTTCTGCACGCACCCGCTCGTTTGTCGACGAGCTTGCAGACTGGTTCAGTGCACAGCGGATCGCCGGCACGCCGGCTGAAAGCCGCTGGTGACCGCAGTAAATGCTGTGAGCTGCATTTCATTCCTTCGGCGCATCGGCGCGCCGTGATGTGTCGGGATCAGCCAAGTCAGTAAGAATCGGACAATCGGGCCGGTTATCGCCGTGGCAACAATCCGCCAGATGTTCGAGCTGATCGCGTATGGACACCAGCTTGGCAATATGGTCGTCCAGTCCGGCGATGTGTTCGCGCGCCAGTTTCTTGACATCGCTGCTTTTACGGCTGGTATCTTGCCACAGGCCGATCAGCGTCTTGATGCGTTCCAGCGGAAAACCGAGGTCGCGCGAACGTTTGATGAAGCGCAAAGTTTGCACCTCTTTCCCGGAATACTGGCGGTAGCCGGAATCGCTGCGCACTGCAGGCGCAATAAGTCCGATGCTCTCGTAATAACGAATCATTTTGGCATTGACGCCGGATTCGGCTGCTGCTTGTCCTATATTCACGTACACACCCCCAGTGTTCAATGGCGTCCCTGACATTACCATAATGGGAAGCCGCATGTTGCGGCACGCGGTTTGCTGTGGGCTTTCCAGGTATTACAAAAGGAGAACGCCCATGTTACGTACTGTAGACAGTGTGCACGGCTACACCATCCAGGCCACCGATGACGAATTAGGCAGTGTGAAGGAGGTCTACTTCGATGACGAGCAGTGGGGTATCCGCTACCTTGTCGTGGAGACCGGCTCGTGGCTGTCGAGCCGTAAAGTACTTATTTCCCCCTATTCCGTCACGAGCATCAATGACGATGACGGGATAATCGAAGTTTCGCTGACTCGGGAGCAGGTCAAGAACAGTCCCGACATCGACACGCACCAGCCCATTTCGCGTCAACTCGAAGGCGACTATTCACAATATTATGGCTACGGCAATTATTGGACTGGGCCGTATCTGTGGGGCGCTGCCGGTTATCCGGAATATCCGATGCCCGATGCCGGGAGCGTGCCTCCCATGACCGAACGGCCTGAGGACTTGGCACAGCGAGCCACCGACGAACAGCAGGACAGTCACCTGCGCAGTAGCGAGAAAGTCAGTGGGTACCATATTCTCGGTACGGACGAGGAAATCGGCCACGTCAAGGATTTCATCTTCGACGACAAAGACTGGGCAGTAAGGTACTTATTGGTGGACACGCGGAACTGGTGGCCTGGCGGCAAGAAGGTGCTGTTGGGCACGAAGTGGATAGAACGCATCGACTGGTCCGACTCGACAGTCCAGACCAAGTTGTCGCGCGAGCAGATCAAGAACAGCCCTGAATACGACGAAGACATGCCGCTGAACCGTGATTATGAGACAGAACTTCATCAGTATTACGGCCATCACGGCTATTGGGACTGAACTTTCTTTATCCTGCCCCTAGGGGCTCGGCTTCCCGGGCACGGCGATGGCATCGCCCGTAAGCACCGCCAACGACCGGGGAGCAAGCTCTGCATAGCGAGACGGCAAAGGCTTGATCGGGCTTGTGCCCGCATAGTAGTCGGTCCTGAACGCTCCTCCGCCCGCTGCGGGGGGAGCGTCTATCAGTAAAGGTTCTTGCCAAACGCCATGGCGGCGCGCCTTGACCCAATAGGCCTGGGATTTATCCAGGCTTCTTGCTCCAACGTAAAGCGCCCCCCCAATAGCTTGAAGAGCCGGCAGAGAGCCGGCTGTTGCCGCGACCCGGGTAGCATGCCCGGATTCCACCAACCATAGGGGCCCCCCATGGCGCTCGAGCACCGCTACAGCAACGGCGCCGGTTTCGTTCAACCCGACGGCAGGACTTCCGACATAGGCCAGGCCCAGATCGGTCGGCGGCGACCAGCCCGTCGTACTGCCTCCTTCCGGCTGCTGGGAGATGCGCAGCAAGTGGCCGCTGGCCATGTCACGCAGGTATAACTCGATGATGCCGTTGGCGTTCTGCACAGCGGCCAGCCCGCCATCTGTCGGCGGTACATTGATCCGTTGCCATGGAGACCATCTCGTCCGGTAGACGCTGTGCCACAGGCGGCCGGCCACGTCTGACGCAAATACCATGGTGGCGCCGGCAAGGTCCGACGCAAGGGCTGGCCGACCAAGGGCTCCCGGCAACGGCGGCAAGGCATGCCAGGGCGTCCACGCGTGGGTATCTTTTACTGGCCTCGAGTACTGAAGCAAGCCATTATTGCCCATTGCCACGGCAATAAGCGGCCCTTTGGCCGACACCACAGGCAAGGATGTGAGCCGGACGCCCGGGATCGATTGCCAACTTGTCCAGCCGCCTGCCGCCGTCCGGGCGCTGACCCATGCAAGGCCGGTGGCATCTCGGGTAAATACTCCAGCGCGACCATCGCTGTTTCTGAACGGCGCAATGGGGTCGGCAGTACGTCCGCCCAGACTGACCCATCGGCGACCGGCACTTTGCCATGCGTTCGCCCCCGCATTTGCTTCGCCCAGCACGAACAGAAAGAAGCCGCCATCGAGACGGCTCAGTAGGTAAGGCGCTTCATTATTACGAGACACATAGTATGCCCTTCCCACCCACGCCGCGGCCGGTCCCGCCGGCTCCTGGCATAGGCGGGCATTGGCGCAATATCGATAGTCATCCCAGGCGTAACGTCGGAAAGCCTGGCTCTTCTCGCTGATTTCCGTGGCAGAAAGATTCGCCACCCGCTCCTGGCTCGGGTAATCAATATAGGCAATCTCGGCGTAGTTGCCGGGTTGATTCACGATGGCATCGTGCACCAGCCGGGCGCTTGCGATGTGGTCCGGATGGGCGTGACCTGCGCAGCGCCAGCACAAGCGGTCGTATGGAATAGAAATGCTGTCATCCATGCGGCGTATGGTGGACGGCTGATAGTCGCGGATTATGTCTTCGATGGTTGCCACCAGTTCGGAGCGGGAATAGATCTCTATTGCCGGACCGAGGGATTCCGCCGTTGCGCCGGCTACGGATTCCGTTCGGCTAAGCGGCGTCAGGCTGCCCCAGCCTTTGCCCAGCCATGGATCTTTGAGTCGCATATGCAGCAATTGCAGGCGCTTGTTTCCATGCAAAGTGAAACGCGCCAGGCGCCTGCTGCCTACGGTGGCGAAATCTTCGGCCCATATATTCGGCTCCTGCGCCATATAGGAGTATGCCGCCCGCACGCCGCGTTCGCGCCCCAGCATATAGCCTTCGCCCTCGCCTCTCTCGCTGGCGGTAAGATACACCACTTGCACACAGCCGCCCGCTTGAATGCTCGATGCAATATCCGGATTCATGAAAAGCAGATCGTCGTCCTGGTGAGCGACAAAGACAAGATCCTTTATGCCGTTGCACTGTACGAGCGACGGCCCGGCATACGCCGCAATTCCACTTGCGGCCAGGATCAGACCTCCGCAGTATGTAAGCCACTGTTTAATCAATTTCAAAATCTTTCAGAAACGCCATCGGGTGGCGCAATTCTAGTCCGATTTTGACAAGATCTCCATCTCGCGGCGCAGCGCGTAGGCGGCCGTCTTGGTGTCAATGGCCACGTCGTCCCACACCACGCATTGTCCTTTTTTAACCGGCCGCAGCAGCTTGACATCGTGCGCCAGACCTAGCGGCAAGCCGCCCAGGCGAGTCGAGGAGTCGGCGGGCAGCAACTTGCCCCACACGGTATAACCGCCCTCGCCGTCCAGTACCTCGCCTGCTTGCAGATCGCGCTTTGCCGTGGCCACGACATCCGCGGTCCATCCGGCGGCCACACCGGTGGCTTCACCGCGCAAGGCCACGGAAGCGACCGACATCCCGACCTCCAGGCCGATCAAGTGCCAGCGCTTGTATAGCGTGAAATACCGGCCCGTAGGATCGGTGTGCGCGTTGTATTCTTCGAAACAGTTTTTTATGTAGTCGGTTTCGGCTTCGACCGTCACCCACACACCCATGCGAATATCGTACGGTATTCGCCGCCCATCCGCCTCCAGCGATGAGACCACTTCGACCATGCCTTTACGCTCGAGTACACCGCCTTCGCTGACGGGCCGGGTGACAAACGGGATGTCTTCTATGCTGGCCGGAGGATATTGCAGGCCGTTGGATGGAACGGACAGGCCTGTCGCGTTGGCGACAGCGCAACTTTCGATGGACGGCTTGGAACCGTCGAGGAAACTGTTGAACATCTTGGGATTCAGGCCGCCGCGCCGGGCTTGCTCGGGGCTGAGGCCGTAATAGCCCCAGACCGTTTCCGGCGTCGACTCGGAATAATGGGGCAGCCACTTATGGCCCCTGCCGGCCGCCACCACGGGAAACCCGCAGGTACGAGCCCAATCGACCAGATCGCAAATCAGCGCGGGTTGATCGCCGAATGCCATGGAATAAACAACGCCAGCACTTGCCGCCTTGCGCGCCAGCAGCGGTCCACAAAAAGCGTCTGCCTCGACCGTTACGTTGACGACATGCTTGCCATGGGCGAATGCTTCCAGGCAATGCTCGACCGCGGCAACCGGGCTACCAGTGCATTCGACGATAACGTCGATCTGGGGCAGGCCTACGAGCGCCTTCCAGTCGTCGGTGATCCAGGTGCCGCCGGTAGCGAGCGCGTCATGTGCGGACCTGGCCTGGCATTGCTGCGCTTGCCAGCCCACCCGGGCAAGATTGTTACGGGCAGTCTCGGGTGAAAGATCGGCGATCCCCACCAGATGCACACCGGGCGTGCGAGGTATTTGCGCCAGGTACATGGAGCCGAATTTTCCGGCGCCGATAAGGCCGATTCTTACTGGGTTGCGCGTAGCGGCTCGTTGCTGAAGCTGCGTGTAAAGGCTCATGGGGGTCTCCGTCCGTGCAGGACTTTTATTTTGTGGGTTTGGGTCTGGCTTTGGGTTTGGTTTTTGGTTTCGGGGGCTCGACGGCTTGTACGGAAGGTTGCGGGCTACCCGTCCAGCTCAGTGTATAGGCAGAGCCTCGCCGGACATTTCCGACCAGCGCGGGACGAAAGCACGCAAGGTTGGTGCCCCCCGGATGCCTGACGCTGGGATAGACAATGCCCATGGAGCCCCGCTCCAGCAGTTCGACAGCGAGCTTTTGCGATACGACATAACTTTTGGGGTCGAGGCACGCCTTGAACGATGCAGCGTTGCGCAGGTCGTGAAACTCGGCGCTGAAGTCGGAGAGCAAGAGCTGATAACTGACCGTATCGTGAAAGTAATCGATTTCGGCATATTCGACTATTTTGTGGAAAATAATCTCGGCCATTGCCGTTTCGAGTTCGAAAGCGCAATACCACACGCCGCGGTCGCCGGTGTTGAAGCGGCTGCCTTCCGGTCGGGGATAAGCATAGGCCGCGTTGATCATGCGAAAGTTCGGCACACCAAACACGAGCTCGTCTATGCCTATGCCCGGCATGGCACCGCGTTCGGCTGCCAGCCGCTGGTTGGTGGCGTTATCGAGATCGAACAAATCTTTCAGGTGGGCAGCGCTGTCTGCCAGGGGTGCGAGTACGGAATCTTCTTGATCGACAAACCGGGAAGGCAGTAATCGGCAGGTATCGAGCTGGCGTACCAAGGACAGGGGCGGCACCCGCACTTACATTCCCCCGCGCCGGGCATCAAGCAAGGCGCGCACAGTCTGCATTGCGAGCAAGCCGCCTTCCTGCATGTAGCGCAACGGCGTCTTGCCGCCGAAAATGACGTTGCGGTTGGGCATGCATACCCACCGGTCGGCAAGGTCGTCGCCATACAGAATGTGCAATGCCTTGTAGATGCCCAGCAGGTAGGAAATGCGGGTGATACGGTCGACCTCCAGCACACGGCCCGGCTTTTTCTTCCATTCGTAGAATGCGCTGCTTGAAACGCCGCCCAGCAAAATGCAGGCGTCTTCGTCTCGCAGCTTCCAGGCCTGCGCGAGCTTGAAAAAGCCCTGGAGAGCCGATTTGGACAAGCGCTCGCGCGCGGCCTTGTCGTTCAGGTCGATAACCGGGGCCGGTTCGAACCGGCTTGATGGATAAGCGTAGGCGAGGCTCATGGCAGAACTCCTTTTACGGATAGTTTAAGCTCCTTATAAGGAGATTGCAAGAGTGCTACGGACTCCAGGCCCCGGCCTGTGCCCACAGAGGCTGCGTCCACAGCGGCAGCGTCCACAGCAGTAGTTGGCATATAGCGTGGAATTCTTATGGCTCGGGCTTATTAACAATGACCAAAGTATTCGTTCTGTTTTCAGACATTGGCCCTTAGTCTTGAGCCTGTACCTCAAATCAGCCCGAACAAGGATGCACCCATGTTATCGCCCAGCTCCATGAAGGTCCTGCTGGTGGTCGCGGCGCTAGTTGCGCAGCCGACCCACGCCGCGGACGTTTCCCTGCTCAATGTCTCGTACGACCCCACACGCGAACTTTATCAAGAGTTCAACCAGGCTTTTGCCAAACATTGGAAGGACACCACAGGCGACACGGTTACCATCAGGCAATCGCACGGCGGCTCCGGAAAGCAGGCCCGATCAGTCATTGATGGCATCGACGCCGATGTCGTCACCCTGGCATTGGCGTCTGATATCGATGCCATCGCGCAACGCGGAGCCATCAAGGCGGATTGGCAAAAAGACTACGCGCACAACAGCTCGCCATACACGTCCACCATCGTATTTCTTGTCCGAAAAGGCAATCCAAAACAGATCAAGGACTGGGACGACCTGATCGAGCCGGGTATCTCTGTCATTACACCCAATCCTAAAACATCCGGCGGCGCTAGGTGGAATTACCTGGCGGCGTGGGGCTATGCATTGAAGCAGCCAGACGGCAATGAAGAGCGCGCCAAAGCATTCGTCGCCAAGTTGTTCAAGCAGGTGCCGGTGCTCGATTCCGGTGCGCGAGGCTCGACCACCACTTTTGTCGAGCGCGGCATCGGCGATGTCCTGCTGGCCTGGGAAAATGAGGCCCTTCTGGCGATCAAAGAGCTGGGTCCCGACAAGGTGGAGATCGTGGCGCCGTCGGTCAGCATCCTGGCCGAGCCGCCTGTTGCCATCGTGGACAAGGTTGTCGACAAGAAAGGCCGCCGTAAGGTTGCCCAGGCGTATTTGCAATACTTGTACACCGATGAAGGCCAGGACATTGCGGGGAGGAACTACTACCGCCCCACCTCGGAAAAAATCGCAGCCAAATATGCGCAGCAATTCCCCGCAGTGAAACTATTCACCATCGAGGAAGTGGCCGGCAGTTGGGATAAAGTTCAAAAGACCCATTTTGGCGATGGCGGCATCTTCGACCAGATCTACGTGCCTGGCAAGAAATAGAGCATGATTGGAAGAGCCTGAATCATGTCCACCACTGTAGGCATATTTGCCACGCGATCCTCACCCTTCCGTGTCATTCCCGGATTCAACATTACGCTGGGATTCACACTGGTGTACCTCAGCCTGATCGTGCTGATTCCGCTATCGGCCGTCTTCCTGAAGACGTTCACCATGAGCTGGAGCGGCTTCTGGGAGACCGTGACGTCGGAGCGCGTGATGGCTTCGTATCGCTTGAGCTTCGGGGCCTCGCTCATCGCGGCCGCCATCAATGTCTTCTTTGGCGGCATTGTGGCCTGGGTGCTGGTTCGCTATCGCTTTCCCGGGAAAAGATTGGTCGATGCGCTGGTCGACTTGCCTTTTGCACTACCGACTGCCGTCGCCGGAATAGCGCTTACTGCTCTGTATGCGCCAAATGGCTGGATAGGACAGCATCTGGAACCATTGGGCATCAAGGTTGCCTTTACCCCACTGGGCATCGTGGTGGCACTGACGTTCATCGGCCTGCCCTTTGTCGTCAGAACAGTGCAGCCGGTGCTGGAAGAGGCGGAACGCGAGCTTGAAGAGGCTGCCGCCAGCCTTGGCGCGAGCCGTTGGCAGACGTTTACCCGGGTGATATTCCCGACCGTGCTGCCCGCCCTGCTTACCGGCTTCGCCATGGCGTTCGCACGCGCCACAGGGGAATACGGCTCAGTGATCTTCATCGCCGGAAACATGCCGATGATTTCGGAGATCACCCCTTTGCTCATAGTCACCAAGCTTGAACAATATGACTACGCTGGAGCGACGGCCATCGCTGTCGTCATGCTGTCCATCTCCTTCCTGCTTCTTCTGGCCATCAACCTGCTGCAAGCGTGGACGCGCGGACGCAGCAACGTGACGAGAAATTGAATATGTCCGTCCTTGAGCTTGCCTTGCCCGCCGCTGCGGCCCCTGATGTCCCGCTCGTCCGCGGGAAGGCGGCCACCGTCGAACCTCGCTGGGTCCAATTCGGCCTGATTGGCATTGCCCTGCTCTTCTTGATTTTGTTCCTGTTCCTTCCCTTGTTCGCGGTCTTTGCAGAGGCGCTGCGTAAAGGCTGGGATGCCTATGTTGCGGCCATCATTGAACCGGACGCCCTGTCGGCCATCAAGCTGACTTTGCTGGCTGCCGCGATTTCGGTACCGCTGAATCTTGTATTTGGCGTCAGCGCCGCCTGGGCCGTGGCCAAATTCGAATTCCGCGGGAAGAACCTGCTGATCACCCTGATCGACCTTCCGTTTTCAGTGTCGCCGATTATTTCAGGCCTGATCTATGTGCTCATCTTCGGCGCGCAGGGATGGCTGGGACCCTGGCTGTATGAACACGACATAAAAATTCTTTTTGCCTTGCCGGCCATCGTGCTGGCGACCATTTTCGTCACTTTCCCTTTTGTCGCCCGTGAGCTCATACCGTTGATGCAGTCACAAGGCAGCGAAGAAGAGGAGGCAGCGCTGGTGCTGGGCGCATCGGGCTGGGAGACGTTCTGGCATGTCACTCTGCCGAATATAAAGTGGGGATTGCTGTATGGCGTCATCCTGTGCAACGCGCGGGCCATGGGTGAATTTGGGGCCGTATCGGTTGTATCGGGGCATATACGCGGCCTCACCAACACGATTCCCCTGCACGTAGAGATTCTTTATAACGAATACAACTTCTCGGCCGCGTTTGCCGTAGCGTCATTGCTGGCG
>JAKFDW010000315.1:0-16054 GCA_036675955.1 Orrella sp. | reverse complement strand
TACCCTGGCGCTTCGGGTCGGTGAAGCCATTGCGCGCGGCATGAAGTCCGAAGAAATCCTGGCCCTGGTGTTCACCCCCGAAGCCAGGGAGGTAATGAAAAAGCGGCTGGTCGAGATAGGCATCCCCTACTCCACGGCCGCCCAGATTCATGTACGCACTTTTGACGAGTTTGCAGGCGAAGTGCTTCAGGCTATCGAAGGCGCGAACGTAGCGCAATTGATGACGGCGAATGCCTTGAAACCCCATGCCCTGGCCGCGATCGGGCAGGTGAGCGAGAGCTATGCGGGGGCGACAGAGTTCCTGGATATCAGCACGCATAACGTAGCCATCAGCCAGTTCCTCGATATTCAGTTGCGTCTTAAGGCGACGATGGCCCTGGAACGGGAAGATGACGATACGACGCTGCCGGACATCGCCGAAGCCCTGTCGATTCCGTTGACCGATTATCTTTCGACGCTGGAGTACGAACGGATGCGCCAGGGAGTTTTTGACCAGGTGCTTTTCCGCGGCCCGTTCGATGCAACCTACGATCTTGCCCGTCAATTCCAGGAGTTCCCCGACAGCAAGAATGCGCTACCTCGCTACCGCCTGGTCGTAGGCGACGAGCTGCACGACTTGAATGAAGCATCGTTCCGGATCGTGGAAGCGTTGCTGGCCGTCGAAGACCTGTATTTCGTCGGCGCGGGCGACAAGGATCAAGTCATTTATTCTAGCCATGGTGCCGACGAAAGCTATCTGGGGCATCGCTTTACTGACCTCTACCCGGGATCGGCGCGCTATCCCCTGACCATGACATATCGTCATGGCCCGCATCTTGCGTATGCCATGGCGGCATTCAAGCACAAACCGGTAGATTCCAACCTGCCCGTCAGTACGGCCATCGTCCAGCTTCATTATCAGGACCGGGATTCCGCTGATTGCGCGGCCCAGGCAGTGGAGGCCATCAAAAAGTGGAAGGCGGAAAAGCAGCCCCTCGAGGCTTGCGCGATCCTGCTGCGGGACCGCCATCAGTCGGTCGCCATAGAGAATGCCTTGATGCATGCAGGCATCAGCTACAGGACGCAAGGGATGCAGGGCTATCTGCAACGCGAGGAGATTCTTTTTCTGCGCGGAATGATGGCAATCGCGTTGAAGAATCTGTCGGCAGTCCAGTCGGACGGTGTCAGAAAGGCCATCGTGGAAGCGCTGGCCATTTTCGGCGAGATCGGGTTTAACGTCCACGATATGAATTTCGCCAAAAATGCCATTGCACAGGACCCGGACATACTCAATTCATTTTTCACCGGCCAATTGCAGCGCAGCCAGTCGGACAAGGCCAGGGCCCGCATCTCGGATGCCGTGTCCTACATGGAGGGCGTGCTTGCCGAAACGCCTGCCGCCCACGTACTGCAGGAAGTCTGTGAACGCATCGACCTTGAGGCGGTGGCCCGGCGCATCTACGTGCACCCTCACGATGCGGCGGTGGTCGCGAAATCGGTCGGCGGCTTTATCGAGGTCGCACGGCAGTCGGCCATGAACCTGCGGGAATTTTCAGAATGGATAGGAGCGGCCGACGCCTTCGCCGCCAGCCGCAAAAGCAAGGGCTTTGTCCTGCTGGAATGCGCTGTCAATTCCAAGGGCAAGGAATTCGATCATGTGATCCTGCCCTTCCTGGAAACAGGTGAGTTTCCGAGCACGACGCGCGACATCAAAGAAGAAGAGAACCTCTTCTATGTCGTCGCTACGCGCGCGAAAGCGCGCCTGACCCTGATATCGCCGCAGGACGAAGCAAGGCGCAGCCCTTTCATCGACAGAATGGAACTGGCTTCCTCGCGGTCCCGGGCGCAGGCCGCGGTTCAACGCAACCTGGCGCAGGGCCGCGCCATGCCGGCCCGCCTCGACCTGAGCGTTCCTTACTCGGACAAAGACGCGGTGAAGGCCCTGGGCGCCCAGTGGGATGCCACACGCAAGGTCTGGTATGTAAAACCAGGCCTGGACACGCGACCATTCGAACAGTGGTTCCGGGAAAAGTAGCCGGTGTCTGCGACAATCTAACCCTGCCACTCAACAGTCGACCATCACGCTCCATGTTAAATACCCTCTGGCTCGCTTTTTTCGTCATTGCCTCCATCTCGGGGCTATACCAATGGATAGCGCTTGACGACGCCGACGTCTTTTCACGCATCGTACTCAGCCTGTTCGATATGGCGGAGCTTTCGGTGGAGTTGATGATTCTGCTGTTCGGCACCCTGACGCTTTGGCTGGGCTTTCTGCGCATCGCAGAAGCGGCGGGCCTGATCGAGATGCTGGGGCGCATGCTCGGCCCACTGTTCAGCCGGCTCATGCCGGGCGTTCCCGCGGGGCATCCTGCGCTGGGGCTCATTACCCTGAACTTCGCCGCCAATGGACTAGGACTGGATAATGCCGCGACGCCCATCGGCCTGCGCGCCATGCGCGAGCTCCAGACGCTGAATCCCGACCCCAGATCGGCGACCAACGCACAAATCCTTTTCCTGGTGTTGAATGCGTCGTCGTTGACGCTGCTTCCTGTAACCATCTTCATGTATCGGGCTCAGCAAGGGGCGGCGGATCCCACCATGGTCTTTCTGCCGATATTGCTGGCGACAACGGCTTCATCGCTGGCGGGTCTTCTTGCCGTGGCCTTCATGCAAAGGCTGAAGTTGCATGACCCCGTCGTACTTGCCTGGGGCGCCGGCCTGGCGCTGGCGATCGGCAGCCTGATGGCCTTGCTGGGCAGCCTTAGCAGTGCGGCACTGAGCGCCACATCGTCGCTCATGGGCAATCTCACCCTGTTCGGCATCATCATGATCTTTTTACTGGCGGGCGCCCGGAAGAAAGTGCCCGTGTACGAATGCTTTGTCGAGGGCGCCAAGGAAGGCTTCGAGATTTCGAAGAACCTGCTGCCCTATCTGGTCGCGATGTTGTGCGCCATCGGCGTATTGCGGGCTTCGGGGGCTCTTGATGCGCTGCTCGACAGCATCAGGTGGCTGGTGCAGGCTGCCGGACTGGACGGCCGTTTTGTCGACGCGCTGCCTACCGCCATCGTCAAGCCCTTTTCGGGAAGTGCGGCGCGCGGCATGCTGATCGAAACCATGCAGCATTTCGGTGTCGACAGCTTTCCAGCCCTGCTGGCCGCCACCGTCCAGGGAAGCACGGAGACGACTTTCTATGTCCTGGCGGTATATTTTGGCGCAGTCGGCATACAGCGGGCACGCCATGCTGTGGGATGCGCGCTTATCGCCGACCTGGCCGGGGTATTGGCATCGATAGCCGTATGCTACTGGTTTTTCGGATGATGCCGATCAGGCTTTGAGCGCCCCTGCGGCCAGCAAGGTATCGGACAGCGCAATAAACTGTCCGACCGAAAGCTCTTCGGCACGCGACGTGGGCAGAATCCCCAGCGCCTCCCAATCGATCAGTTCAGACCAGTCATTCAAGGATCGGCGCAACATCTTGCGCCGCTGCGTGAACGCCCGGACGACCAGCTTTTCGAAAGCATTCTGGCTTTGCGGCCTGAGTCGTGATGCCGGCAAGGGAACCATGCGCACCACCGCGGACACCACGCGCGGCGGCGGATCAAAAGCCTCGGGCGGGACATCGAACAACTTGGTCATGCAATAGCGCGACTGCAACATGACAGACAGGCGCCCGTAATCGCTCGATCCCGGGGCAGCCACCATGCGGTCGATGACTTCGCGCTGCAGCATGAAATGCTGATCCACGACATCGTCGGCATACGCGATCAGGTGAAACAGCAGAGGACTGGAAATGTTATAAGGCAGGTTGCCGACGATGCGCAGTTCGGATCCCAGCGCGGCGAAATCCACCTGCAGGGCGTCCCCTTCCACTACGGTAAGCCTTTCGTCCGGATATTGGCGGCGCAATCGCGCTGCCAGATCGCGATCGATTTCCACCGCCGTCAGACGATCCAGCGACTGCAATAAAGGCTTGGTCAGGGCGGAGAGCCCCGGACCAATTTCAATGACGGTATCGCTGCGTTGCGGAGCAATGCCGCGCACTATCGATTCGATGATTCCTTCGTCAACCAGAAAGTTTTGTCCAAAACGTTTGCGTGCTTGATGGACCATAAATAATTAACGACGATTCCGGTTCGATTGAGGATCAAGGCGATTATCGATGTAAGCCTGGCTGCGCAACTGGCTCAGCCAGTCTTCGAAGGCCGGTTCCACGCGGCGCTGAAACAGGATCTGGCGAGCTTGCATGCGCTTGAACTCGTCTTCCATATTCTTCGTGCGGCGCTCCAGCACCTGGATGAGATGCCAGCCGAATTGGGACTTTACAGGCTCGCTGATCTGGCCGGGTTCCAGCGCGTTCATGGCTTGTTCGAATGCGGGTACCGTTTCGCCCGGCGTCAGCCAGCCGAGGTCGCCGCCTTGCGGAGCCGTTACGTCTTCCGACGAACGCTTGGCCAGATCTTCGAACTTCTCGCCGCTGACGATACGTTGGCGCAGTTGCGCCAGACGCGTCTCGGCCTTTTCGTCCGACATGACCTTGGAACTCTTGATGAGAATGTGGCGCGCATGCGTCTGCGTGACCATCATCGGCCCCTGGGACTGCTGCTGTGCCTGCGGAGCGGCAGGACCGGGACCGGGAGCCGGTGAACGCGCCGCCTGGGCGCCGCCCTGTGACGCCTGGCCCCGCGTGAGGACCTTGAGGATGTGGAATCCGTTGCCGCTTTGGATGATGGCGCTGGTTTCGCCTGACTTCAGGTTCTCGGTAGCCTGTATGAACAGATCGGGCCAACCGTTGACAGGCCGCAGCCCAAGCTCACCGCCGCTGAGGGCTTCGGGGCCGTCTGACGACGAGGCCGCGATTCCGCCAAAGTCGTCACCGGCGCGCACGCGGTCCAGCAGCCCCTCGGCTTTCTTGCGGAGTTCCTGTACTTGTGAAGAGGAAGCGCCTTCAGGCACGGCCACCAATATTTGGGCCAGACCCAGGACTTGCGGGCCGCTTTGCTGCGCCGGCGCTTCCTGCGCAGGCTGCTGTGCCTGCTGGCCCTGTCGGGCAGCCGGCAACTGATTGCCCTGAATCTTCAGGAAGGCATCGATTTCGGCATCCGATATGACGATGGTGCTGTCGACCGCGCGCTGGCGCAGGAGATCCATGCGCACTTCTTTGCGCAGGTTGTTCATATAGGCATCCCATGACAGACCGGACTTTTCGATTTCCTGGCGTAGCTGCGCAACGCTGATTTTGTTGCGGTTGGCCACCGTCTGGACAGCCTGCTCCGTCTGGGCATCGGTAACGTTGATTCCGAGCCGGTCGGCCTCCTGGCGCTCTACCTCTTCGGTAATCATGCGCTGGAGCACCTGCTTCTGCAGAACGGCAAAATCAGGCACTGGAATCTTTTGGCGCGTCAATTGCTCTTGGGCCATCCGCGCCTCGGCATTGACCTGCTGCAGGGTAATGACTTTTTGATTGACGACCGCGGCAATGCCATCGACAAACTGTTGCGACTGTTGCGCGGCGGCGGGTTCGGCTTTGTTGTCCGCCGGTTTGGCAGCTACAGCAATGCCCGACGATGTCACGCCCAGAATTGGAATCAAAATGGACGCTAGCCGGCGCTTAGCATGCACACTACGCATTATTCATACCTCTCGAAGGTGGTTTTTTCAGGTATTGGTGGAGTTATGGTTCTATAGCCTGCAATCCGCTCGCTCAGTAGACGCATGGGATCTGTACCCAGCGAACCGAGGCCGGAGAGCTCCAGCTGCAAGAACAGGGCGGTATTGACTTCCTCTCGGGAAACCGCATACCGCTGCATGACCACCCGGCCTACCCAACAGCAGTCGCCCTTGTATTCGAGTCCGAAGATCGACTGGGTGCTGCGCTTTTCCTGCAAGGAATAGTCAAAGCGTCCCAATGCGTACACTTTGCTGGTTATAGGCCACTGACCGGTAAAGCTGACCTGCTCTTTACTGTTATCGACGTATCCGGGCAACGCCCGGATTTCGGGATCGTCTACTTGTGCTGGATCGCGCTGATATCGATAGGAGGCCGCCAACATGGCAAGGCGCTTCGGTTCCCAGCGAAAGCCTGCAGTCATGCGGTTGCGCTCCCTGGATTCTGGATTGTACTGCGCGTCGAATCGCACATCCAGCGTATCGGTCAGTGCCGCATTGACGCCCACGAGATAATCGGATTTGGTCTCGGTGCGCTCCTTGTCGAAGGCATTCAGGGTGACCAGTTGGTCCCGGAAGTAAATACGCTGCGCGGCCGACAAGGTCAAGCGTTCGAATCCGGATTCCTCATCCAGCCAGCGCGTGGTGAGGCCAAGCGTTACTTGGTCGGCATCGGCGATACGGTCCCAGCCGCCAGTGAATATGTTCTCGTCGAAGGCCTGCGCAAAGTTGAAGTCGGCGTAATACGTGTCGAAGATGGGAATCTGCGACTGGTCCCGATACGGGACACGCAAATAATACACGCGAGGCTCAAGCGTCTGTATGGAATCGTTGCCAAACAGAGTGGTCTTGCGCTCGAAGGTCATGCCCGAATCGATAGACATGATGGGCAGAACCCGGGATTGCGTATCGGGCCGGCCCGCATACTGCGGCAACTGATCCGGATACCAATCGGTACTGTACTGGCTGAGATGCAGCCCGATCTTGGGCGTCACATACCAGCCGGCGCGCACCACGGGATAGGACACCGTGGTGTACGAAGACAAGCGGGTGCCGTTCGGCGCGATGCGATGGTCTTTGAAGAAGCTGTATCTTTCGATGTCGCCCTTGTAGAAGGGCATCATGAACCGCGTGGCATAGTTCTCGGACTGGACATCGAAGCCGCCCCAGTTATAGCGCGCGCCGCGCACATAGAGCTCGGGCAATTTGTTGTACTGGGGTGCCAAGTAATTGGCAGTACTGTCCTGCAGTGTCTGATAGGTATAGGCGTATAACGACGCGTTGAAATACTTGTAGCCGCTCCAGTTCAGTCCGGCGCTGCTGGGCAAATAAGTATTGGTTGCTTCGTTGAGTCCCAGCGAGGAAAAATCCCGGAAATAATCATCGTCGGATACGCGGCGAATGTCGAATGAGGCGCTCAACCCGCCACCCAGATTGTGGCCATGCTGCCAGGAGTAATACCAGCGATCGCGATCGGCCTCTTTGTCGTCGGCCAGGTAGGTGCCGGCCAGCTGGCCGTTATACCGTTTCCCCAAATAGCGGAACTCGCCGCCCAATTGCAAGCCGCGCTTGGCCATATAGCGCGGTGTCAGTGTCGCATCGTAGTTGGGCGCAATATTGAAGTAATACGGAAGCGAGAGTTCCAGCCCGCCGCTGCTGGACGTGCCGTACGTGGGCACCAGGAAACCGGACTTGCGCTCCTTGCGTATGGGGAAAGTCAGGAACGGCGAATAAAGAATGGGCACGCCTTTGAAATAGAGTACGCCGTGGCGTGCCGTGCCTTCATTCTCCTCGAAAAGGAGATCGACGCGCGAGGACTTGATAAACCAGGACGGATCCGGACACGGGCAGCCGGAATACGTGACCTTCTCGAGACGCATATGGTTGCGGCTGAGGATATCGGCCTTCACGGCCTTACCCGCGCCCCCGGTTGCTCCCAGCCAAAAATTGGGATCGTTGACTTCGCCAGTTTCGCTATTGATGTTGTAGTTGATCTCCGGGCCTTTGACGATGCTCGCATCGCGCATGACAAGTCCGTTGCCGCGCACGCGCACCTGACCGGTAGACCGCTGGTAATCGATGTAGTCGCCCTTCACGATGGAATCGATACGGCGAACCTCGGCATTGCCGGTGAGTTTGACCAGGCCGTCCTCGTCGGACTCCATTTTGTCGCCGATCAGGAACGATGTGATTTCGTTGTCTTCGATATTTCCGTGGACTTGCAGATTTGGGGCCACGCGCAATTCTTGCAGAGGCAAGGTGCCGGCATCCTGCCCAGGCTGCTTTGCCTGCGCCGCCGACACGCCGCCCATAGCCAGAAGAATTGCCCACCAAACCAAACGCACGCGTATTTCGCCCTTGAAGAAAACTGACCATATTTTGGCACAGCTGCCGACCCGTATTGACCGGCAACCCGGTATTATAGAGAAGCCGGCGTGTACATGTTCCACAATGCCGCCTGGCTATGCGTATTCATTCTCTTACCATGGAAACTCAATCTTGAACTTCAGCGCAGAATCCCGATTGCCTATACTGAAAAATTGGCTGCAAGGCATCGCGGGCGACCACAAACTGGATCTCGCAAGCTTGAAACCGGCCTCCAGCGACGCAAGCTTTCGGCGCTATTATCGGCTCAACGCCGCCAGCGGCACTGCCATCGTCATGGATGCCCCGCCGCAACAGGAAGACTGCAGGCCCTTCATCCACGTAACAGGCCTGCTTGCACAAGCAGGCCTGAATGTACCGGCCATTCTGGCCCAAGACCTGCAGCAAGGCTTTCTTCTGCTGACCGACCTGGGCGAACAGACTTATTACCAGGCAATACAGGCCGGACTCGACGATACCCGCCTGCAAAGGCTTTATCGCGATTCGATCGCAGCGCTGGTGCGCATGCAGCATGCCAGTACGCAAGGCCTTCCACACTACGACGCTGAACGCCTGTCGCAGGAGCTCACAGTCTTCCCGGAATGGTATGCGCAACGTCATTGCCAAGTCCAGCTTGGCGAAACCGATCAATCCGTATTGCACGACGCGTTTACCGCCCTGATCGAAGACAATGCCAGACAGCCCAGTGTACTGGTGCACCGCGATTTCCATTCCCCCAACCTGATGGTGGGCCAGGCAGGACAAAATCCGGGCATCATCGATTATCAGGACGCGCTCGTCGGTCCGCTCACCTACGACATTGCTTCGCTGGTCATGGACGCGCGCACCACCTGGGAAGAGCCGCAGCAGCTGGACTGGGCAATACGCTACTGGGAAGCCGCCCGAGCCGCAGGCCTGCCGGTGCATGCCGACTTTGCCGACTTCCATCGGGCCTACGAATGGATGGGACTGCAGCGCAACTTGCGCATCCTGGGTGTATTCGCCCGGCTTTCCTACCGCGACGGCAAGCATCACTATCTGGATCACATGCCTCGCGTGAATGCTTACGTGCGCCAGGTCGCAGGGCGCTACAACGTCTTTCGACCTCTTGTCCGACTGCTCGACAAGCTCGACAACAGGCAAGTCACCACCGGGTACACATTCTGATGCGGGCCATGATCCTGGCCGCCGGCCGAGGCGAACGCATGCGCCCGCTCACCGACAGCATGCCCAAGCCTTTGCTCCAGGCCGGCGGCAAAGCCTTGATTGTCTGGCACATCGAAAGACTGGTCGCCGCCGGCATTACGGAAATAGTCATCAACCTGTCCTGGCTGGGCGAGCAAATCGAACAGGCGCTGGGCGACGGCGGCCGATATGGCGCCCGCATCCGCTATTCCTTGGAACCGCAGCCGCTGGAAACAGCCGGCGGCATTGCGCAGGCCCTGCCCTATTTCGAAGAACAGCCCTTTCTCGTGGTAAACGGCGATGTCTGGTGCGATTGGAATCCTGCCGAGGCCAAACGTGTCGCAGCCGGCATGGACAGCAGTATGTTGGCATGGCTGATGCTCGTCGATAACCCCGTCCAGCACCCCCGGGGCGATTTCCAATTACATGACTCCGGCCTCGTCACCGACATCTCCACGCCGGTTGCGCCCGCTACCCTCACCTTTTCCGGCATAGGCGTCTATCGTCCGGCGCTGTTTCATGGCGTTGCTCCCGGCCAGGCAGCGCCCCTGGCACCGCTGCTAAGACAAGCGATGGCAGCTCGCAAAGTAGCCGGTTGCCACTACAACGGCCTTTGGACAGACGTAGGCACCCCGCAGCGTCTGACGCAACTCGACACCGCTCTGCGCTAGCCGTCCGCGACCCCGCACGTTACACTGATCCTGGATCAGCAAAATATGTGTATCTGCATCTGTCAACATGAAACCAAGACCGGCATATGTTGCCGCAAGCAGGCCGGTCCGTTTATGCTTTAGGGTTTTTGGCAATGGACATTATCGCTTGCCCTTGCCCTGCAATACAGGAATAAATCTCCATGTTCGGATCGTCCAAACGCCGTGTCTTCCAACCTACGGCTTACGGCAATACCCGCCGTGCGCGCCGCATACCTCGATGGCTGGTGCTGATGCTTTCTGGCATTGTGCTCGGAGCCGGCGGCCTGCTGTTCCTGCAAAAAAGCTACGGCCCCACACGACTGACCGTGGAGCAGTCCGAACAGTTGCACTACGACCTGAACAGCAGCAATATGGACAAGCAGCGGCTGCAATCGCAGTTCAATCAGCAGGCCCACGATCTCAAGCAGAGCACCGCTACCGTTCAAGAGCAGGCGGCCCAGTTGAAAAAAGCCCAGGAACAAGTAGCCAAGCTCACAACGGAAATCCAGCTTTTTGCCAATGCCATGCCGCCCGACCCAAGAGGCACATCGCCCGGCATCCGCGCCGCGTCGTTCACCAGTGAAGACGGGCAACTACAGTACCAGATACTGGTCATGCAAGACCAAGGCAAGACCGAAACATTTACCGGCGAAATGGAACTGGTGGTGGCGGGTCGGTATGCCAACCGCAAGTCCGGCAGCATCGACCTGCCGCCGTTTGCCATCGAACTGCAGCAATACAGCCATGTGGGCGGCGCCGCTCCACTGCCCGAAGGCTTCACGCCGCGCCAGGTAACCATAAAGGTAACCGAGCAGGGATCAAAAAAACTGGCCGCGACGCGCACGATACGGGTCGCACGTTAAACATCGCCGCGGCGCCGACAGGCGCCCGGCCAGCCAATACGCATTAGGTAACGTGCTGCAGGAACTCCTTCAGCCGCTGGCTGGGCGGATTGCTCAGCAGTTCGGCCGGCGCGCCATCTTCGGCTATTTTTCCTCCGTCGATGAAGATCAGCCGGCTGCCCACTTTGCGCGCGAACTCCATTTCATGGGTGACCACGACCATCGTCATGCCCTCTTCCGCGACGTCCTGCATGACCTTCAGCACTTCATGGCGCAATTCGGGGTCGAGGGCGGAGGTAGGCTCATCGAACAGCATGAGCTGCGGCCGGATGGCGAGTGCGCGAGCAATGGCGACCCGCTGTTGCTGGCCCCCGGAGAGCTCGCCGGGATAATGATTGATTTTCTCTTCCAGCCCCACCTTGCCAAGTAGCGCTACCGCCTCGTCCCTGGCTTGCTTGCGCGCGCTGCCCCTTGTGTGGACCGGACCGAACATTACATTTTCCAGCGCCGTGAGCTGCGGGAAAAGATTGAACTGCTGGAACACCATTCCGGCTTCCCGGCGCAATTCGCGGACCTGAGCACCGCTGCCCCGCACGCTCAGGCCATTCACGGTAATGTCGCCTTCCTCGATGGTCTCCAGCACATTGATGCAACGCAGCAGCGTCGATTTCCCGGAACCGGACGGGCCGACCACCACCACGACTTCACCCTTCTCTATGGTCAGATCAATGCCGTTGAGTACCGTGGTCGGGCCGAAACGTTTGACGACATTCTTGAACTCGACAATGCTCATACGATTTGCGTCCTGTGTTCGATAAACTTGAGGGTCAGCGCAATGATGCCGGTAAGAATCAGATAAATAACCGCCACGGCGCCCCAGATTTCAACCGACCGAAAATTGCTGGCGATGATCTCCTGCCCCTGGCGCGTCAGTTCGGCCACGCCAATGACAATGAAAAGCGATGAGTCCTTGAGGCTTATGATGCATTGATTGCCCATGGCGGGAATCATGCGCCGTAACGCGACTGGCCCGATGATGTAGGCGAGTATTTTGTAGAAAGGCAGCCCCATGGCCTGGCCGGCTTCCTTGAGCCCCTTGGGAACCGACTGCAAGGCGCCGCGCACGATCTCTGCAATATAGGCGCCGGAATTGATGACCAGCGTAAAAATGGCGGCCAGCAGCGCGTCGATGCGCCAGCCTGAAATCAGCGGCAAGGCAAAGTAGATGAACATGACCTGCACGACAATAGGCGTGCCGCGTATCAACAAGATATATACCTGGGCCAGGAATGAAAGTGCGACGGGTATGTATCTTGCGAACCGCCACAGCACCGCCAGAACAATCGCCACCTGCAGCACCAGCCATATCCAGCCCGGTACGCCGGCCAGGAAAGTGCTGCCTATCCAGGACGCCAGTCTGATCAGGGCAACGATCAGCGCCACGCTGATGACGGCGATGATTGTTGTTTTCCAGGTAACCAGCACCTTGACGTAGGTGGTCACGACACCCGAGAGAAATCCAATGATGGTGCCGCCAATCAGGCCCAGCAATGTGATCTGTATCGTCATTTTTGTGCCTTCGAGAAGGCTGGGCAATGCGTCCCAGATGGCAGACCATTCAAAAGTCACGATGTATGCCTTGAAAATTGCGCGCCCGCCATGCCGGGCCCGACATCGTCAAATAAAAACGGCGATCAGGGGGTAGCGCACTACGCCCGATCGCCGTCGCCGGTCAGGTCAGCCTGTACTTAATTGACTTGTGCAGCTTTTTCGCCGAACCATTTTGAATACAGGGCGTCGTAGGTGCCATTGGCCTGTAGGGTTTTGAGCGCCTTGTTCACGACCGGAACCAGTTCGCTGCCCTTGGGAAAGCCAATACCGTAGAAATCGCCGCTTTTCAGCGAGCCGACAACTTTGACCTTGCCCTGTCCGCCGGTCTTGGCGAAATACTGAAGATTGGGAGTGTCGTGCACCACGGCATCGACGCGGCCTGTGGCAAGCTCAAGGAACGCATTGTCAATATTCGGGAACAACTTGAGCGTTGCGTTCGGTACGTTGGCCTTCAGGTAGTCGACCGTGGCCGTACCTATCTTTACCGCGACGTTCTTGCCTTCCAGGTCTTTGGCAGACTTGATACTGGTATTGTCTTTGCCGACCAGAATGGCCAGGCCGCTTTCATAATACGGGTCGGAGAAATCAATGACTTTCTTGCGATCGTCGCGTATGGTGATGCCGGCCAGCGCGGCATCGATATTGCGGGTTTGAAGGCCCGGAATAATGCCGTTGAAGTCCATGGGTCGCAGTGAATACTTAAGGCCGGCTTCCTTGGCGATGGCGTCCCACAGCTCAATATCGAAGCCGGTGTATTTACCGTCCTGCTTGAACTCAAAAGGAACGAATGCCGTGTCGGTGGCAACGAGCAGTTCTTTGTCTTGTGCGGCGTGAGCGGCAGGCAGTACCAAGGCCATTGCCAGCCCGGCCAACGCGACTTTGATTTTGTTCTTGAACATATACGACTCCTTGAATGTGGGCGACATCGTCAAAAATTGTATGGTAACCGAAAGCGCCCATTGCGGGCGCCCTGCCGTCAGAAGGCGGGAACGATGGCGCCCTGGTATTTTTCCTCTATGAATTGGCGGGTTGCCGGGCTTTGCAAAGCATCGACCAGCTTCTTGATGGCCGGCGAATCTTTCTTGGCTTCGGTGGTCGCCAGCAAATTGGCGTAAGGCGAGTCGGCGCCCTCGATGAACAGGGCATCCTTGACAGGATTCAAACCAGCTTCCAGCGCATAGTTGGTATTGATCAAGGCCAGGTCGACATCCGGCAGGATCCGCGGCAAGGTAGCTGCCTCAAGTTCGCGGAACTTGAGGTTTTTCGGATTCTCGGCGATATCGCGCGATGTCGCCAGGATATTGGATGGATCCTTCAGCTTGATCAAGCCCTGCTTTTGCAGCAAAAGCAGCGCGCGCGCGCCATTGGAAGGGTCGTTGGGCAAAGCGATCAGTGCGCCGTCCTCCAGCTCTTTGATGTCCTTGATCTTCTGCGAATACGCGCCAAAAGGCTCCACATGAACCAGGCCGACAGAAACCAGACCCGTCTTGTGCTCTTTGTTGAACGAATCGAGATAGGGCTTGTGCTGGAAGAAGTTGACATCGATATGGCCCTCGGCCACCTGCTGGTTGGGCTGGACGTAGTCGGTAAAAACTTTGATGTCCAGTTCCACGCCTTCCTTGGCCAACACCGGCTTGACCAGTTCAAGCAGCTCGGCATGCGGCACGGGCGTGGCGGCTATGCTGAGCGTTTCAGCTTGCGCGGATGCACCGGCAAACAGCGCGGCGATGGAAAAGGCCAGGGTTGGCGCAATCTTTCTAAAAAACATGGTTTTTCTCCATAGAATATTATTTGCGATTGAGGCTTGCCACCAGGCGATCCCCAAATACTTGCAAAAGCTGGACCATCACAACCAGAATGGCTACGGTCACCACCATGACATCCGTCTGGTAGCGCTGATAACCGAAACGCAGTGCCAGGTCGCCCAGGCCGCCCCCGCCAATGACGCCCGACATGGCCGAATAGCCTACCAGCGCAATAGCGGTGACGATGATCGCGGCCACGATGCCGGTGGTTGCTTCGGGAATGAGGGCCATCAGGACGGTCTGGCGCGAATCAGCGCCCATCGCCCTGCACGCTTCGGAAACTCCGGGATCGAGCTCGCGCAATACGTTTTCCACCAGCCGCGCAAAAAACGGCGCAGCGCTGGCCACCAGGGGCGGCACCGCCCCCTCCACGCCCAGCGACGTGCCGGCCAGAACGCGGGTCAGCGGAATCATGACAATCAGCAGGATCAGAAAGGGGACGGAACGCAATACGTTCACGATAAACGAAAGAACCTGATAGACAGGTCCATTCTGGAGCATCTGGTGCTTGCTGGTCAGGAAGAGGACGACGCCCAGCGGCAGGCCGATGATGACTGTGAACACGAGCGAGAAACCCGTCATCAACAAGGTGTCGATGGTTGCTTCGCCTATCAAGGCCCAATCGAGATTCGTGAACATCATGGCCGCAGCACCTCGCATTCAATGCCCGCATCCACCAGTACGCCGGCCAATTTTCCTTGCTCCGACGCGCCTCCCTGCACAGCGACGACAAGCTGTCCATAGGGCGTATCTTTGATGCGGCCAACCGATCCCTGCAGGATGCTCACATCCAGGCCCAGTTCGCGGCCGACCTGACTGAGTATGGGCCTGACCGTGGCCTCGCCCCGGAAACTCAGGCGCAACAACTGCCCTTCTATGCCCTGCGCCATTTCGCGCCAGCCTTCTGCATCGACGCCGCTTTCAGACAACAGGGATTGCGTCACGGGATGGCGGGGATGCAGGAAAACATCCAGTACCGCACCGCTTTCCACGATAACGCCGGCATCGATGACGGCAACGCGGTCGCAGACGTTGCGAATGACGTCCATGCCATGCGTGATCAGGACTATCGTCAGCCCCAGGCGCTTGTTGATGTCAAGCAGCAGGCGCAAGATCGACTGTGTCGTTTCCGGGTCCAGGGCGGACGTTGCCTCATCGCACAACAGGAGTTCCGGACGATTGGCCAGCGCGCGCGCTATGCCCACACGCTGCTGCTGGCCGCCCGACAACTGCCTTGGATACTTGCGGGCGTGGTCGGTGAGCCCCACCAGCGCCAGTACTTCGTGCGCGCGCTGTACTTGCTGCGTACGCGGCAAGCCCGCCAGCCGCAAGGGAAAACATACGTTATCGAGCACGGTGCGCGAACGCAGCAGGTTGAAATGCTGGAAGACCATGCCCACACCATGCCGGAATTCCCTGAGTTGCGGCTCGCCAAGCTGCGTGATGTCCCTGCCGTTGACCGTAACCGTACCCTGGGTCGGCCTCTCCAGAAGATTAAGCATGCGTATCAGCGTGCTTTTCCCTGCGCCTGACCGCCCGATAATGCCAAAGATTTCCCCTTTGCGCACGTGCAGGTCGACACCCGCCAATGCATGCGAGATACGGCCCGGGGAGGCATAGGTTTTATGGATGTTTTCCAGGAGGATCAAGATACAGGCTTCTAAAAAAGAATAAGGCTACCGGTTTCCGACCATAGCATTACAATTTAGCATAAGCGGACAGTGTCTTATGGCAAAAAAAAACCAGCCCGAAGGACTGGTTGTTTTTAAAAAGATCGGTGGTGGGTCGTGCGCGACTCGAACGCGCGACCATCGGATTAAAAGTCCGGTGCTCTACCAACTGAGCTAACGACCCGACCGAAGAACGAGATTATGACGCCATTTAAAAAACCTGTCAAATGACTACTGCAACA
>JAKFDW010000314.1:0-1580 GCA_036675955.1 Orrella sp. | reverse complement strand
TCCCCATGGGGGCTCCGGGATGACCCGAATTGGCTTGTTGGACCGCATCCATCGACAATGCACGAATAGCATTTGCCATGGACGAATCTTGGACTGGCGTGTGGCTCATTCAAAACTCGCTAGAAGCGACAAACCCCGGAAAAGGCCTGGCGCCATCGATAAGGTTTACGAAGCGACCGATTTTAACACCGGGGAAATATACTGCTGGGACCGTGCCTGGACGCGCAGGGTCACAGACCGCCGGCGGGACAGTATCATTCCAGTCTTCACCACAGTCCGGTATTCGTCTTATGGCCATCCCACGATTTTTCTGTACTGCAGCACTGGAGCCCAACAGCACCATTGAACTCCCGCCTGAGCTGGCTCATCATGCCATAAGAGTGCTGCGCTTGCGGCCCGACTCGGACATCGTCCTGTTCAACGGGCAGGGAGGCCAATACCCCGCCAAACTGCGCATCGAAGGTAAGAACGGCTATGCGGCCGTGGGCGAACACGATCCCGCCGAGGCGGAACTCGACGGCGACATCACCCTGGTGCAAGGGATACCCTCCGGCGACAAAATGGACTGGATTATTGAAAAGGCAGTGGAACTGGGCGCAAGACGCCTCGTCCCGATCTCGGCCCAGCGCAGCGTACTGCAGTTGTCTGGCGAACGGCTGCACAAGCGCCTGCAGCACTGGAGACGTATCGCCCAGTCGGCCAGCGAACAATGCGGACGCAACCGCATCATGGAAATAGACGAGCCCGTGGCGCTGCGTGATTACCTGGCCCGGCGCGCCGGCAATGCCGGCAACACTCTATTCTGCCATCCTGCAAGTCCGCATACGCTGACCCAGGCGCTGGGGGCGGGACAGGATCAGCTGACGCTGCTGGTCGGACCGGAGGGTGGCTGGTCTGACGAAGAGCAAGCGCTGGTGGAACACCATGGTTTGACCGCCGTCAGCTTCGGCAAGCGCGTATTGCGCACCGAAACCGCCGGACTGGCGCTGATAGCAGCCATCAGCGCCCTGCGCGGCTGGGACTGATACAGCCGCAGCGCGGGGCCGGCTGCCCGGCCAGCCCGCGCTTATTCGGGCGAGCGGGAACCTGAATACGGCTCGGGCGCAATACCGGGCTCGGGGTCTTTGTGCTTGCCGGCATGTTCAATGAAATACGCGAAGCGCCTATCGTTGTTCGCCGCGAAATCCGCGACATCGGCGCAGACTCCTTGTATTGCCTTGGAGTCGTCGGCCAGCGCGGGGTCGCCTGAATGCAGATTGTGGAACCAAAGGAAAAGTCCAGTTTTTTGGTCAAGCACGGTGTCGCACAGGCAATCGTACAGCGCATCCAGATTGCCGCCGAAATACTCGGGGAAATCCACGGCCTTGACCACCGCGCGCAACACGGCCGAACGGCTTCTCGCGCGGTCGCAGTTGACCACAAAAGCCGTCATGCCCAGGTCGTTTGCCGCAGCGATGATGTCGTCGCTGGAGACGGCGGAAATGTCCAACAGACCGCCTTTCTGCAATTTCTTTTGCAATGATTGCGCTGGATTCATTGTGGCGTCTCCTTGAAAAACGCTTTTACTTCTTCAACACGGC